>JBHPHI010000015.1:0-26926 GCA_042569595.1 Patescibacteria group bacterium
GAGGAACCAGGAGCCAATAACATTGGTGAACCTCTTCCTTGCACCTACGACGAAGTTTGTGAGGAACCAGGAGCCAATAACATTGGTGAACCTCTTCCTTGCACCTACGACGAAGAGTGCAGCCTAAGACCAATCTACAGAATGATCTCTTATGTGGATGATGATGCCCCTGAGTGGTATTGGGGAACAGGAAGCAGAAATGGTTCCTGTTGGGTCATTATGCACGACGACTCACCTCAAGCTTCCAAAGAAAGACAAATGGAAGTATGCAGCGTTTGTGTGCATCCAGACTTTATATATGAAGCAGATCGCGTCATATATGACGGATGGGTATACATAGACTGCAAAGGAAACATCGTTTATGGAGATTCTCTGTGGGATACAAGCTGGTTCCGTGCGGATCATGATGATATTTGTCATGAACCATCTTGTATAAATAAATAACTCCGCCTCGAAGCCCAGCCCCTGGCTTCAGTAGTATCTTTGCTTGATGATGAGCGACGTAGTAAGTTGTGGGAAACCGCAACACTTACAAACTACGTTGCTCATCAAGAAATTCTCAATATGTTATACTTACGCAAATTAAAGGCATTAGACTCTGAATATCACCAGAGGAGCTGGAAGAAGAAATCGACAGAGAAAGTAGAACTTCCCGGGTAAGCCCGTGACAGCAGGACAAGTTAAATAAAAGGTGGAACCGTCAAAACGACCCTTGGGCCAGACGGTTTTTTTATTGGGAGTAAAATGAAAAAAAATCTAAAAATCGACAATTTTCAGCAAAGACTAAACGTTCCAGAAGCTGAAGAAATGGTTTTAGAGTATTGGAAAGAAAATAAGTCTTTCGAAAAATCAGTTAAATTAAGGTCCGAAGAAAAATCATATGAATTTTTCGACGGCCCTCCATTTGCTACTGGAATGCCCCACTACGGTCACTTACTAGCCTCTACCATAAAAGACGTTGTTCCCAGGTACTGGACTATGAAAGGTTATAGAGTAGAAAGAGTCTGGGGGTGGGACTGTCATGGTTTACCAATAGAAAACATGATAGAAAAGTCTCTTAATCTTAAGGGCGGTAAAAAAGGAATAGAAGATCTAGGAATTGATAAATTCAACTCAGCCTGCAGAAATGAGGTATTAAAACTAGACAAAGAGTGGGAAAAAATCATAGGAAGACTAGGTAGATGGGTAGATTTCAAAAACAACTACAAAACCATGGACAAAGACTACATGGAATCTGTTTGGTGGGCATTTAAAACGCTAGATAAAAAAGGACTGGTGAATGAAGGCAAAAGAGTAATTTTATACTGTCCAAGATGTGCCACTCCACTAAGCAATTTTGAAATAGCCATGGATAACAGCTATCAAGATAAAGAAGTTCCAAGTACAGTTTACAAATACAAACTAAAGAACAAAGACAATACCTACCTTCTGGCATGGTCCACAACTCCTTGGAATAAACTAGCAACACCAGCATTGGTAGCAAATCCAAGTCTAGAGTACGTAAAGGTTAAACAAGCTGATGAATACTACATTCTGGCAAAAGACACTCTGGAAATGCTCAAAGAAGAGTCTAAATATGAAGTCATAGAAACATTTAAGGGAGCAGAATTAGATGGTGTAGAGTTTGAATTACATTATGACTTTTATCCTGAAAGAGATGGTAAAAGAGCGGGAGTGGTTGTTGTCGACGATTATGTAACCTCAGAGGAAGGAACAGGGATAGTCACTTTAGCAGTATATGGTGAAGACGACTACAGAGTGATGCTGAAGGAAAATATTCAGTTGGTAGAGCACGTAGACGATCAAGGTATGTTGAAAAAGGAAGTTGCCCCTTGGGCGGGCATGTTTATGTTAAAGGCCAATAAATATGTCAATGAAGATCTAAAAAACAGAAATCTTATTTATAAAAATAAACCAAAATTAAGTAGCGTACCTACTTGTTATAGATGTGAAACACGTCTATATCACGCACCTCTTCCAGCTTGGTTTATTGATGTTCAGAAAATCAAATCTCAGATGATTGATCAAAACGAAAACATCAATTGGTATCCAGGTCATTTAAAGAAAGGAAGATTTGGTAAAGGTTTAGAGACTGCTCCTGATTGGAATATTAGCAGGTCCCGTTATTGGGGAACACCAATGCCAGTGTGGAAAAGTGATGCGTCAGACAAAAAAAGGATAATAGGATCTATAGAAGAGTTGCAGCAATGGGCAGTTGAGCCAAAGGAGGTAGAAAATCTTACTGATATTCATAGAGAGTTTATAGACCACATAAAAGTATGGGTAGATGACGAAAAAACCGAACAGGGAACTAGAATTCCAGAAGTTTTTGACTGTTGGGTAGAGTCGGGGAGCATGCCATATGCTTCACTTCATTATCCTTTTGAAAACAAAGAAAAATTCGAAAGTGAATTCCCAGCAGAATTTATTGCTGAATATATAGCTCAAACCAGAGCCTGGTTTTACACCCTTCACGTATTATCCGTTGGGTTATTTGGTAAAAATACTTTCGAAAATGCAGTGACTACGGGAAATATTCTTGCTGAAGACGGTGCAAAAATGAGCAAGAGCAAGAAAAACTATCCCGATCCAACGAAGTTAATCGACCAGTACGGAGTAGATTCTCTAAGGCTATATCTAATGAGTTCACCTGTCATGAAGGCAGAAAACATGAATTTTTCTGACAAAGAAGTCTCAGATATAAAAAGAAAAGTATTCACAATCTGGTGGAATGTTTTTGTTTTCTATCAACTATATGCAGACAAATCTCAACCATTAACTTTCCCAAAAAGCCCCAAAGACATCATGGATTCTTGGCTTGTGAGTAGAACAGAAACACTTACAAAAGAATATACAAAGCTAATGGATGAATACAACGTCGTTTCGGCTAGCAGGAAGCTAATGGAGTACACAAATGAATTGTCCACCTGGTACTTAAGGAGGAGTAGGGAAAGGTTAAGAGGAAAGGATAATAAAGAAGTCAGTCAGGTTTTTGGCGCGGCTCTTTATCGACTAACTCTTCTCTTTGCTCCGTTTACGCCATTTTATAGTGAATTGATGTATCAAAACTTCAAAAATGGCAACGATGCTGAGTCAGTTCATCATGAATTGATGACAGAACACAACAATGATCTGATAGACAGCAAGCTAGAAGAAGAAATGACACTTTTGAGAAAAGTTGTTGAAGCAACTCATGCACAAAGGCAGGAAAGCGGATTTAAGTTAAAACAGCCTCTCGCAAAAGTTTCTGTTTCATGCAAAAAATTAGTAAGAAAAGACCTGTTTAGTGTACTGAAAGATGAAGTCAATGTAGTTGATGTGTTGTGGGACAACGATACATCATCAGAAAACACAGTGACTACATCATTAGACACCACCCTAACAAATGACTTAAAGAAAATGGGTCAAGCAAGAGAAATAATAAGTCAAATACAAAAACAACGAAAAAAACTTGGTGTGACTTACGATCAACAGGTAATAGTTGAATTGTCAGAGTGGCCTGAAGAGCATGAAGAAGAAATAAAACAAAAAGTGCTTGCAAGAAAACTGGTAAAGGCAGAGGAATTCAAAGTTACACCAGCGTAAATTTGCTACAATGCTTTTGTGAATATAAACACAAAAAGCCTAGGGATCATTGTTCCAGCAATTATATTGACTATATTTAGTCTTACTTCCATAGGGAGCATAAGTCCTCAGTTGATACAGCAACAAGCTATATATATTGGACTTGGATTAGTTGCTTTTGCGCTATTTTCATTGATGGATTATCACATTTACGGATTTTTTACATGGAGTTGGTATGCTGCATCAATCATTCTTTTACTGGCAACTTTCATATTTGGGGACAGCACAAGGGGATCTATCCGTTGGATAGACTTAGGATTTTTTAGATTTCAACCCTCAGAGTTTGTTAAACCACTTTTAATTATTTTTTTGTCCGTATACATGGCCAGGTCAAAGACACACCTAAAAAACTATTTCAATTTACTGTTCGCAAGCATCTTTCCACTTCTATTAATTTTTCTTCAACCAGATCTTGGAACAGCTATAATTTTAGGAGTTATTATTTTGTCTCAACTTTTCATTTCAAAATTCCCAAAAAAATATATTTTTCTTACTCTTCTGCCAATCATGCTCATCAGCCCGGTAGTTTTTTCCTTCCTAAAGCCATATCAGGTTCAGCGCCTGCAAACTTTTATAGATCCAAAAAAAGATCCCTTAGGCAGTGGTTATAACTCTATTCAATCTGTTATAGCAGTCGGATCAGGAAAACTTGTGGGCAAAGGTCTTGGACATGGAACTCAATCACAACTAAACTTTTTGCCAGAAAGACATACTGATTTTATTTTTGCAGCTATAGCTGAGGAGTTTGGTTTTGTTGGAGCAATAGTAGTTATTTTGGCGTACTTGTGGATGTTAAAAACAATTTTAGAAATTTCAGAAAACACAAAAGACAAGACAAGCAGGCTACTTTGTGTTGGGGTATTCACAGCCTTGTCTATTCAGGTATTTGTAAATATAGGCATGAATATGGGAATTTTACCCATTACAGGCATAACTCTTCCCCTAGTTTCTGTGGGGGGAAGCTCCATCATATCCACAGCCATGCTTCTCGGAATTGTTGTAAATGCAAGCAAAGTGTACGTGTTGCCAAAAGCATCATTAGAAATCAAATAATTCCCCGTCGTTGAAAACTACGACCCTTCCTGATAGAATCTATCCCTATGAAGTATGCAATCGTTAAATTGTTAGGCCAGCAACACAAAGTTTCTGTAGGTCAAACAATAGAAGTAAACAATCTAGATAAAAAGCCAGGAAGCACATTTATCATCGAAGATGTTCTTATGGTGGTAGATGGTGAAAAAGTCAGTGTTGGCACCCCAACACTAAAAGATGCTGTCACTGCAGAGGTAATAGAGCACAAAAAGGGTGACAAAATTCGAGTTGCAACCTACAAAGCTAAATCAAGATATAGAAGAGTAAAAGGACACAGGTCTCACTTAACAGTGGTAAAAATAACTTCTATTGGAAAAAAACCAGTAGCAAAACCAAAAAAAGAAGCCGAGAAAAAGACTCCAGCCAAAAAAACTACTGCTAAAAAAGCATAGCAATCGCTTTTAATATATATTCCCTCTACAATAAAAACATGAAAAACTTCTATTTTTTACTTGGCAAAGCACATGACTTATGTTTTGAAGAGCTAAAAACAATTTTGGGTAGATACGGACACAACCCAAAAAGAATTACAAACACCATCGCTTCAGCAGAAATAAGCGAAGACTTAGTAGATATAATTCACTCAGTTTCAGGAGGGGTTGTAAAGATTGCAGAGGAGTTAGCCTTAGAAAAGAACGATCCTGAGCTTTCAATAACAAATGATTTGTCAAAGAGAAAAAGTAAAGTTACTTTTTGCGTTTACTCCGAAGAAAAAAAATCTTTCAATCAATCAATTAAAAACACCCTCAAAGAAAAGGGTGTTTCTTCAAGGTTTACTTCAATTGCTTCAATTTACGACTCAGCTCAATCTCAACAGAAAAACTATCAAGAATATTGGGTTATTGATGTAAATCAAGAAAAGCGGTTATTCAAGGCCCTTTTATTTCAAAACATAAAACAATGGACCAGAAGAGATTACGGTAGGCCTGCAAATGACCCAAGAAGCGGAATGTTGCCGCCAAAGATTGCCAGAGTCATGGTAAATATGGCATTTGACAAGGATGAAAAGGGAGTAATATACGACCCATTTTGCGGCAGCGGGACCATCCTTGCCGAAGCTTTGATGCTTGGCCATGGAGTAGTGGGGTCAGATATAAGTGAAAAGGCAATAACTGACACAAAAAACAACCTTAAATGGCTATCAGAAAATTACAACATTTCAGACAAAATTAAAGTTTTTGAAAAAGACGTGGCACATACATCTAGAGGTGATTTAGGTCAAAACATAGACGCAATTGTCTTCGAACCCTACATGGGCCCACCCAAAATACAGGAAAGCAAAATAAAAAACATGGCAAAGGGCTTAGAGAAACTATACATAGGTGCTCTAAAGAACCTTTCAACCATATTAGATAGCGGCAAAAAAATTGTACTTATTTTGCCACAACTAAGGTCAAAAAGGATCGTGAAAAGTACGGACAACTTGATTGACAGTTGTGAAAACTTTGGTTATACTCGCCAAGCAGGTCCGCTCGTCTACGAAAGACCAAACTCTACTGTGGTGCGGCGGATTTATGTTTTAGAAAAAAATTAGGAGAATCTAATGTCAAAGGTAAAAGCTGGTGGTAAGACGACTCAAGGATCAACAAGACGTGGAAAAAGACTGGGTGTAAAGATTTTCGGTGGTCAAAAAGTAAAAACTGGCAACATCATTGTTAGACAACGCGGCAGCAAATTCCACGCCGCTGATGGAGTGGGTCAAGGAAGCGATCACACTTTATTCGCACTAAAAGATGGAGAAGTCCAATTCTTCACCCGCCTTGGTAAAAAATATATCAAGGTCATAAACTAATTTAAATGATAGACGAGCAAGTAGTAAAACAAATTCCTGTCGACAACTTACAGGCAAATCCGTTACAGCCTAGGGGGGTCATTATTCCTGAACAACTTCAGGATTTGATGGATTCCATAAAAAAACACGGAGTTTTAGAGCCTTTAGTTGTTGCGCATACTCCAGCAGGACATCAAATCATCGCAGGCGAAAGAAGGTGGAGAGCTTCTAAACTAGCAGGACTTCAAACAGTTCCGGCAATCATAAAAAAAACGACGCCAAGAGGTATGTTGGAAATGGCGATTGTCGAAAACGTTCAAAGAGTAGATTTAAATCCTATAGACAGAGCAAAAGCTTTCGAGAGATTGATGATCGAGTTTAACCTTGGGAACAATGAAATTGCAGACAGGGTCAGCAAATCTGCTTCTTACGTAAGTAATTCATTAAGGCTTCTAAAGCTACCAGACGCCCTCAAAGATGGGTTATTGAGCGGAGTAATCACAGAGGGTCATGCTAGGGCATTATCTGCAATTGACCACCAAAAAAGCATGATTGAAGCCTACAAGATAATCTTAAGAGAATCAGGGTCAGTCAGGATGGCGGAAGAACTTGCTAGAAGATTTAAAAACCAAAATGGCCAAGTTCAAAAATCAGGATCTCCAAAAAAAACTCTCATCATCAGTAAAGAACTAGACAAAATGAAGTCAGATTTAACTAAGTCTCTGGGGAAGAAAGCAAAGGTAATTCTTAAGCAATCCAGAATCGAGACTAAAATCCAAATCACCCTAAAAGGTGGTCCAGAAAAAGTCAATGAAAGACTAAAAGAAATCCATCAAAAACTTACTCACTAAAAAAATCGTAGTCCGCAGCTGATATCCCACCCATTCTATCTAACGGCCAATATCTAAAAAAAACTTTACCTACTATATTTTCTTTGGGGACAAAGCCAAAAGCTCTTGAGTCACTAGAGTGATTCCTGTTGTCTCCCACCACAAAATATTCACCAGGAGGAACCACTACAGGTCCGGATGAAGTAAAGTACCCAGGATGAGTCACAAATGAGTCTGGAAGGTACTCCTCAGCCAGTGGTTGGTTGTTTAAGTATATTTGACCACGAGTTACTTCCACCACCTCGCCAGGTAATCCGATCACTCTTTTTATAAAGTCACATCCAGTTCCAGATGGGCAATGTGCGCTTGGTGGTGCGTGAAATACTACAATATCACCTCTTTTTGGATCACCTGTGCGGTAAGAAATTTTATCAGTCATCAGGTACTCTCTGTCTTCAAAACTAGGATACATAGAATTTCCATTCACCTGGTGAGGTTGCATTAAAAAAAGATAAACTACCAAGAAAATAGACAGCGCCGCTACGGACGTTTCTATAATATCCATGAAAAAACCACCAATAACCTTTAAGATCATTTAAAATCCTCAATCTAATATAATTATCTATACTTGATGAGACTAAAGCAAGTATGTATCTGATACAATAGCTGCATTGGTCGCTTAGCTCAGCTGGCTAGAGCGTTCGATTCACATTCGAGAGGTCGCAGGTTCAAGTCCTGCAGCGACCACATGAAACATATAAATATTTCTGATCTTCCAGACATTCCTACCTCCCACAACAAAAACATGTTGAAAAAAGTTATTGCCAAAAGAGGTGATATTCCCCACATGCCACAAATTGGTAGAGTTACTATAAAGTCAGGGGATGTGGCAGAAAACCATAGTCATCCCGACATGTACGAAGTATTTTACATAGAAAAAGGCCAAGGAAATCTTAAATTAGATGGAAAAGACAAAACCTTCAAAGCAGGAGAGGTTTTAATTATCGAACCAGGCGAAGAGCACGAATTTTCCAACAATTCAAAAGAAGATGTTGTTATGTATTATTTTGAGATAGAAGAATAAAGGAGAACAAATGAACTTAAATGGAAAAACAATACTAATAACTGGATCAAGTGAGGGAATAGGTAAAGAAATCGCTCTGCTTTTAGCAAAAAAGAAAACTAAACTAATTCTACTCAGCAGAAACTCAAAAGAACTAAAAATTGTGTCGGAAATTGCTAAAAAAGAAGGTGCAATAGCCGTAGAGATTATCGAATGTGACTTAAGGGATAAGAATCAGATAAATAAAGCCGTAGAAAAAATTGAAAACATTGATTGCCTAATAAACAACGCTGGTATTTGGCAAAAGGTAAATGATCTAGATAAAATATCTGAAGAAGAAACCCTTGATGTGATCAGTACGAACTTAACAGGATTAATACTAATCACTCAAAAACTACTACCCAAGCTTAAAAAATCTAAAGAGGCTGCAATCATCAACATTTCATCTAGGTCTGGGTATTCTGCTCAAAAAGGTCAGTCTATATATAGTGCTACAAAATATGGAGTTAGAGGGTTCACTGAGGTTTTGAGAGAAGATTTAAAAGAAACTAGTATTAGAGTTGCAGGAGTTTATCAGGGCGGCACAAACACAAACATGTTTAAAAAAGTAAAAGAAGGTATTCCTGAAGAAGCATATAAAAAATTCATTCCCCCAAAAGAACTAGCTGAGGTAGTAGCATTCATGCTTACGAGACCAAAATACACATGGTTGCCAGAGGTAAGGATCGAGAGTAAATAATGGGAAAGCTTAAATATATTTATTTTGATGTCGGTGGTGTTTTGATCATTGATTTTGACAAAAGCAACAAATGGCAAGAACTCAAGGATGACTTAAAAGTCAGCAAAACAGAAAACGGGAAGTTTGATGAGGTATGGAAAAACAACACTCAAAGAGCTTGTTTAGACTACAACGTTGATAATCTGATTCCAATTTTAGAAAAATATCTAAGAATCTCCTTTCCCGACAACTACTCGCTTCATCAAGATATTGTAGACAGATTCGAGCACAATGAATCAATTTGGGACGTGGTAAATAAAGCTAAAGAAAAATACAAATTGGGAATGATCACCAACATATATCCAGGAATGTTAGAAAAAATTCATCAAAAAAATCTATTAGAGCCAATCGATTGGCATGCTGTGGTTGATTCAAGTGTTGTAGGGCTTCAAAAACCAGATAATAAAATATATAAACACGCACAAGACAAGTCAGGCGTTAAGCCAAATGAAATACTCTTTATAGACAACATGGAATCAAATTTAGATCCAGTACGAAAAATTGGTTGGCAATCTTTTTTATATGACCCTTCAAAACCAGAAGAATCCAGTAAATTACTTTCAGATTACTTAAAACTAACTTAATTGGGTAGAAACCTAGGCATTAATTCTTCGGGATTTCCGTACACACCCATTCTCCAGAAAGGAAATCTTCTTTGTCCCGCCCCAGAATCTTCTGGATCATACTGTGTATCTTCACCTACCAAGTAGAAGTCACCACTTTCATTTTCTGGGTGTCCCTCGTGTCTTCCAAAAGCAATCCCGTTTACTCTCATTCGTCTCGGGCTCTCTTCCATTTCCTGAGATCCAGAATTTAGATAAGTAAATTCCACTAGCAACTCACCTTTTTCTTCATGTGGCCTTGATCCATCACTTCTAACAATTGCCAGTCCGGGCAAGAGGTCTAAACTAATTTCTTGCTCATCTCCGCTCACATCACAATACAATAGGCGCACATCCGAATTGGTAACCTTAACATCATAAGGGGTAATATCGTCTAAAAATCCAATTTCTGCTGAAATATTTGTGGAGTAGATATGTCCTTCATTTACTCTAGATAGTCCTGCAATCAACCAAGGCATTAGGGCATATTGATTTTCTACATGGTGATCGCCCTCAAATTCTACTGCGGCAGGATGATTAAACCTCACTCTTTCACTCATACATAGGGTATTTTACCAAAAGGAAGCAAACACAGGGAAAAACTTATGTTTCGTCATAATTAATACATAAAATATTCTAACTTTGTCCACTACCGCCAGCTAATTTGAAACAATGTTTTGGTACTTGTCTTCCATGATGTCCATCCTATCCTCTACTTCATCAAGCAGCTTGCTTTTTTCATATAAATCTCTTTTAAGAGATTTTTGGTTAGCATGCAAAATGACAATAAGAAGCAGCAGTAATAGAAAAATAATTTTTCTCATAAAAAATACCCTTCTTAACATTATAATGTACGAAAGGGCTATTATTATGAAAAACAAAAAAAACCCATTTCTTGTGGAAAAATTGAGAGAGGAATTTGCTTTGAATAAAAATATAGAAGGATTTTTATCTTTGTACGGTGCTTCTATTTCCAAAATATCTAATAAAAACACAAAACTTCTTTGGGATAAAAGTTTGAATAATGAAAAAAATAGGTTGGATTTTATCACTAAAGATAGAATTAAAAAAACTTATGAAGTGATAGTTAAGACTGACTCATTTAAACAAAGCAAATTAAACATTTTAGATATAGGAATTGGGAACGGTTGGATTGAAAAAGAAATTATTGAAAATAACTCTAAAAAAACAATTTCTATTACGGGACTAGACATTGCTGAAGAAAACATTAAAAAACTCAAGAAAGAAATTAAAGGGTTTAAAGGAATAGTAGGAGATGCGTTAAGTTTAAATAAATACATTAAAAAAAAGAAATACGATTATATTTTTGCCTTTGAAATATTCGAACACATAGATCCAGATAAAATATTTAGTTTATATAAAGAGATAAAAAAATTACTGAAAAAAACTGGTCATCTAATAATATCTGTCCCGGTAAATGAGGACTTGGAAGAAAAAATTGCAAAGAAAATAAATTATAGTGCCCACGTAAGAAGGTATACAGAGTCAATTATTAAATTTGAACTAACATGCGCAGGATTCAAGGTAATAAATACACAAGAATTATTTGCATTTTCATCTTTTTATAAAATAAAAACGCTTATTTCAAAAATATTTAAACTTAGAAAGCCAAATGTGATTATAATTAATAGCGCAAAACAATGAAAATAACTTTTTTATCTCGCATGTTTCACCCTCACATTGGTGGGGTAGAGACCCACATCTACAAACTTAGCAAAATTCTCATAAAAAGAGGTCACAAAATTACTGTCATCACAGAACAACACGACAAGTCGTTGTTTGAAGAAGAAATATTTGAGGGAATTCATATTCATAGGATCCCCACATTCAATCATTCAGAAAAAGACAAAAAATTTTACATATGGCAATATTTATTTCGAAATAGAAAGTTACTGACAAGCCCTGACATAGTTCACGTTCACGACGTTTTCTTCTGGGTAGTTCCTCTCAAGCTTATCTTAGTCAAACCCGTATTTACCACATTTCATGGATGGGAAGGGGAGTTTCCTCCTAAAAAGTCAGCAATACATCAAAAACAACTCGCCATAACTTTAAGCTCCAGCACTATAGCGGTGGGAGATTTTATAAGCAACTGGTACCAAATTCGTCCAAATTTCGTTACATACGGCGCAACGGACAAAAAACCAGTCGCAATGCCAAAGACGCCACACATTATAGTTTACGGAAGACTTAGTCAAGACAATGATTCCAACATAGTCATAAATGGCTTGAAAAAAGTGAAAAAAGAATCCAAAGTAAAAATAACCTTTTTAGGTGATGGAGAATATAAAACAAAAGCAGAAAAACTAGGCAGCGTTACAGGTTATAAAAAAAATGTATTACCCATACTAAAAAAATCTACTCACGTTATCACTTCTTCGTACTTGAGCATTCTTGATGCAATGATAGTTGGAAGACCAGTGTGTTCAGTTTATTCAAATCTGCTCAAGCAAGACTATCTTCGACTCCATCCAAGATCAGATTGCATAAGGATAACAAATGATAGCAATGAGCTAGCTTTAAGCTTACTTTCTTCCATAAAAAAGAGTAAAATAGACGATGAATCAGTCAAAAAAGCCCAAAAATGGGCACAAAAACAAACTTGGGAGAGCATAGCTGATTTATACGAAAAGATATGGGAAAAAGCGCATCACTCATAGTTACAGTAAAAAATGAACAAAACGCTATAGTTAAACTACTAGAGTCTATCGCCTCTCAAACAAGAATTCCTGACGAAATCATCATCACGGATGCTGGGTCAACAGACAAAACCAAAGAGAAAATCAAATCTTTCAAGAAAAAACTTCCTCAAATAAAACTCATCAGTGTTCCTGGAAAAAACAGATCAATTGGCAGAAACACAGCCATAAGCAAGTCAAAAAGCAACATAATTGCCGTAACTGACTCAGGATGCATCCCAAAGCCTGATTGGTTTGAAAAAATCATTCACCCCATAGAAACAAAAGAGGCAAAGTCTGTTGCAGGTTATTATCTGACAGAATGCAACTCCGCTACAGAATGTGCCTCAGCGCCATTCGTAGCCGTCATGCCAGACAAAATTCACCCAGATTATTACTTGCCTTCATCAAGATCAGTAGCATTTACAAAAAAGGCATGGAAGGCCGCAGGAAAATATCCAGAAAATGTGGATTTTTGTGAGGACTTGTTATTTGCCAAATCCCTCAAAGAAAAAACCGAGATGGTAGTTCATCCCACAGCTATAGTTTATTGGTTGCACTATAAATCTATTTCACGCTTTTTCAAGCAGATTAGAAATTATTCGAGCGGAGATATCGAAGCCAGATATTGGCCACACATATTCAAAATCATCACAGTGTATTTGCGATATATTATTTTCTTTTTTATTCATCCACTTTTTTTCCTATACCTGATTTGGCCCATTTACAAACACCACAAGTACGTCAGATATCCAGCAGGAATAATTTTACTTCCAGTTTTTCAAGTTTTAACAGACTTGGGAATAATTGTGGGGTCTATTAAGGGAACAATTTCTAAATAATTTTTTTATTTCACTATCCTCAAGTGTTACAATACTCCCAGGCATAATGAGCAAAAATTTAACTAAAAAAACAATCAAAGCTAGCTCTTGGCTATTTAGTCATACAGCTATAGCAAGAGCTGGGGGTTTACTAAAAACTGCAATAATCGCCAGGATTCTTACCCCTACTCAGTTTGGAGTTTTTGGAATAGCCTCTCTCTCCTTGGGCCTTTTAGAGACATTTTCTGAAACCAGCATAGATCAGGCACTTATTCAGAAAAAAGATTTAAGTGAAAAAGACCTCACTACTGCTTGGTACATATCAATACTAAGAGGTTTTGCCATCAGCCTAATCTTATTTCTGTCGGCTCCCTTGATATCAAGCTTTTTTAAAGACGATTCAGCGAGTATGTATATAAAAGCAATTGCCCTTGCTCCTCTGATCAGAAATTTTGCCAATCCCAAAATTTCTTTACTAAGAAGAAAGCTAAAATTTAAAAAAGAATTCATCATGCGGACCATTACTACATTTGTGGAGGTGAGTGTTGGGGTAATTGTCTCAATATACACAAAAAGTCCGTGGGGTCTTGTTGCCTCAATTGTGTCAGGAGCAATTTCGGACGTAATTATAAGTTTTATCATTATTTCTCCACCCAAAATATCTTTGCCCGATAAGAGAAGTGGAAAAGAACTAGTGTCATTTAGTAGTTGGTTGTGGGCTTCTAGCATAATAGAATATTTGGTTTCTCAAGGTGATGACATATTAGTAGGAAAAATTTTAGGAGTCAGACAGCTTGGATTTTATCAAAATGCCTTCAAAATAGCCTCACTGCCTGCTACTCAGG
The DNA here is from genome assembly GCA_042569595.1 of Patescibacteria group bacterium. Lineage (GTDB taxonomy): Bacteria > Patescibacteriota > Microgenomatia > UBA1400 > 2-01-FULL-45-11 > JBHPHI01. Next base: position 14,126 of record JBHPHI010000015.1, read on the forward strand.
TTACAAACATAGCGTCTCAGGTTGTTTACCCTGCTTTCAGCAGTATTCAAGACAACAAAGAGAGGTTGAAAAGAGCTTTCAAAAAATCGTTCATCACCACTTCAGGATTAGCCTTATTAGCTTCAGCCGCAATAATTCTTTTTGCAAAACCTTTAACTCTGATAATTTTGGGAGAGCAATGGATAGAAATAGTTCCTGCCTTAAAGATTCTAACCGTTTATGGAGCCATTAGGTCTGTTGCATCAGTTGCGGGTCCAATAATAAAGGCTTTGGGCAAACCAAAAATTATTACAAATTTTGCTCTAATTAGAATGTTTGTGTTGGCGGCATTTATTTATCCTCTTACTAAAAGATATGGAATCGAGGGCACGTCATGGGCGGTACTTATTTCAACTATTCTTCCACAGCCATATTTAATATTTAAAGTAAAAAAACTTTTAAATGAAAAATAGTGTTGCACATTTCACTTTTGATTTTTTAAGACTATCCGAATCTTGGATATACAACCAAATTATTCATCAAAAAATGTTCAGCTCAGTAGTTTTATGTCGAAACAGATACAACGAAAAAGAATTTCCCATCAAGCCAGCACATGAATATCCAAAATGGGGAAATGACAAAAAACAAACACTACACAAAAAATTCTCATCCCTTTCTCAGAGACTTACAAACAAAGCCTTCCCTCATGAGGAAAATTATTACATTGATAAGATAAACATCTCAAACGCAAAAATTATTCACGCTCATTACGGTCCCTCCGGAGTTTTTGCGTCAAAGATAAAAGAAAAAACTGGCAAGCCACTTGTAGTTACTTTTTATGGGTCAGATATTTTTAAACTAACAAAACAAAAATATTGGCAAAGCAAGTACAAAAAACTATTTAAAGTTGCAGATGCATTCATCGTAAGAAGTAAACGAATGCAGAAAAAATTAAATCAACTAGGCTGTGTTAATGAAAAAATTCACATAATAAATCTGGGTGTCGACACAAAAGAAATAAAATACAAAAAAAGAGCAATTTCAAAGCCCTCTTCATTTTTAATAGCTTCTCGGCTAGAACCTATAAAAGGAGTAATTTTTGCAATTAAAGGCTTTGAAAAAGCTCAAAAAACACACAGAGATATACAGCTTACGATTTTTGGAGAAGGCTCTGAAAAACAGAAAATTATAAATTACATTCAAAAACAAAAAATAAAAAATATTTCTTTGAAAAGCTTTATTTCTCCATCAAAACTTATCAAGGAATCATACAATTACGATATTTTTCTACACACATCCATTAGTCAAAAAGGAGTTGAGGAAGCAAATCCTTTGGCAATCATTGAAAGAATGGCTTCTGGGATGCCAATAATCGCCACAAAGCATGGGGGGATTTCAGAAAGTGTTTATGATGGGAAAAACGGTTTTCTGGTAGATGAGAATGACAACAACCTTTTATTAGAAAAAATTATTGAGCTAATAGAAGATAGAGAAAAAAGAATTCAATTTGGAGTAACTAGTCGAAAAATAGTTGAAAAAAAATTCAACATCAGCAAAAAAACGTCTTCAAGAGAAGCTTTATACCAATCATTAATGACAAAAAAATGATTTTACTTTTTAAAAAACTAAAACACTTGTTAATGGGTCCTAAATTTCCTGGATCCAAATCTTATTGGGAGAGTAGGTACACAGAAGGAGGAAGCTCTGGTCCAGGCTCAGAAGGAAGACTTGCAAAATACAAAGCAAAAACTATAAATTCACTTACAAAAAAATACGGCATTTCTTCTGTAATTGAATTTGGTTGTGGAGATGGAAATCAGCTAAAGCAACTTGATTATAAAAAATATATTGGACTCGATGTTTCAGAAACAGCAATAAAAAAATGTAAAGAAATTTTCAAAGGAGATGAAAGCAAGAGATTTTTATTAATAGAAAACAACTTAACTCTTCCAAAAACTGATGCAGTTTTATCGCTAGATGTAATTTTCCACTTAGTGGAAGACGAAGTGTACCGAAAATACATGAAAGACTTATTTTCTCAGGACTCCGAATACGTCATCATTTACTCTAGCAACTCAAGTGAGAGAGCAAAAGCAAAACACGTAAAACACAGAGAGTTTTCAAAATATGTAAAAAAACATTTTTCAAACTTTAATTTAATTGAAGTAATAGAAAACAGGTATAAATACGAAGCAGATGAGGTATATGAATCTTTTGCAGATTTTTATATATATCAAAAAAAATGAAAATACTGATTCTTACAAAAGTACCAGCTGAGTATGAAAAGTACAGAAGAAAATCTCAAGATATTCCTACATTTCAAGCTCAATATTTTTGGAAAAAAACACTAAAGGAAATGGGGCACAGCGTAAAAATTATTAGGTATTCTGATCCCGTTTTTTTCTCAATAAAATTCTCAAAGAAAGTTGAACAATTGCTGAGCAACACCTCTCCAGGATTATGGCAAAAATTTAGATTGTTCAAGAACAAATTTTATTACCTATTTCCACAAAATCATGTAAGAACCGAGAAGATAGCCAGACAAGTTAAAGAAGATGAATTTGATCTAATCATTATTAGTGGTGGGTGTTCTGAGTTAATTCCAAATATTTTTAAAGATTTTGATAATAAAGTTTTATTGCTTCATGGAGAAGATCCAAATACTTCCGCAACACAATTTGAAAAAGACTCACTTCCATATATATATGGCGCAATAACTAACGATAAGTTTCATGCTGAAAATTGGGAAAAACTAGGTGCAAAGAAAGCCTTAGCAATTCCTTACACTGGCATAGATTCCAATACTCACAAAGACTTTGGCGAAAAAAGAGACATAGATCTAATCTTTGTCGGTAGTTTGTTTGAAGAAAGACAGAAGCAGTTGCTAAAGCTTATAGAATTCAGTCCGCATATTTACGGGTATGTTCCAAAGTCAACAAATCTCCACCCTAAACTTAAAAAACACTACAAGGGTGAGGCTTGGGGGGATAAAGTCGTTTCTATATATAATCAAGCAAAAATCGCTATAAATTTTGTTCCTAGTCACATGCGCTCCGGGGGAAACACTAGAACATTTAGAATTCCAGCCTGTGGCGCTCTACAACTAACCAATAAATGTCCTAAGGAGTGGTTTGAAAACGGAAAAGAGGTGGTAGTATTCAAAAATACAAACGACTTACGTAACAAAATAAAAAAACTGTTATCTAGTCCTAAAAAGGTAGAAAAAATTTCAAAAAGTGGATATAAGAAGGCTCACAGTAGTCACAATTACAAAAAAAGATTTTCAAAAATACTCTCAATATGAAGAATAAACCAAAAATACTAATAATTCAGCAATCGCCAGACTGGGGTGGAGCAGAGGAGTGGATTGCAAGTCTAGTAAGGCTCTGGAGTGACAAAGTAAACATAGTTACATATACAAACTTGAGAAAGTTGTCTAGAAGTTTTAAAAAATCAGGAGCCAAAACAGAAAGCATTCACATTACGTTAGACATAATAGGAAATATTCGAGGACTTATAAAATCAATTATTAGACTTCCGAGAGCATACGTTTTTTATAAAAAAATGTTACTAAAAGAAAAAGCAGACATAGTCTTGATGAGTGGATTTTCTGAAAAGATGCTAGTTACTTTTTTACTGAGAAAATCAAAAACAAAGGTTGTTTGGTTTGAGTATGGTCCGTTAAAAGAGGTATTCAAAAAAAACTTATATTTACCAAAATACCTATATAACAACCTTTCTCACATTCCAAAAAAAACTTTTACTATTTCAAACAACACCAAACAAAGCTTGATAAAAGAAACAAAAATCCCAGCAAAAAATATAAGAATGATTTATCCAGGAGTGAATATTCCTAAAAAAATATATTGGAAAAACGGAAATGTCGTTGGAATTCTCTCAAGGATTTCTAAGGAAAAGGGGCAAGATGTTTTAATAAAAGCATTCAAGTCCGTGACTAAGGAAATACCTCAAGCAAAACTATCAATAGCAGGAAAAGGTCCCGGGGAAGAAAAATTAAAAAATTTAGTAAAAAGCCTTAAGTTAGAAAAAAACGTTAAATTCCAAGGATTTGTAAAAGACAAAAACAAGTTTTACCAGCAATGTAGTATTTTTGTATTTCCTACAGTTTGGGATTTAGAAGGATTCGGCTTAGTTGCGGCAGAGTCTTTAAGTCATGGCATACCCACTATTGGATTCGATAGCGGCCCTGTCTCAGAAATCATTGATGAAACTGTTGGTCAACTAATCCCCCCAAGTCAAAAAAACTTAGAAAAAGCTATAATTAAAATGCTTAAAAGCTCAAATAAAGCAAAAAGCGTAGAAGCAATTAAAAAAGCCAAGGAAAATTTCAATGAAAAAATCCAAGCAAAAAAAATCCTCGAACAAATCACATCTGTTATCTAAAGTCTTCTGTTCTCAAAAAATTATAGAACTGTACTTGTTTGTCGGAGTACTAGCTGTAGCTAGTTTTTTGAGGTTTTACAAACTTCCTCTTAATATGCCTTTTATAGGAGATCAGGCAACTGAATTTTTTTCTGCCAAGGGTATGGCTGAAGGCAGTGAGATTCCAATACTTGGAATAAATAGTAGTATGCCAGAGTTCAGGCAGGGGCCTATTTATGTATGGCTTTTAGCAATTCTGTTTAGTATATTTGGTTATTCTCCAGAAATAACTTCATATTTTGCCGCAAGTGTTGGCATTATGGCTGTGGGAGCCCTGTATATATTCACGAGGAAGTTATTTGGAAGAAGGACCTCATTTATTGCTTCAGGACTATTGGCCACAAGCCCTTTAGCTGTGGCTCATTCGCAGTTTTCTTTTATCATAAATCCTATCCCCCTAGTATCTGTCGCGTATCTAGTTAGCCTCATAGAGTACACCAAAAGAAAAAAAATGACCCTTTTGTGGCCTTCCATCATATTTGGATTACTGTTTCAATTTGAACTCGCTTCTGCGCCATTATTCCTGCTTTTACCAATTGCTTGGAAAATAAAATCAAAAACAAAAACTTCAGACATGCTCAGCATGCTTAAAGGTCTAATCGTTGGCCTACTCCCTCAAATAGTATTTGATATAACAAACAATTTTTCTCAACTAACAAAATTTATTGCTTGGGTAGGTTATAGGGTTATATCATTTTTTGGATACAAACAAGAGCACACTGTATCTGTAGAAAAACTTAAAAATACACTCACAATATTTCAAACTTACTGGCAGAAGTTTATAAGCTGGGATAGTAGTTTGATTTTTGCTATTTTTATAGCAATTTTATTCTCAGGAGCAATAATTTGGGCAAAAAGAAAAACCAAATTCAAAAGCCCATCAGCCTTGGTGTGGGCGTGGTTGTTAATTCTCTCAGTTTCCTATTTTATACATGGAGGCCCATCAGAAGCATACTTCCCAGCGTTCTTTATACCTCTAGTCCTTGCATTTTCTTGGACCCTGGGACAGATCAGTCAAAGAGCGTCAAGAACAATCTCTATTGCTATGGTGGCGGGAATAATGGCTTTCAACACAATATTTCTAATAAATACAGACATAATTAGCAAATCAGTTAAAAGAAGCGAAAAAAGCTTGCCTACAGCTGTTTGGTTGCCAAGGTACAGTGAGCAAACTGAAGCTGTGTCATTAATTATAAACAACGTCGAAAGCCCAATTCACCTTCGAGCACTGGGTCCTGGGTCTGAATTTAGCTCTTATCTAGATAACTACAGGTATTTACTTGCTCTAGAGGAATATGAGTTTTCTCCAACAGGGGCTCCCGTGTGGGTGATTAGGGGAGAGGAAGCGGAAAACCCACCATTTATCAACATGCGTTCATATAAATTAGATCATGTGACAATTAGCGTTCCTTTTTAATGATTACTGGCTGTATTCTTACCAGAAACTGCCAAGAAGATCTCTTAAATCTCCTACCTTCAATTAGTTTTTTAGATGAGATCGTTATTGTTGATGATTATTCAACTGACAACACTAGAGAAATTGCCAAGTCGTTTAATGCAAGAATATACAAGAGAAAACTGGATAATAACTTTGCCAGCCAAAGAAACTACGCCCTAAGTAAAGCAAAAAAAGGGTGGATTTTCTTTATTGATTCAGACGAAAGAGTAACGAGCAGTCTTGGCAATGAAATACAAAAAGCTGTAAAAGAGAATAAAAGTAATGGTTTCTATATAAAAAGAACGGACATATTTCTAGGAAAAAAATTAAAATTTGGCGAAACATCAAGGATTAAATTAGTTAGACTTGCAAAAAAAGGTTACGGGAAATGGAAAAGACCAGTGCATGAATACTGGGATGTAAAAACAAAAAAAACATTAAAAAACCCATTAATTCATCATTCTCATAAAAACATCTCTTCATTTGTTAACAAATTAAACGTATACACAAATATAGAGTCTAACTTAAGGAAAAAACAAGGCAAAAAAACTAATATTTTTGAGATAACTGTTTTTCCAATAGGTAAATTTATTCAAAATTATATTATAAAACTTGGATTTTTGGACGGTTTTCGCGGGTTTGTAATGGCTTCAATGATGTCAATTCATTCCTTTTTAGTTAGAGCGAAACTACAAACAAACAAATAATGAAAAAATCATTTCTAAGACTACTTATACTTTTATTTTTCGGGTCATTAGGTTTGGGTCAATTTTTAAGAATTCAATTAAACCCGAGTGTAGCTATTTATGGTCACGATATTATTCTGGGTTTTATTTACTTACTTTTTTTTCTATCAGGACACAAAATAAAAATATCTTCAAAGCAAAAAAAACTAATAAAAGCTATAAAGCCATTTATATATATTTTAATATTTTCTCTTCTGATCAATATTCCGTCGCTAGGCAGTAAAATTCTAATCCCCAGCATGTATCTGGCAAGAGTCTTTTTTTATCTGGCAATATTTCCAATCACTGCATCGTTGATAAAAAGCAAGGACATAAAAACAAACTTAAATAAAATTCTATTATCAACAAATGCCTTTCTCGTTTTTGGGGGTCTTGTGCAGTATTTTATATTTCCCGATACACGATCTTTTAGATTGTTAGGATGGGACGATCATCTAAATAGGAGTATTGGCACTTTGTTAGATCCAAATTTCTTTGGACTTATGCTGGTATTAGGGTTGGTGTTGCTTGTTAATTCAAAAATAAGATATAAAAAAATTCATATTTTCTTCACTTTTATTACCTTTCTACTTACTTATTCAAGGGCTTCATATTTAAGTCTCTTGGCGGCAGGGGTAGTATTTGGGTTACAGAAGGGAAAAACCAAGCAAATCTTAATAGGTTCAATCTTGTTCATCTCCAGTTTGTTTTTATTGCCTCGTCCAGGAGGGGAGGGTGTTAGGCTCGAGAGAACAGCATCAATATTTCAAAGAATAGAAAGTCAGAGACAAGGAATAGATATTTTTCTCAAAAAACCATTGTTCGGAATAGGATTTAACTCGTACAAACTATACACACAAAACAAAAATAAATACGACTTTATACCCAATCACCCCTCATCGCCAGACAATAGTTATTTGTTAATACTTGCAACTACAGGAATATTTGGGATTATGATATTTACCAAATTTTCTCTAGATTTAACAAATGAGCACAGTAAAAACAAACTTATACTTCCCTCACTCTTTGCTGTAGGAATCCATGCATTTTTCAACAACAGCATATTCTATCCTTGGGTATTAATATGGATAGTCACACTCCTAGCTCAAGAATCTTCTAAAGGGAAAACCTAACAGTTACAACTTTCTCTGTTTCATTTCCAGCATCATCTATTGCTCGAATAGATATCCTATTATCTCCTTCTTCAAGTTTGATTCTAGTAGAAAAAGATCCTTGGGAAGAAACAACTGCATAAAAATCATTCACTCTCACTTCAACATCCGGATCAGCAAAACCAGATATAGTTATTGTTCTCTCGCTATCACCGTAATATTCATCCCCATCAGAAGGAGAATTTATAGATAAGTCAGGAGCATCAGTATCATAGGAAATCGTTACCCTGTTCGATTGGTCACTTTCATTTCCAGCAAAATCCGTAGCTACGGTATAAAAAGTGTTTTCATCATCATCTAGACGGATATCGACAAACTCAAAATCTCCATCATCGTCAGCGACAGTTTCTGATAACTCCGCTCCTAACCTATAAAGCTTTACAGAGGCTTCAGACTCAGTATATCCAGATAAATTCAGTCTAGCGCTAGTTGTGGCGCTGGGTAGCTGCTCTAGTCTTGGAGACACAGGTGGAATTGTGTCTTCTTGAGTAATTGGCTCAGAGCTTGATTTCAAATCACCCAAAAACACAGCCATGTTTACAATTGCCGGAATTCCCCATCTAAAAATAGAATAAAGTATTACTAGGGTTAACCCAATCAACATCCAGGTTTGACGCATCATGCGAGAACCTTCTTTGCGGGCAAGTCGTGATCTTTTCCTTTTTATTCTTCGTGCCATTTTATACCTATACTATAGCAAATATTTTGAGCCTGCGGTGGGGATCGAACCCACGACCTGCGGTTTACGATACCGCCGCTCTAGCCAACTGAGCTACACAGGCATATGAGCGGGCGACGGGGGTCGAACCCGCGACCTTCTGCTTGGGAAGCAGACGCTCTACCAACTGAGCTACACCCGCGCAAGCAATATTGTATCCTAAAAATCCCAAAAAGCCCCAGTCATTACAACCGAGGCTCCGGATATAATTTATTTAAGAATGGGTTATCTAGGGATTATGAGTTCCATTCCAGTTTCAATATAGTTGGGGTGAGAAATTTTATCAGAGTTAGCGTTGTAGATATCAGCCCATCTGTAGCCATCTCCATATGCTCCAAGAGCGATTTTCCAAAGATGGTCGCCTTTTGTTACCGTGTAAGATGTTGAGGAGAGTAAGTCAGAATCTTCCTTTTTAGCAGTTTTTTGAACATCCTTGTCATATCGTAAAGAAGCTTCTGGAACAGTTAATTCCATCCCTTCCTCTATCATTCCGGGATCAGTTAGGTTGTTTTCATCAGCGATATCTACCCAGTTGTAGCCGTTACCAAAATACTTTTCAGAAATTGACCAAAGGTGATCTCCTTTTGCTACAGTGTGGGTTGTTGGCAATCCTTTTGGTACAAACTTTCCTTCTTCATCAGTAGTTAGCTCAACATCTTCGTTAATAGCAATAGTATGTTCTGCCTCTTCAGAAATTTCTGGAGCAACCTGATTGGTCTTAAAGTAATTGAACAAAAGCACTCCAATTACAACTACAACCAAAGCACCAAACGCTTGAGATATGGCTGACTCATTCATTTTTAATGTTTTTAACATTTTTTTCATACTTTCTCCGTTTTCTCCTACTGTTTAATTAATTACATTAAAAAAACCCGAGTCCTATCCTATTGGACAGACTCCGGGCAGGGAATCTTTACAAGTTCAGACTACACGATTTATCGGCCAAAAGTCAATATACACATATTACTTCAAAACAAGTTTGTAGAATCTTTCATTAAATACAAAACCACAAGACTCATAAAACCTATGAAGACCTTCACTATCTTTTCTAGTTCCTAATTTAATTTTATAAACTGTAGAATTTTCTCTTAAATAATTTATTGCATACTTCATTAGTTTTTTTCCTACCCCTTGTGACCTGTGCTCAGGAATAACCAACACATCTTCAATTACGGCATAATACCCACCACTTCTTATTTGAGGGAGGAGGTGGATAGTAAGAATGCAAACAATTTTTTCTTTTAGCTGACCAACAATTATCGTTGAAAGCTTCGATTCAACTATCTCTTCAAAAACTTTTCCTCCTTCTAATAAAACCACGTTTCTTTTCTTGTTGCTTTCTTCGTTGGACTCATCCTGTCGATTAGAAAGAATTAAAAGAATAATTTGTTTATCTTCTTTTATTGCCTTACGAAAACTTATGTTCATAGATCAATTATAAATCAAAGACAATTTTTGATCGCGAGACAATTTTTTTATTTCATGCTCCCTTTTCAAAGCATCTGATCTAGTGGGTAGCTGTTCAGAATAGACTAATTTAACAGGAGTTTTCCCCCTAGTGTATTTCGCACCTTTTTTTAAATTATGAGCCTTTATCCTTTTGGGTACGTCATTTGTAATTCCGGTATAAAAAGTAGTATCCACACACTCCAAAACATATACGCTCCAAAATTCTTTATTCATAACAAAAGAATATCAGGATCATGGAGGATGTAAAATAAATAGGTAGGCTAAATTTAGGATAAATTTTCAAACTCTTGTTTTTTATCCTCAAACCACTTGTTCATTTCTTCTGGGTTTTGCATAAGATTTTTCATGTCATTCATTGCCTTTAGATGATTTTCATCATTTTTTTTAAACATTTCCATACCATGGTCTTTGCTTTTTTTGGACATTTCATCCCACGTCTCTGCGCTAAGCTCTTGATCGCAATTTACTGGTCCACCTAGCTGACTACATTTCATGGTATTCATAAATACCTCAAAATTAATTAACATGAAAATTATACCAAAAGTGGTCTGCGGGAAGCATGGTCCAAGACCCGAACTTATTTTTCTAAAACAAATGAAATATGCTTGCCATCGTTCCCAGATGGTTCAAAGCCATTCCTGGTTAAGACTGATGCAGAAGCCTGATTGTCAACTTGAACATTTCCATATACAAACTGATGCCTCGCTGTTCGAAGGGCATACTCAGCCAGTAACTTAACTGCCTTAGTCATATATCCATGACCAGTAAACTCAGATCCCAAATAATAACCAATCTCAGCTCCTCCTTCTATATCTTCATCTGGAGTTAAATTTATACTTCCTACCAATGCGCCATCTCGATTTCTAACAGCAAAACGCAATCTATTTGGATTTTCGGGATGAGCGATACTTCGTGCTACATCTTCTTTTCTTTTGTATTTTTTTGCAGTTGTATCATCATGTTGAGACAAATGTCCTCTGTTTCTGTCAATTAAATTAAACACCTCTTCAGCATCATTTAAGGTAAATTCGGTTAGGGTTATTTCTTCACCTACTAGTTCAACAGGCTCTTTCTTTGTAAAAATAAGACTAAACTTAACAATTTCACCAGCCTTATCAACTGTTCCTTGAAAATCTGATAGGTCTCTAGTCCAAATGGTTCCTTTTGGATAACCACCATCATAAAGTTGCTCATATCTAACCACCGGAGCAATAGGATTGCCTTCTTCATATCCAGTAGCGTTTAGTTCCACGCCTAAAACTCTATACCTACCACCTTCACAGTGCTCATATTCTCCTCCTATAACTACTCCTTGATCCACTACCTCAGCAGCATTTCCTTGGCCTCTACTTTCGGGGTCATACGAGGGTGTATTTATAGCCAGTAAAGTCATTTTTCCTGAATCAGAATACATTACTCCTCTGGGAATAAAGACTAAGTCTCCAGGGAATACTTGGTGTTCTTGCATTTCGCCATCATTTTCTAAGAAAAATGAGCCTTCACCGTTCAAAACATAATAAGCGGCATCACTTCTAGTATTTCTTCCAACCTCATTCTCACCATCCAATTCGACAACAGCAACACTCACTTGATGTGATTCTGTGCTATTAAGCATTTCTGTGACCTCAAGTGGACCAAATCTTTGAACAGGGGAGTCAGCTTCAGGTATAACGCGAGGTCTGATTATCGGATCTCTTTCATTCATGTTGGGGATTATAACAAATTACTCGAGGAAAAGCAATGTTATAGGATAAGTGCGGGAGGCATGGGACAAGACCCAAATTTATTTAGAGAAGCAAATTATACGTTTTTAGATTCAAGAGACATCATTTTGTTAAATATTCGAAAAAAATCATGTATCTTATCACCTTCCAACAAGTCTCCTGCAGCATTAGCAATATAAAAACTCTCTGTACTAGCAAAACCGCCAACATAATAATTCAATCCTCGAAACGACACAGATACTTGAACTCCTTCCTGAGTAAATAAGTATTTTAGGTTATTAGAGACTGAGGCAAACATATCTTTTGGGTTTTCCGCCTCCCCCTTAAACACCGAATCAACAACTGGAAAGTTTACCAAAACAACATTACCAGCATTATTTTTGTCGAAAGTTGGATGCCTGGTATTTCTATCGTTGTTTGCATCGTCAACTGTATAATATTTTTGTGCTGCATCTCCTCCCCTAATATTTCCTAGAACTTCGAATAATACGTGTTCGCTAGGAGTTATTGAATCTTGAACAGTCAACCAGACTCCTGTGTGAGACAAGGCTTTTCTTCTTCTTTCAACCTCGTGTCTTGGTAGAAGATTTATTGCTCGGCCCCCCCTTTTTTCGGACTCATCTTCAGCGGCAGGATCTTTACGTCCCAAAATCCTCCCTTTAAGCTCCTGTATGTATTCGGAAAGAGTCAGCCTAGCGACAGAGGCGCGGAGTTTTCTTCCTGGGTCAGGAGCGTCGTAATCGATTGATGTTTTAGGATCGTCAGCTGCCTCAATATTACTCTCAACCATCCCTCGTTCATCCTCAGTGAGAAACTTCCCTCCATAAAAACTAGCTATGCCTATTTGGTTATTTGAAGAGAGTTTGCAAATCATGCCTACAAAAGCATCTTTTGGAGGTGAGCCTAGTAGCTCATTGGCTTCTGGTGCGAAGTCAGTCATGAAGACAGTATAGCAATATTATTCGAAAAATAGCTTATACTCGAGGAAAATACGTTTGCGGGAGTGACGGGGCTCGAACCCGCGGCCTTCGCCTTGACAGGGCGACGCTCTAACCAAACTGAGCTACACCCCCAAACATCAATCAACTTGACTGAAATTGGGATGTTCATCTTATGAACTCATAGATTATAC
>JBHPHI010000016.1:0-22578 GCA_042569595.1 Patescibacteria group bacterium
CATTTAGATCTGTTTTGAATAAGTCATCAGTAAATATTCCGGATGGAATAGGGCTTCTACATGCTTCTCGAGTGCTATCTGTGTTTAAGGGCAAGAAAGCGATTGAAGAAAGACTGAGCGGGGTTGATTTGTTGCAAGATATTTGCGGTTTAGCAGAAGAAAGTGGTAGAAAAGTGTTTCTTCTTGGGGGGAAAGGTCAGGTGTCGGAGTTTGCTGCCCAGAAACTAAAGATTCAATATCCTACGTTGCTAGTGGACTGCCATGAAGGTTCAAGAGATATTAAAAACCAAACAAAACAGGAACTTGAGGAGACTCTAAATAAAATAAGAGATAGCAAGGCAGAAATATTGTTTGTTGGATATGGAGCTCCACATCAGGAAATTTGGGTAAACGACAACAAAAAAACCCTAGAAAAAATTGGAATAAAGGTAGTAATGGTTGTGGGTGGAAGCTATGACATCATATCTGGGAATATTGTGAGAGCTCCAAAGTGGATGAGGCGTTTTGGGTTTGAGTGGTTGTGGAGGTTGATTCAAGAACCCTGGAGATGGAGAAGGCAGCTTAGGATTTTGAAGTTTCTTTGGTTGGTTTTGACGAAAGAGGTTTTTTCTTAGGTTTACGACACAATAGACACGACTTGCCCTTAGCGTTTTTAAGAGCTTTTTTGTGCATTTCCTCAAGAAATTTAACAGATTCTTTTAGTGTTTTCATATTTTAGGAATATTTAAATCTTCATGAGGGATGTGTAGACGTTGTGCCCAAGTTCTTTGGAGGCAACTTGGATAAATAATGTTCTATTTATGTCTGAATACTCATGAAGAGATTTTTTAAGTAGACTAGAAGCGCTATGAGGTCTTCCACTCATGAGTAGGCGAATGATGCATTTTACACATTTTTTTGGTTCTTGACTCACTTCTTTCCTAATAAATGACAATCTTGACATTATATTTTCACCTTTCGTTTCAATGAAATTTACAAATTATTTAAAATATTTGGAAATTATATCTTCGAATCATAGTCTGACTCTTGATGGAACTTACAAACATTTGTAAATTATAGGACTATTGTGCTAGAATACTGGACATTATTTGGACAGGAGGCAAGTGAATTTACCCAAGACGACTTTTATATCAAGTCCAGAAACTGAAGTGGATAGGATTTTATTTATATCGGACTCAATAACTTGTGGTTTTTACAAAGACAAAGGATTTTGTGTGCTGCCGAAGCTTGTTGGAAAATACAAGGCCGCACAAATAATCTTGCCAAATTTGGATTATGCAAAAATAAAAGACTATTGGAGAAACGTTGACGAGACTGAGTATTGTAATCTTTTGAGAGATGAAGACCTAAAAAAACAACTAAAAAAGTTGGTTGGAGAAAGAAAAGTAAGTAGAAAAATCGTGAGCGACAGGCTAAAAGAGTGGAAAAAAATTGAAAATAAATTTTGGGATTTTGCATACTTTTTGTTTCCTAGTGAAACCAGGCTAATTTCGCAGCTAGAGGTGCGAATTACAGACTTTGGATCCACTTCTTCGTATGTTCTTTGCAAGTCCAAAAAAGGCGGAAAATGGATTGTTTATCTTCGCTCTGATGCTTCACTGAGTCATTTGGCAGAGATATTACTGACAATGATGGTAAGAAACAGTGAGAAATATAAATATTTAGGATGGAGACAAACAGAGGGGTTAACGGATTTCTTCATGACCCATGAGAAAATGGAAAAGTTATTTGTTGGTTACAGACCAACAATGCTTGATTTAGTGAGGGTTGATAGCAACCTGAAAAAGAAATCTTCTGAATATTTAAGTAATCTCAAAGTAGTTTATAGAGACAGGCAGCTTCAAGTTCATGAAGATTTATTATATTTCAAGGGAAAAAGCATAGAAAATGCTCTTTCTTCTCAAGAAAAAGCTTTAATGTTAAAGCTATATTCCAGGTCTGGAGAGCTTGTGAGTTTCGATGAAGTGGCTGATGTTTTGTGGGGAGAAGGAGAGTATGTGAGTTTGTGGGCACTGAATAAGGCTGTTCAGAGACTGAGGAAAAAGTTAGAAACTGTGGGTTTGTCTGAAAACATGTTGAAAACTGTTCGAAAGCGTGGGTATGTGTTTGAGGCTAATTAATGAGGATAGGATATGTTCCACGATTTTCCTCTGGTAGTAGTAGCGCGAGTTGATTCATAAGCCAAGTGGCTTGATGTAAGGCAACTTCTGCTCTCGAACTGCCTGCCTCTGGAATATCGCTAAGGGAGGATGGGGGGCCAACTCTAATTTTGTTTTGATTACCATCTTTTACAAAAGCCATTGGGACGTACAACGCACTTTCATCTCTATTCATGCGGACAAATGACGTGTTGACTTCACTTGGTGGAGGTAGCATTTCATCTCTGGTTCCTCCAGGAACGACCCCATACATGTTTGAGGGTTGTTTGAGGATGTTTTCTTTTGTGTGATAGAAGAGTCTTTTTCTATATGGTCTTTGATGTTCTAGTAAATGAGCATCCTTTGGGTTGTTTTCTCTGACAACGGGCAAGAAATGAGTTCTAAGGGTAGATGATGAAACTCCTGCCCAAACTCTGGGAATGGTTTGGTGATATTGGTAGGCGGCGATAGGACCAATGAGTCTATTTAGTTTTGTAAAATATCTTCTTATGAAAATAGGCATGATAACCGCCTCAATTTTTCCTGGGTGATAACCTATGGCAATGATAGAAGTTTCGGTAAGAGCTTCGTTTGCAAGTCTTATGTTTTCTAGATCTTGGTCTGATATTTCTGGACGAAGCCTAGCTCTAACCCCTTGCCATAGGGCCCAGGCCCAAGCAGTGGATGCTTTTGGTCCTAAAATTTCTTTTGAGAGGGGTTGGATTTTTTCTTTATTCATAACTCAATATTTACTGATATATTAGCGCAAATATTAAAGCTTGTGGTAGAATCTAAAAATTGTTGTAATTTTGTATGTAGTGAGTATGCATAAAGAGCGAAAATACGGTCTAAATGATTTTCAAAGCGATGAAGCAATTGCTGCTTTGGGTGAAAAACCTGAAGAAGTGTCTATGTGGGCTGAGTTTGTGGATTGGGAGCTGGCGGGTAGAATAAATTCATTGAGGGGTAGGATGATAGGAGTGGGCATTAAGGAAGAACAAAATATAGAATGCGCTGAGGAGTTATTGACTGGAGTTGTAAGATCATGGGAAGAGGGAGTGTCTCCAAAAACCCTGAGGGCAAAATTTCGAGATGGTATGAAAATGTACGCAAAAAATAATGCAAGAAAAATGTGGAGCGAGTTTTTTGGGAATGTTTATCCAAACAAAACAGTAATTGGATGGATTGTGGATAGCGGAGAAGATGGAAATCACAAGAAGCCTGCGTTGGTTATGGATGGTGAAACTCCATATGGGGGATTTTTTAATAATCAAAATCTGATCAGACTAGCAAAAAAAGATCCTAAGCTAGGAGGATACATGTTATCTGAAGCCCTTCAAATATTTAGAGAGTACTCAGAGATAGTAACTAGAAACGTTTCCGTTGGTCATCTTGAGGCATGCTTGATAGCCACAAGGAATTTTTTACAGCAAGTTGATGGTGTGGATATTAAGGTAATGCGAAATATTGCAAAAGAAACAGTGCTAATCACTGAAGATTTTATGAATAGAAGATCTATGGTCAATAATCATAATGGATATGGCAGAGACATAATGAAAGGACTAGAGTTGCCGCAGCTCTTGGAAGATCAGCAAGATACAGTTGCATTTTTGGAAGATGTGATCGGTAGGGTATTGGGAAGAAATGATGATAGAAAAGAAGGAGAATCTATTGAGGGTGGAAAAAATGTGACATATGTAGACACTGGTTTGGTTTATGCTCCTCAAATAATAGCTGCTATTCTTGGTCAAAGAAAATAATTTCATTTTATAAGTGCAAAAAAATGGGATAGAATGGGTCTATTGTAAGTTTTGCAAAGGAAAATATGCCAGTTGAAACAGCTCTGACGACCCATGAGGGTATGGAAGTTGTAGAAAAAGAGAATAAGGTGTTAGAAGCAATACGGTGGGCTGGGGAGCAGAATGACAAATTGTTGACGGGTCTTGATGGTGTTGCTGAAAAAACTCCAGCGATACTTCCAGTGATTAAGCCATTGTTGGAAAGCTTGGCTGATAACGGTATGGCAGCTAGAGCTTTGGCTGGTAAAAACTTAGAGACAGGAGAAGACTTGGAGGGTGTTGATAGACTGAAAACATATTTGAAGTTTAAGGGTAGGGGCATGCTAAATGAGACAGTAGCAGCATTAGAGATAGTTGGATTTATAATTCCTGCAGCAGAATTACCATGGGCTATAAGGGCAGCCGGGGCAGTGGCAAAAGGAATTAAGGCTAAGGATGCCAAGAAAGTAGTAAAAGAAGCGCCCGGAATATTTAAAGGAATGTCGGAAAAGGCAGCTAAAAAAGAGAACGGAGAAGTGCTTGCAAAAGTTGCCACTCACTTTGAAGAGTTAACTCAGAGTCCATCGGCGGTTGAAGAAATGGCAAAAGGCTTGGAAGAAGACAAGCGTTGGCAAAAACTAGTTGATTGGGTTGGGCAGCGAGACGATAGGCAAGCTGCGAATGATTTGATCGCTGGAAAAGCCCCTGTTTCAGCCTAATGGGTAATTGATTCTTGAGAAAAAATGATTTATTTGGTCAAATTTTAGTTTTGATCTTCGGGGTTGATGCCCAAGAGCCACAAAACTGACTCTTTTTTGTATCTTCTGTCACCACGTGAGTTGATTCTGATGGCTGGAAGCTTTCCTCTTTTGCCCCATCTCTTAATTGTGAGGGGGGATACGCGTAGTAGCTCAGCAACTTCCCTTACTGTAAGCAAGTCGGGAAGGTTGTTGATGTCTAGTTTTTTATCAGTTCCAGATGGGTTTGTTGCGTTTGGTGCCATTTAGTGTCTCCTTTGATCTATATTGTGTTATTTATTGTCTAATCACAATGTATCAAAGTATAAAGCTGATGGTCAATAGGATGAATTGAGTTTGCGAGCTTGTTTATAATGAAAATGAAAAAATATCTACTACAAAGTTGGATTGGGTGTGCAATTTTTTGAGAAGTTTTGAGTTAATTAGAAGAACCTGCGCTCGTTTCCTCTGGGGTAATAGGTGATATCTGCGCTTTCAAGCTCATTTTCTTGCATGAAGTCTTCTGCATGTGATAGTAGTTTTCTTTCTTTGTTGGAGCTAAAAACTGACGCAGCTGTAAATAATACTGCAAGTGTCATAAAGAGAGGTTTGGCTTCTTGGTTTCCACCAGATTCAATGATGGCGTGTGTTATGGGAATAATGAAAGGGGATAGGGCAATAGAGGCTATTCTTAGATTTTTATTCCATCTGGCCTTTTGTTCAGTTAGGTTTGTTGTGATGAGATTCTGGATTTTCCAGTCTGGTTTTAGCTGACTTGTGTCAACCTTTTCTCCAGGCTTGGAAATAATTGCGTCTTTTTGGCCAAGCCATTTTAGTGGTGTTGATTCAAAGAATTCTGTCACGAGGTCAGTATATAAGACCTATAGTAAGATGTCAATACTAATATTTACTCTGGATATTTTATCTAAATAAATAAAATTATAAGTACTATAGTGTGTTGTGAAAGATGATTGATACATACAAATCTATTAAAAACCCCGCGTGTAGCGGGGCTTTTATTATAATCTTAAAATCTAAAATTACTTGAGCTCGACTTGGGCGCCGGCTTCTTCGAGAAGCTTCTTCCATTCTTCGGCTTGCTCTTTCTTGACGCCTTCGGCGACAGTTTTTGGAGCAGCTTCAACTAAGTCTTTTGCTTCTTTTAGACCCAATTCTGGGTTGATGGTTCTAACAGCTTTGATAGCACCAATTTTGTTGGCACCTGCTGCTGCTAAGACGATATCGAATTCATCTTTTTCCTCAACTGCTGGGGCTGCGTCGCCTCCGGCTGCTGGGGCTGCTGCAACTGCTACTGGAGCGGCTGCGGAAACACCAAACTTGTCTTCTAGAGCCTTTACGAGCTCTGCAAGTTCTAATACTGTTAATTTTTCAACTGCATCGATAATTTTCTTTGCAGCTGCGGAAACTTTAACTTCCTCTTTTTTGGCTTCATCTGCCATGATGACCTCCTTATAAAGTGATCTTACTAATTTATTTTTCTTTACTGTCTTTAATTGCTTTTAGGGCTTGGACTAAGCCTCTTAAGTTGCCTGATGTAACTGTGTAGAATCCAGAAATTGGAGCCTTGAGCTGACCGACTAATTGAGCAATGAGCTGGTCTTTGCTTGGGAGCTTGCTTAGATCTTTTACCTCTTGGACTGATAGGATTTTGTCATCCATGTATCCAAGTTTTACTTCTGGTAGGTCATGTTCTTCGGCAAAAGTAACTAAAGCTTTGAGGGGAGCGACAGCATCATCGTTACTAAACATGATAGCTGTAGGTCCTTCTAGAGACTTGATAACTTCTTCTGAAGGATCCTTGCCTAAGCGCTTTTGAAGGGCGAGTCTAATAAGATTATTCTTGGCGACAGTGAACTCACCGCCAGCTTCAGAAACAACTGCCCTTAGGTTTGTTTGGTCTGCGACGGATAGTCCGGCATAGTTGGCCCAAACAACACTTTTAGCTGCTTCAAATTTTTCTATCAGCTTTTCTAGCTGTTCTACATTTTTTTGACTTGGCATGATTACCTCTTATTTTTTTGTATATTGTTTAACGCTTTGCGTCTTGTCTGTCTGCTGAATTTACCTTCGCTTTGCTTGATAAATTCAGGACTTACAATAAAAAACCACGTACAAAGACGTGGGAAATTTGTTTTCCTCGGCAGGGCTTAATGATTGCCTGCTGTCTTTGGACTTAGGAAGTATATCAAAAATAAACTAATAATCAACAATTTTGAATTTAAAGATGATAACCACGAAGAATTTTACTAGCTATAGGATATTTTGTCAATCTGGGACATATCAAGTTTGTTTGATCAGATAGGGGGGGTTAAAATAAGCAAGTATTTGTCTTAATGTGTATCTGGAGGTGATTATATGAAAAAGACGATTTATGGGCACTAAGAATCGATAGGGAGTGTGTTTTGGTTATGGGTTATATACTGAGCTTATATATGTTTGGTATAATGCGTTTATGGAATATGGTGAAAATGGAAGCAATAATCAATCGATTCGATTAGCCCCAGGCATTGAAGGGAGACTCCCTGCATGGATACGCACACTTGAGGGAGTGGTTGAGTTCTCTGTTGATGCTCAAGAAGCAATGGCGAATGCCATGAGTGATTCAATTTTAGGAAACAGGAGAGAGTGAAATGAATCAGGATCCAGATAGTATTTTACTCAGGGTTCTGACAGCAATTGACTATCAAGGCAATAAATTTAAGTTTGTTAAGAAGTTTAAGAAATTGTGCCATTTCCAGGCTTGTTGGGATATGGTAGAGAAGTTGTCTCATGAGGATAAGGAGAGAATAAAGAAAGAAGTAAGTAGGCGAGTTACCCCTGGAGGATTGAAGAGAATTCTAAAAAAATGGTACGCGGATGATGACTATACAAAAGCTTTGTATAAAGCCACTCAAGAGGTGTTTGATGATACTTTTGGAGATGCGTTGTCAAAAATGAGTGATATAGAAAAACAGGGTTTGGGTTTGGATGTTGCGTAAGTAACCATTTTTCTCAATAAATTAGTGTATTTTTAATAATTTTTCTCTGGTAGCGAAGCACCCGCTAATCAGACCTATAGTATTGACAAAATGATGTTATGGTAATATAATGCCCATCGAACATTAAAACATTCGTGTTTGCAAAAAGGAAAGACGCTTCGGTGAAATTCCACCGAATCCTTTATTTAGATACTAATACCTATAAGATAAACAAGCGCCTTTTCAGAACGGGCGCTTTTTTTGTGGCAAATGCGTGGTCGGGACATTCTGATTATGGGTACTAGAAGCGTCTTTTAGTATTCACATCAGTCCCGATCACACACTTGCTCCAAATGATTTAGCGAGGGGCTCGAGAACTTTAACAAATTAATATAAGCAAGGGATTCATCCCACGCGGGAATTGAAAAAGACCTTGATTACATCTGAGAATTGCTCTCACGATGTGATTGATGAATCTTTGATATTGCTGCTGGGATACCCTCCCTTGCTTTGTATGATTTCTCCATTAAGTTTTCTTTTTGAAACTGGGGAGTTTTAAGTTCCTAAATAATTGGGATTTTAAAACTCCCTAGTGGAGAGAGGGAAATACATAATAAATAGGAGCGAAGTGGCCAGAAAAGATAACGTCTTAGTATGGAACAACCACAGCTTGTGACTTTACGAATCATAAGACAAAGCCTGCAGGCTCAAATCCTGCTTTATACGGAAATCTGATGTTGGTGTCCTGAAGCCGTATAAAAGTAAACGAAATACCAAATAGAGAGGGAGTGCTCTCGATAAAAAATATGTCACCCCAACAATATGTTGAGGTCACACACTCAGGGCGACTAGACCCTTGGAACAATATTCCTGGTGCTTGTCCTGTAGATGCATGGGCATAAAAATGCTAGTCAAACGCCGTTAGACATTTACCTGTGTCTAACTTTAGTGCGTTATTGAGGTGTCGAACTAAATATCTTCCAAATATGTCCTGAGGAAGGTTGAAATCTAGAAATGGACAAGCCGATTTTAAAGAAATGGAGAAAATCATGACTATTGAAACAATCTTTAACGAAATTTGGTTGGCTTTAGTGGCAGCATTTGAGGCATTTGTGCCTGCTGCCTGGGTAGGTGGCGGATTCATCACGTTAGTCTACGGACTGTTTGGTTTAGGTCTGTTGACGCTTTTCGTGGTTGTAGTCCTGTGGATATTGGACGGGCTTGTTGAGCGCGCAATTTATGCCGTGTTAGGTATTCCGTTCATTGGTTGGGCGCTGGCAGTTGTAATCTTCGTTGCCGGTCTCTTCCTGTCTCCGATGCTGATGACCTGGTTTGTGCTCATCTTTATCTCTGCTTTGCGTGCAATGCCCTGGGTTTACTTTGTTGTGGTGCCGGTGTTTGTTCTCAACCTGTACATTGGTTGGTGGCACTATAAAAATGAACCTTGGCTTCCCGAATGGATGAACCGACTCTTCCACTTCTTGACCCGAGGAATTTTCCGATACAAGGTTAAGAGTGGCGTGGTGAGCAATCGCCATGGTGCGCGTGAGTGGTTTGGTCCTCGCAAGGTGGAAGACGAAGAAAAGGGAAAGACCCTGAAAGAAGGCGCTGAATTGAACATTTATGCCGCATCCCGTGAGCGCTATCGCATTACGCCTGATGACGCTGAAAAGCACGTCTGGATTACCAAGACTCGCGTCGAGGTATCGTAATGGCCGGACTAACAAAACAGCTTGAATCTTTGATTGCCAAGTTGTTTGGATCTGTTCCTGTTCGAGTGATCATTGCTAAAGATTTTGCAAATCGCGCAAGGGTTACTTCGACTGGTGTTTGTCTTTGGAAAGATCCAGACAAGAAAGAACGAGCCGAAAAGCTTAAGAAAGGTAATACCTATCGTTTTGTTCCCGCTGGAATTGCACAACCAAACAAGAAAGGCGTTTTGATGATGCCTGTTTACTGGAAAAAGCAGATTTTATGGGTGAACCCCAAATATCTGAAAATAGTTGGGTAACCAGCTACAAGTATCGAAATCCGTCAAAAAGGGGGGGTAACTGGGCCTGGTGCTTGGTAAGAAAGTGACAAATATTGTCGCAATGCTATTTCAGCATTCTTATCAAAATCCAGGCCCTTTTACTTTCTAAGTCTATAATTAATACCACTCTCAAGACCTTTTATATCACCCTTGGCTTCTAGGCCGCGCCTGTGCAGCTCTGCTTCAAGAAAGTCAATTGTTCTGTCTGGGATATTGGTAAAATCTAACCCCATGTAGTGCCTTATTAGGTGGTTTTGTTTGTATCCATAGGCTAAGTAATAAAACATACTATGTAGGTTTGTCTCGTCGTTTAGAAGTGCTGATCTGTGGTTTGTTTGCCAGTCTTTTAAAACATTAACAACATCTCGGGCATTGTTTAAGTTGAGGCCACTAAAATCAGTAAACCTTCCGTCATGTTGAGTGCCTTGATCTAATCTGTATACTATTGCTCTAACTATTGGTGGTGCTAACCAATCAAATTCTGGATCGCTTGCATCTTTGGTAAAAAATGACATCATGATTTGAGTAAGTCCACCATTTACCTCTCCATTCCAAGAGTATTTTCCGTCCTCTCTTATAGATCCAGCGTCGGTGATGGTGATTTTACCAGTTTTTTCATCTAAAAAAATGGAGTCTGTTTTATGATCAACGAAACATAGTCCCTGCTCATTTAGAGCGGCAACCATTTCTAGATAAGCTATCAAACCTTTCATTTTGAGTTGGTTTGGAATTCTAGTGAAGTCAGAAAAGTTATAGCCCTGCATGTATTCAGGTAGGGTGGTTAGGTTTGTTCCTTTGGCTCGTTCTAGCTCAAAAGTTCCAGTTGCTTCGTTTTTATTCAAAACTATTGGAATGTTTATGTTGGGTATGTGTTTGACTATGTTTCTAAGCCTATTTTCTGATTGAATTTTTTGAATTAATTCGTGTTTCCTATATCCCTAAGGAGTGACAACAACCTTGTCATCTAATAACCTTACAACAGCACTCATTCCTTCTAGGTTTGTGGTGGGTTTTAGGATGATTGGATTATCTCTTTGTGGGGGGGTATGCAGGTATTGCGGAACTTCTTTTGATTTTTTTTCTGAGGTTTTGGGGAGTGCTTTCACTTCTTTTTTGGCTGCCTTTTTTGCAGCCGAAAGTGGAGACTCAGCTCTTGTGGCAACTAACTTTTTTAAACTTTTTTCAACTGAGCTGGATTTGAAGTGTTTTCAGCAATTTTTTGTGCATGTTGCGCAATTCTAACAAGAGTTTTTGATCTGAATTGTTGGAGAGGAGGGAGGTCTGGATTTCTTCTGCTGGCTTTGGCTATTTGGGCTAAAATGGGTTTTAGCTCGTTGGGAACTTCTTGCCTTTTTACAATTGAAAGAGGTTTGCTTCTAGTTTTAACTCTCCCAACTTGATCTGAGATGAAAGATTGTGTTTCAGCATGGCATGCAAGTAATCTGTTTTTTTGCTTTTTGAGTTGCCTTTGCAGTTTTGGATCATCAGCTTGTCCAATCCTTTCCTGAAGCATGTGAAGAGATATGTTTTCAAGTGCGCGGATTTGTAGGTTTGTTGGAAGTTCTTTTAGTTGTTTTGGTCTATGGTCAAAATATGTTTTATTGAATTCTTTTTTAGTCCATTCCAAATCGTACAACCCAAGAGTATTAGCTTTGTATAAAATTTTTGTCTTTTCTGAACTAGACAACAAAGAGTTTCTTTTTTCAGAGTACAGATCGTAATTTAAAAGATCAGAACTAGGGGATTCTGGAGTTGGAGAAACTGGTCTTTCTGGTTTTGGGTTTGGGGACTTTCCAAAAACCAGCTTTTGAAATAATGGATTATTTAAAAAAAACTCTGACATTACAAATTGTGACTAACTTGAAGTGTCTCTGAGAATTGCATCAGCGTCAAACTCAAGCTCAACATATCCTATCTAATAATCCATATCCCGTAACTTTCAGATCATCTTTTAGAGATCTTTGGGGGGGGTTATTTTCGCTCATATATTTCCTTACAAAATATTGTTTGTTAAATAAATATTATCATTATTAATTGTTCACGTCCTCAAATTTAAATAAGTAATAACCTGTGTCTTCGATCCATTTTTCGTGTCCGGCAAATTTAAAGGTGTTAAACCCTGGTTGCATTGCGTTTGCAATGGCTGCATAAAATATTGTCCAAAGAGTGCAATTGTAGCCTTCTCCCTCTTGCAGAGCACCTCTTTTTGCTCTGGTCAACCATTCTTTGCCTGGAATAGCTGGTATTTGTAGATTGTAGTCAGCTTGTTTTAGGCTTTCTATTAGTTGATCGTAATGATCACCATCATACGCAGATCCTCCAGGGTTTTGACCAGGTATTGTGTCGGTGTGATATAGCATGGGATCAGAGTCTCTTCGGTTTGTGTTTAGTTCATAAGATTGTTCTCCTTCGTAGAATGGGTTGTATACGAACACTTGGTATCTATTGTGACCAATTTTTTCTGGTGGTCTTGTAAGCACTTGAGCGTGGTTTCCCCTCATAGTCCAAACCATAGGTATTGAATATCTGTTGGCAATTTCTGTCATTTCTGTAGCGCTTAACCATTTAGTGTCCCATCTTCTTGCGTCTTTCCACTCTTGCGATCCTTTTCTACTAAGCCTGAATCTTTCTTTGGAAATAAAATTATCTAATGCTACATTTCTGTTGTGCTTGATTAAGTAGGCCCTTTTTTCTTCTGGCGTATTAACATTGGGAATTCTATCGAACATTTTTTCCACAAGATCTACTCTTTCGATGTTGTCTTTGGAAGGATCAAACTCTTCGATATATATAAAATCTTCTTGAGATTCAGTTTCTACCTGATCACTTTCAGGGAGAATTCTAATCTTTTCAATTATGAAATCTTCTTCATCGTCGAAAACTATTCTAATCTGTTCTTCAGGCTCATGATCTTCTCCAAACTCTATTCGAATATGTTCTTCAAAATCAATACTTTTTCGATTCATGTTTTCAGGGTCGTTTTCAACACGTTTTTCTAATATAGCCTTTAGTTGGCTTTCTGATTTAGTAAATCTTTTTAATGAGTCAGAGAACTTCGCTAGCATTGTTAATGAGGTAGATCTGAACATTTGAAGATGGATTGGTTCTTTGGCGATTCTTAATACTTTTGCTGCTTGCGCAAGAAATGGTTTATGTCTTGGAATTACCCTTTTCCTTTCCGAGATTTTTAATGGACTCTGTCGCCTGATGCTGTCATTGAAAGACTCTGCTTTTGATAGGGCATCAGGGTGAGAAGCTATTACTCTATTTCTTTGTTTGATAAGGTGGTTTCTCGTTTTTGATCCTTTTGATTGATTTGAGATTTGTGCAGAAAGCAGGTGTATTGAGATGTCGCATAAGGCTTTTATTTGTGTTTCGTTGCTACAGTGTTTTAGATCATCTGGTCTTAGTTTGAAATAAGCCTCGTTGAAATCTTTTTTTGACCACTCTAGGTCATATAGACCCAGCTCGTGTGCCTTGCTTAATATCTTGGTTTTTTTTGTGCTTGTTAGGATTCTTTCGGCAGAATTAGCAAAATTTTCAATATCAAAGAGTGGTGAGTTTGAAGTGTTTTCTAGGTTTGGAGGTCTTTTTTCCATAGGGATTAATAGTCAGTTCTGGCAATGAAGTTGGACATTGGGTTGGAGCAAGCTGCTCTTCTTTTTTCTTTTTCTTCAGTGTCTAAGAAAACACCTCGGCCGGGCATAGGATTTGCCTCTATTATCCAAACGTTTCCATTTACGTCAATTCCCACATCTACACCTATCTCAAGAATTGGTTTTTTGACATGCCTATCCAAGGCTTTTCCAAGAGATGATGCTGCTTTTTCTAGGTCCCTGATTATCCTTCTAGCCTCATCTTTAGGGAAAATTCCCTCTAATACAGGCCTGACTTTTTCTGCTTTTCCTCCAGTATGTAGGTTGCTGGTGATTGATTTTTCATCCGCTGCAACTCTGGCTGCCATTCCTGTGATGGTCCAGTTTTTACCATCTGCTTTTTGGGGGAGTATTCTAACGTCAAAGATTTTTCCATCAACACGAGCAAGCTCTAGCCCTTGTTGGACTATGTATGTTTTTTTGGTTTTGATTCCAGATTTTTCTATCAATTCCCTTGCTGATTTTGCTGTTCCTTCTACAACATCATCTCCTTTGGTGTAGCTAAAGTGATAAGTGTCATCTTTTTTCCATGCTTTTACAATACCCCTACCTTTGGTTCCAAATGCTGGTTTTACATAAACTGAATCGTGTCTGGAAAGCATCTGTTCAATCGTTGTGGGACTTTGTAGTTTATTAGATTCTGGAGAGAAGCGGGACAACTCTGGATGTTCTTTTAGGAATTCTTGAAATCTATTTTTACTTCCAATTGTTGCGCCGAGATTAATTGGGTTGGCAGGTTCAATTCCTAGATCTACTCTGAGTCTTCTTTTGGCTGCCTTTGAGCTTCTTCTCTGATCTGTTGTTTTTGAAAAGTGTCTATTCCAATAAATTTCAGGTAGGGGAATCTCCACTTCTTTCCAAGCCACCTTTTTCCAGTTATCTTCTCCTAGGTTTTGTGGAAAGTAAGCCTTTACGGTATGTGCTGTCCAGTCAATGGTTGTTGGACTAAATGCATATAGAACCCCTCCATTTTTTGAAGAGTATCTAATATTGTCATATATTTCCTCGGTTGAATCACCAAATGGTTCTCCGCTGACGCCATCTCCAAATTGATCTTGCCTTGCTAGAATTCCCACTACTGGACCCAAAGATAATCTTTTTGAGTCTTTGTCCCACTTTGAAAGTGGTCTCATATAGCTTGGTGTGTGGACTTGATCAAATACGTTGGGAGAAACCCTCCAGGAGAATTCTTCATCGTCTCTTTGTTTTTTGCTCTCCGCAACCTTGAGTGTAAAGTCCTTGTGACCAAAAGAAACAACAATCTCATCCCCAACCAACACTCCTAACTCTCTACGTTTGTTTTCTGGAATATAGAGCCTGTCATCTTTTCTTCCAAATGTTTCTGGGAGAAGTCTTGCTTTTACTGTTTCCTGGCTCACTTCAGCTGTTATCGTAGACTCGCTTGTTTGATGTGATATTGAAAGTGCGTTTTCAACTAGCACTCTTGTTCTTTTGTTGTTTGTTTTGTGATCATTAAGGTCTCCAAAAAGCTGACCTGCTTTGTCGTTTCCTTCAATTATGTAGGGAGTGCCGTCTTCTGAGACAACAAAGTCTATAGACAAGTCTCTTATAGGTCCATGTTGAAGCTCTATTTCTCTTGCAGCTATTAGTGAGAGAGACTCTATTTGTTTTTTAATTAAAGCAGCTTTAGGACCAAATTTTTTCAAGACAGTATCAATTGCTGCAACCTCACCTCCCGTGCTAATGTTGGAGGTTTTTGAGTTTTCTCCTCCTACTCTGGCAGCCATGCCAATAAATTCTGTTTGACCCCTGCCATTTTGCTGCACGCAGGTTCTAATATCAAATAATCTGTCATTGTGTTTGGTTGGGACAATGCCAGCTTGGATAATGTAAGATTTGCTTTTTCTTATGGAGGATGTTTTTTCAAAGATTTCTTCGTAGGTTTTTGCTTTTCCTTCAATTGGATCTTTGCCCTTTTCTTTATTTGAGTATGCATATCCACCTTTTGTTCTTCGAACAAATATTATTCCTTTTCCTTGGCTTCCGTCAGATGGTTTTATGTAAAACTCTTCAAAATCTTCTATAAAATCTGGTTCACTTTGAGTAAATTCTGCTGTTTTTGGGTGATGTCTTTCAAGAGCGCTGTTTGCGGAGAGTGTTTCAGCAAAAACCTTTTTATCTTTTAGTGATAGTGCTCCTTCTTCAGAGTTTACGAGCGTTACATCAGGCCTATTTTCAAAAGAGGATCTAACGAGCTTTGCCTGGTCCAACTCTCGACCTCTTCTTACAAAGCTCCTGTCGTAGACTACTGTTGGGACTGGAGTATTGAATTCCTCCCATATTCTATTTTCAGTATTGTATCTCCATCCTGAAATACTATTACTTTCAGCATCAACGGATTCGGGGGAGAAGACCACAACAGAGGCGCCTTTTTCCTGTGCAGCTTTTGTAATTCTTTTAAAATGGGCGGTCTGTGCAATCTGAGGTTTTCCTGACCCTGATGTTGTGATTCTTGACATTATTCCAACTAAGGGTCCAACAGTAAGGGTTTTACTTTCTGGGCTGAAGACTGTTTCAACATTAGTTGTTGGGAGTTCTGTTGCAAGATTTGGAGAGAGGCGAAGAGATTCTGACTCAGCTTGAGCTTTTTCTTTGGAGTTAATTCTTGAAGTTTTTGCTGCTGCCACCCTTACTTTTGTTGTGCCTGTTCCGAACTGTATAGAGATTTCATCACCAATTTTTACTCCAGGGTATTTACTTAGTTCTGATTTTGGAATAAATATCCTGTTGTCGTTCCTGGCCAAACCCTCAGGCTTTATAGTTTTTGCTTTGTTCATTTGCCCTGGTTTTTTCTCCTGAATCTTTTGTAGATAGGATGATAGTTCTTGACTGCTTACCAATGAAACTTCGTGTCTGTTGGAGTTTAGTTGGCTAACAACTTCTTGTTTTGTTGGAGTCATTTTTGAATAAGATAGTACAATATTGGGAACATCTGATAAAACAGGGACCCAATCGTCTTGATCATCCAATGTGTACGCGACGGCAAACCCATCTTTTGCGTCTATTGTTGAAGGGTGAAGGACGACGGCCTGAACTCCGTGTTCTTGAGAGGCTCTAATGAGTTTTTTTATTTGATTCTCTCTTTTTGTTCCGGCTATTAACCTACCCTCTTTACTAATAAGATTTGCAGAGGTTAGTATTCCAACAGTAGGCTTCTGCTCGGAGTTTTTCCCTTCAAGAGTTTCGTGATGTGCTCTTAAGTTTCTTCGGATTACTCTTCCGTGTTTTCTTGATAAGCCAACTAATTCAGATCTTAGAGTTGAATTTTTTTCCATGGCTCTTGCTAACTGAAGCCAACCATTAAGTGGTTCTTCGTCGATTCCGTGTTTTTTGAATAATTTTATTCTTTCAGCATTAAAAGTCTCCCATCTTTGAGACATTTGCATTTGAAGGGTAGTGGGGTTCTGATTGACTCCAGTTTCTATCTCCCAATGATTTCTAAAAGCGGAATCAAGAGCTTGTTTTTGGTGAAGTGCCGAGAATTGTCCAGTTGGGTTTACGTCAAGTGAGCGGATTTCTACAAGTAAATAGTTATTTGACGTGGGGGCGTCAGCTTCCTCTTGAACTAACTCAATTTCTTCTCCCAACTTCTTTTTTTTGATAGATTTACTGCCAGTTTCTTTTTGCTTTACTTCTCCGCTTGTGTCGATAATTCTGATGGTTTCCCCATCAGCGTTAACGACTTTTCTTCTAAGTCTTCCTGCAGCAAAACCCCCATACTGAATTCTTTGATCTGAGGCAAATGCCCCTGATAAAACTCTAGAAAGTCCGTGATATTGAATTTCAGCCTCGTCTGTCCAAATATCTTTTTTAAAGACTGTAGAGGAGTGTAGACTATACCCTTCTTGCTCCCAAGATAGTTTGCTTTCATCTACGAAATCACCTGCCATTAAGGCCTGGATAACCGTGTTTTGAGCGGTAATAGATTCGGTGGGGTCTGGGGCGACCTCAAATATTTGGAAGGGTCTTTCTCCTGGGTCTTCAGCAAGATCTAGGAAGGGAAGAATGTGCCAGTCTTTTCTTGAAAACCATGACTTTCTACTTCCTCTTGGTAGCCATTTATCAACATCTACACCTCTTCGTCTGGCGGGCTCTGACTTGGTTTTTCTTTTAATAACTTCAATTTCAATTCCCTGTGTTTGGTTAAATTTTCTATACTCTTCATTCCATCTGTGGATTCTAGAATTTACATCTTTAGCTAGTTGTTGAACGAACGCCTTTTCGTTATCAACTTCCGGATTGTTGGATAGGGTTGCAATAATGTTCCTTATGAGAGATTTTTTTTGGGAGTGAGTTTCATTTTCATGCTTCTTTTCAAGTTGTCTGATGGCCAACTCTCTTTTCGAGATGTCTATATTGTTGTCTTGAATAAATTCAAGGTTGACAAAAGCCACTGAGTTAATGGCTCCCATATTTTGTGTTTCAAACCCCTCTTTTACCCCCACCTCATGGACAAACTTTGCTGAAGTGATGGCCTGAGCAACTTTTTTTGGGTCAACATCTTTTGGGAAGTCTAAAACATTCACATACTCAACAGATCCTCCTAAACCGTGTTCCTTGTCCCAATCTGGATTAAACTCTCTATGAAGTGCTCCATCAATACCGTTCTGAACATGATCGTGCTGCAGGAAGGCAGTTAAGATTTCGGGATCTTCAAAATTGCTAATATATGTTCCAAATTGTTCTGCGATGTGGCCAAGCTTCTTATCTTCGGGAAATAAACCTAGATCGCTGCATCTAGTTCTTAGAAATTTTCTTGTGGATTCAATATCTGTAGATTTTAAGAGTTCAGTCTGTTGTTTGACTTCAGCCATTACTTACTCCTGTTTTGAACCAAAGATTCTAGGAAGTCATCAAAGGCTTCGTCTACTCCTTGCTCTGTTTCGCTTTCATCTTCATTCTTGACAAGATTTTCTTTGCTTTCACCACCCTCAAGATCTTCAAGGGCATCACCTATGCTGTCATCCTCCTCATCTTCATCTGTGGTTGAGGGCATTGGGATGTTTACTGGAGCTGGAGAAGCGTTTACAGCTGAGCTATTAGTTTCTAGCTCTACCTCTTTTTCTTTATCCTTGTCTTTTTCAATTTCAACATCTTTCTCTTTTTCAATCTCTAGCTCAACCTCTTTGTCTTTATCTTTTTCGGATTCTTCATCGTCGTTCGAGGTGTAGTTTGGAATTTGTGCTGGTCCTTGTGTGTCAAATTCAACTTCAGGGGGCAAGACAGCTAGGGGATAAATATCGGGAAAGTCACCTGGAGTTGGAGGATTCCAGGATAGATCCATGTGACTAAATGTGTCACCAGATCCTTCCAGAGATTGTTCTGTAGTTGAAAAAATAACTTCGTGAGGAGTAAAGCTGAATGAAGTTTCTACGTCTGGAGAGTCTCCGCCACCCATATATTCAAGCAACCTATCAATATCTTCTCTTGAGAGTTCTGCTATTTGATGTTCACCTCCAACATGTCCAATATTGTAGGCGAGTTGTTCTAGCTCAGAAAGACCTTCTCCTGACTCCATTTTTTCTCTGGCTACTGAAACTAACTGACTAAGTCTAAGTAGGGCGTCTGGTCTTTCTGCAGTGAGAACCACGGGGACTTCCTCGTACCACATGTTGATGGATTGTGGAGCTGAGACAGCACTTAGATTTCCATCAAATGTTTCAGTAAAATGAACGTTTCTAACTATTCCTTCAGGGATGCCATCTTCTGGCCTAATGCTATATTCGAAGCCATCATGATTTTGCTCGTATGCTCTGAGCAAATTTTTTATGGCATTGGTCTCTCCATTTGATGGATATTGACCGGTTTCTGCATAAATAGTGTTTCTATAATAATTCCACCAACCACCTCCACCGTCTGGACCCTCAGGATCTAGGTCTCCAGCTCTAATGTCTCTAAACCCAGCTGGGATAGCCTCTCCTTCGGTAAGTGTTGTGCCGTTAATGGTGTCTAATACGTCAGTTTTTATCGAAATGTTGTTTTCTGCTAACTGCTCCATTACTCTTGGGCTTCTAACAAGATCCCCATTGTCTCTGAAAGTCATGTTGTTGACTAAGACCGAATTGTCTTCTGTTGAGATTAGGTCATATGCACCCTCTATATCTGGATCGGCTATTATTTGAGTTCCTTCAGGCACATAAGCGTTCATTGTGACTACTTGTCCATCTGGAAGCTCAAATTGGGAAATGCCTTGATCTAGGTCCGCAAGAGTCGTGGGAATGTCTGTTTTGGTTACATCAAATCCTAGGTTTTCTAGAGTGTCGACTGATTCTTGAGTAAATTGTCCACCACCTGTAAGTGTAAGCTCAATATCGGTTTCAAAGTGTTGATTTTCAGGCTCAACGTGGATGACTATTTGATTTTCATCCGGGATGTATTCCCAGTTTTCTCCAGGGAGGGTCATTTCTGTACCGTTTTCTAGTGTTATGAGTTGAGGATCTCCATCTGTTATATCTAGGGTATCGCCGTGAATTGTGAGATTGTTTTTAGCAAATTCCGTAGTCCATGTTGCAACGTCTCCAGTTTCTGAGTCTGCAAAGTTGTCTAGGAAAATTTCTCCATCCTTATCTAACAAATCTAAGTGGCCATCTCCATCATCAACTATAGAAAATCCCTCTGGAGGCCTAATTTCACGAACGCCACTGTCTGTTGTGATAGTGAAAGCGTTTTCGATGGATGGGGGAGCGAAGGCGTCTACTTGAGCTTCGTTGACACCGTGAGTTTTTGAAAGTATCCATTGATATGGGGTGAGTGGTCCTGAGAAGTCTCCGGAATCAATCATTTCTGAAGTTCTTTCAGCATGACCTGCCTCAAGAATAGCTTCTCCAACTAACGCAGCTGTAATTGCTGAAGAAGCGGCTTTTCCGGTGGATCTTATATTAATGGCTTTATTTATTGCGCGCCTGGCTTGATGAAGAGATGTGTCGTCAATAATGTATTCATCTTCATCTAAAGAGTTTTTGAGAATTTCTTCGTTGTCTGAAAGTGTGCCAATGACCTTTTTGCCAAATCTTTCGGGCCACCTGGCAATTAGTTTTTCTGCAAATGGCAGGGATGTGGCTGGCTTGGTGTCTTCTATAGCCTTAACTCTCAAGGAAGTAAGTGCTTCAGTGTATTCGCTGAAGGTCATGTTGTGTAGGACAGAAGAAGCTTCACTTCCAACTTGATTTCCAAGGTCTCTTCTAAGATGTGCAATAGCAAGATCTATTTGAGCTCTTTCTTTGGAAATGTTCTCTTTACTAGAGTAGGATATGAGGCCCATTCCTTCTGGATTTCCTTTGCTGGAGACGAGTTGCTTTTGTCCATCTGAGACTTCAACATATGCCTTGGCCTTGGTGAGTATTCCAATTGCAGCAAGTGGATCATCTGCTGTGTTTGGCTTGAGGGATTGTTCACTGGTTCCTGGATTGTCATAAAGTGCTGATATTTCTTCTAGTAGGTTTCTAGAGGAAACTCTTGGAACGTCCTCTGATACTTGATTTAGGAAGTCTATTTCTGACTTTCTTATTCTTAGCTTTTCCCACAATCCACGTCTTTTTCCGGGGCCATCTAAGGCTTCGCCGCCAGCCTCTCTTCTTCTTAGTTCGGCTCTGGTTTTTCCTTTCATCTTGGATCTCTCTTTTAGGAAGCTAAATCCACCAGCAACTCCTGCCCCAACTAAGAGCGGCACTATGGTCGGAGCTCCAATTACTGGGGCGATAGGAATAAGGGCAACTGCCGATATTCCGGCTGACCTTATTGCTTTCCTGTACATACTTGAAGAGACTGGGCCAGCAAAAACATCTAGTGCAAAGGTTGCCATGCCTGCTGCAGCAGTGGCGGTGGCTGGGTTGATTCCTAAGTTTTCTAGTTTTCCAAGAAGCTTTTCGCCTCTTAATAATTCCGCGTCGGTTCTTTCTCCTGGGACACCAAATCCTAGTCTTATTTCTTTTGATTCAATATCAGCTGCTATACGACCCTGACCCTCATAGTTTTGTCTGTTTCCTCTGTAGTAATCTCCTAGATCTGCAAGGGTAGAGGCGTAGTATTCGGCACTGGAGAGTTTGTTGGCAAAACCATCTCCTTCTTCTGGTGGTAGATGAGTGGCAATAACCACTCCTAATTTATTGCCTAACTGTTCTTTTGTGATGGTATCGTCTACTGCATACATTTCTACTAAATTGCCAATGTCTTTTTTAAACTGAGGAGCTCGATCGCCTAGGAGTTCTTCGACAGTTTGAAGGTTCTCACCAGCTGATTCGTGAACAAAATCTTCCCACATTTCACGATCTTGGGCGAATCTACCAAGCATTTCTTTGTCGTTGTTTTCTTTGATTGAGAGTTCTCCAACCTCATTATTTGTCTTCATCTCCTCCAGTTTTTTGAGTGTAAGGCGCTTAATGGCTTCGTCATTGGCAGCTCTTTTGAATGTAAGCTCAACTTTTCTGTTGAATCTGAATAAGCCCTTATCCCAACCTTCTTGGTTCTGGTATGTTTGTCTAACGTCTTTTCTTAGTTCTTTTCTGTCTTTTTCTTCAAGTCCCCAGAATTCATCTTCGGCTCTTTGTCTTGCTATAAGCAATGATTCTCTGGCTGTGTAAGTGCCTGATGCTTCAAGCTCCTTTAGGATCTGATTTCTTTCTCTGAAGAGCTTAGTTTCTCTAAAGTTATTGAAGAAAAGCGTTCTAAAACCTCTTCCGAGCCTGGTTTCTTTGCCGGTAGACCATCTGTCCCAAGAATCTTTGAAATACTCTCTAGTATTTTGGAAAAAGGCTTTCATTTTTGGTATATCGTTTTGCTTGAAGGCGGCCACCCAATATCCTTCTAAAATCCCAGGAATTGCTTGATCATTTTTGACAAACTCTCTAGCTACTTCTGAAGCCTCGGCTTTTCTGGCGTTGTATCCAGCGATAACAATATTGTCGGTAACTTCTGTAACAACGTCTTCATCTTTGTCTTTTTCGATTTCAACATCGTAATCCTTGTCTTTTTCTGTTTCTGTCTCCACGTCCTTTTCTTTTTCAACTTCGTCTTTATCTGCCTCAACTACAGCGTCTACGTCCTTT
The DNA here is from genome assembly GCA_042569595.1 of Patescibacteria group bacterium. Classification (GTDB taxonomy): domain Bacteria; phylum Patescibacteriota; class Microgenomatia; order UBA1400; family 2-01-FULL-45-11; genus JBHPHI01. Next base: position 22,385 of record JBHPHI010000016.1, read on the forward strand.
TCTTTTTCAACTTCGTCTTCATCTGCCTCAACTACAACGTCTACGTCCTTTTCTTTTTCAACTTCGTCTTCATCTGCCTCAACTACAACGTCTACGTCCTTTTCTTTTTCAACTTCGTCTTCATCTGCCTCAACTACAACGTCTACGTCCTTTTCTTTTTCAACTTCGTCTTCATCTGCCTCAACTACAACGTC
>JBHPHI010000017.1:0-19999 GCA_042569595.1 Patescibacteria group bacterium
GTGTGTGTTTTGGTTGGATTAATGATGATGGGGGGTATAGTGGGGACTTTAAAATATCCTGATCGAAGATGTGGGGTGGGTGAGTGTGTTAGGCCTGAAAAGGTGTGGGTTAGATTAAACTAATTTTTTCTGCAGCAGCAGACAGGATAGTTGCTGTTGCAATTTATGTTTCCGCTGGCAACTACTCCGTTTACGTTGCTGCAGGTGTTTGATGAGTCAGAGCAATATCCTTGAGGATGGGAGCTGTTGTTGTCTCTGCAGTATTTTTGACAACTTACTGGTTGTTGCACTACTTGATCTCCTTCATCATCATCTCCATTATTCCAGTCGTTATCTCCACTATTCCAGTCGTTTTCATCACTATTGTTGTCACCTCCATTATTTCCTCCTAGATCATCAATAATATCCTCAATTTCTCCCTGAGTGTCTTCGATTTCATTTGTAGTATCTTGAGCTTCTTGAGTAGTTTGTGTTTGGGTGGTGGAGGTGGGGGTGGGGGTAGATTGTGGAGAGTTGCCTTGACTTACTGTTGGGTTATTGACATAAACTGTTTTGGTTTCATATTTTGTTTCATACACAGTTTTATGGACAACTTGGGGATTGGATCTAGCTATGGTGGTCTTTTGTTCTTGTAGAATTTGCTGAGATTGTTTGAGGGTTGTGACAAGTTTACTAACGGCTTCTTGCTTAATTTCTTCACTAGCTCCAGATTGAAGAATGTATTCTTTAGCTGCCTCTGCCTGAGCGACTAAAAGCTCCAATCCTTCAGTGGACCCACTAGAGAGTAATAATTGTTGATTTTCTTCTATTCTTCTTTGAACAAGTTTAATTTCTAGGTCTGATTTGGCGTCATATGAGGGACTGAGTAACGTTGTAGCAATTTTTTCTACAGTTGTTTTTATGGGATATGCAGGGTCTCCTGGGATAGCGCCATTTGATATAACTATGGCTGCAGTGGGAATAGAGAGAAACAACATTGTACCTATTAGGAAAGAATTGGACTTTAATAAGTTCATATCAACTACCAGAGTATCTATTTTGCAAGAAAGTGTCAATTTATGACTCGTTGACAATACTCTTGGTAGAAGGTATATTACCTCTTGCATTACAACTATGATGTAAAAACTTACCAGGTTTGGAAAAAGCAATCCCGATTTGGTCGGGTTTTTTTGTTCTTTGACATGTGAATATAGTCACACCTCCTAGCAGATTGGTGTGGCTAGTAAATCAATTTTATAAATTGATGGTAATTTCAGATGTGGTAGGAAGTCCTTTTGTTTTACAAAAGGTGAACGGAATTGTTCGTTTTCTATCATATCTAATGACAAAAAAAAATTCCGTTTTTTTTTGAGAGTTTGATCCTGGCTCAGGATGAACGCTGGCGGTGTGCCTTAGGCATGCAAGTCGAACGATCTTAGTTTACTAAGATAGTGGCGGACGGGTGAGTAATGTGTAGGAATCTACCTCTTGGTGTGGAATAGCCTTCCGAAAGGAAGGGTAATACCGCATAATCTCTATGGAGCAAAGGGCGTAACTGCTCGCCGAGAGAGGAGCCTGCATGCTATCAGCTAGTTGGTGGGGTAAAAGCCTACCAAGGCGATGACGGCTAGGGGATGTGAGAGCATGATCCCCCACAAGGTCACTGAAACACGGGGCCTACATCTACGGATGGCAGCAACCGGGAATATTGCGCAATGGACGAAAGTCTGACGCAGCGACACCGCGTGTGGGAAGAATGTCTTCGGATTGTAAACCACTGTGGCGAGGGAACAACACAATGAGGGTACCTCGCTAGAAAGCACCTGCTAACTACGTGCCAGAAGCCTCGGTAATACGTAGGGTGCAAGCGTTATCCGGATTTATTGGGCGTAAAGGGTCCGTAGGCGGATGTGTAGGTGGCTAGTTAAATCCCACGGCTCAACTGTGGAACAGCTAGTCAAACCGTACATCTAGAGTATGCTAGGGGAGGTTAGAATTTTCGGTGAAGGGGTGAAATCCGTTGATATCGAAAGGAACGTCAAGGGCGAAGGCAGACCTCTGGGGCATTACTGACGCTAAGGGACGAAAGCTAGGGTAGCAAAAGGGATTAGAGACCCCTGTAGTCCTAGCCGTAAACGATGAATACTAGCTGGCCGCCTTAAGGTGGCTGGCGCAAGCTAACGCGTTAAGTATTCCGCCTGGGTAGTACGGCCGCAAGGCTAAAACTCAAAGGAATTGACGGGGATCTGCACAACCGGTGGAGCATGTGGTTTAATTCGATACAAAGCGAAAGACCTTACCTGGGTTTGACATGTACCTGCACGGCTTTGGAAACATAGCCTTCTTCGAGAGTGGTACACAGGTGCTGCATGGCTGTCGTCAGCTCGTGTCGTGAGATGTCGGCTTAAGTGCCGTAACGAGCGCAACCCCTGCTGTGTGTTAAATGTTCACGCAGGACTGCCTTACAGCAAGTAGGGAGGAAGGAGGGGATGACGTCAAGTCAGCATGGCCCTTACATCCAGGGCAACACACATCCTACAATGGCTAGTACAACGGGTCGCGACCCAGCAATGGTGAGCTAATCCTTCAAAACTAGTCTCAGTTCGAATTGAGGGCTGAAATTCGCCCTCATGAAGTCGGAATCGGTAGTAATCGTGGGTCAGCAGACCGCGGTGAATACGTTCTCAGATCTTGTACACACTGCCCGTCAAGTCAGCAAAGTTGGCAGCGCCCGAAGCGGCTCACTTAGTGAGCTTCTAAGGCGAGGTTAGCGATGAAGACTAAGTCGTAACAAGGTATCCGTACTGGAAGGTGCGGATGGATCACCTCCTTTCTAAGGAGTTCATAGGTTCCTTACTCACACGAGGACTCCATTTAAATAGTAATGTTTAATAAAAATTTGGAAAAACCTGTAATCTCAAGTATTCAGGTGCTTCCTATCACATCCGAGATTACCCATCTTTTGAGTTTTAACTTTGAACCCCGACGCGTTAGGTCGGGGTTTTTGTTGGAAAATTATGTATGATAGAATTCTGTATGTCTCTTGGGTGACTAGCTCAGGTGGTTAGAGCGCTATCCTGATAAGATAGAGGTCCCAGGTTCGAGTCCTGGGTCACCCACACTTATTTTTTATTTCATTTTTGATGACTGATAAAGACTTAAATAACTCCACCGAAGAAGTAGTGATTTTGGTGGATGAGAATGATAATGAGATTGACAAAGAGTTAAAATCAAAAGTTCATCATAAAAATACGCCTCTTCATAGGGCGTTTTCTTTGTTTTTATTTAATGATGATGGAAAAATACTTGCAACACAAAGAGGAGAGGATAAAAAAACATGGCCAAATGTGTGGAGCAATAGTATTTGTGGACATCCAGGTTTAGGTGAGAGTAGAGAAGATGCAGTAAAAAGAAGAATGGGTGAGGAGCTTGGGTGTGGGGTAAAGAATTTAACAAAAGTGTCTGATTATAGATATAGGTTTGAACGAGATGGGGTAGTGGAAAATGAGATCTGCCCTGTTTTTTATGGTGAGATTGATGGAGATCTAGCTCCTAATCCAAAAGAAATTCAAGCATGGGGTTGGTTTGAGTGGGGAGATTTTTTGGATGAACTAAGACTAGATGATGAAAACAAGTGGAGTGAGTGGAGTAAAGAAGAGGTGATTTTGGTAGATGAGTTTTTGAAGAAATAATTTTTTAGAGTAACACTAATCACGCTGCAAAAACTTTTTTTTGCTGCCTTTGCAGCGCGATTATTTTATAGTGTCACAAGATGTGGAGGGCTACTGTGCCCAACCAGGTTGGTGGCACGCGGGCATACCGTGACTTCCGTGACCGTTCCAAGCTCGAGCGGGGAGATATAGCCAGTGATAGACGTTTTGGCAGTTGGGGCTGTAGTGCCCTACCCAGATGCGAGGCTGATTACCATTACCCGATGTGTTATTGGGTGCGGTAGTAATGGTGTTGTGGGGGTTTTGAATCCCTGGGGTGACTACACCAGCTGCAGCGCCGCCTGCGTTGTTGGTGGTTACGGTAGTGGTTGCGGTGGTCGGACCGACTGGTGGGTTGGCTGTGGTGGTGTGGACAGCGCTGTTTTCGTTTGCCACTTCTTCAGCGCGATCTGAATTACAGGGTGGACCACCTTCACATTTTTCCGGATCTGGTCCGCCGCCGTTTGGACCACCTGCATAAGCAACACTTGCGGTGCTGAGCAATAATGCCGACACCAAAAACAACACAAACAATAGTCTTTTCATAACGACTCTCCTTTTTCTCAGTCAATTTTTTAAGATAAACTGAGTGTATGTTTCCCGAACGCCGGGAAATCATTGATGCGACCCACTCATGAACCGCATAAAAGATCTCCCGGATTGAGGCAAAAGGATTTGTGACACTTTTATTAAAGAACAAGACTCAAAAAAAGATCCGCTCATGGATCTAAAGTCTTTGTGTATTATATCAATGTGTTGCAAGTAAATCGTGCATTCTTTTTGCTTGACGGGTTCTTGGGTGTCTGTTAAACTACGTCAGCATGTCTTGGAGGACATACTTTTTTATGCCAAATTCTGAAACATATTTAAGTCTGAGGGGGATCATCGCCATGTAATGGCGATACCAATGGTTTATCACCCCTCTGTGAGGGGTTTTTTGTTTCTCCAGGAAATTAACATTTTTAATCTGTCCATAAGTGGATGGCTTGCCAAGTCTATGGGCCGTTAGCTCAGTTGGTAGAGCGCTACATTTGCAATGTAGAGGTCAGGAGTTCGACCCTCCTACGGTCCACAAAAATCTATGATTCATAGTAAGTAGTAGAGAAATCTAATATTTAACAATGAGTTATTGATTCGCCTTAAGGCGAAAAAATAAGCTCACTTGCTCGTTAACAAGTGAAGGAAGTTAGGAAAGTCTTTTTAGTCTAAACTGAAAAGTCATTTCAAACTGTTTTGCAGACATTTGTTTGCAAAACAAATTTCGTTTTTAAATTTTTTATTTTATAAATTATTTAATATTTTTAAGAAATTGTTTGTGGACTTTTGTCTGCAGGCAAATTTCGTTTAAAGCTACTTTAATAAAGCAAACGGTGGATGCCTTGGCATAACGTGCCGAAGAAGGACGCACATAGCCGCGAAAGTCGTCGGGGAGCTGCTAAGAAGCATTGATCCGGCGGTGTCCGAATGGGGAAACCCAGTCCAGCAATACTGGATTGTTCTGAATTTATTCAGAACGGGAACTCGGGGAACTGAAATATCTAAGTACCCGGAGGAATAGAAAACGTAAGAGATTCCCTTAGTAAGCGACGAGCGAACAGGGAAAAGCCCAAACCTAAATTTATTTAGGGGTTGTAGGACTTCATACGGGACTCTGAATGATAGCGTAAGTGGTTGGAATACCACGCCATAGGGGGTGAGAGGCCCGTGCGCGAAATCTGATAGAGCCTAGAAGTATCCTGAGTACTTTCGGAGACGGCAAACTCCGGGAGGAAGCTGGGGTGACCACACTCCAAGGCTAAATACACGTTGTGACCGATAGTGAACTAGTACCGTGAGGGAAAGGTGAAAAGAAGGGTGAGAGACCCAGTGAAATAGTACCTGAAACCGTTTGCTAACAAACAGACAGAGCATAATTTAGTTATGTGATGTCGTGCCTATTGAAGAATGAGCCAGCGAGTTATTTCGTAGTGTAAGTTTAAGCCATTGAAATGGTGTAGACATAGTGAAAGCGAGTGATCTGAATAGGATCCATAATACTACGGAATAGACCCGAAACCAGGTGAGCTACCCATGGCCAGGCTGAACGTCATAGAAATATGGCGGGAGGGCCGCACCAGTAAGAGCTGCAAGTCTTTTGGATGAGCTGTGGGTCGGAGTAATATGCTAATCGAACCTGGAGATAGCTGGTTCTCCCCGAAATATATTTAGGTATAGGCTCGTATAAATAGCACAACAGGGGTAGAGCACTGGATGGGTGTGCGGTGAGAAATTGTCGCCATTCAATCAAACTCCGAATACTGTTGTGTGTTCTACGGGACTCAGTACGGCGAGGCTAAGCTCGTCGGGCGAGAGGGAAACATCCCAGATCCTCGTATAAGGTCTCTAAATGATTGCTTAGTGGGAAAGAAAGTCATATTCCCCAAACACCCAGGAGGTCGGCTTAGAAGCAGCCATCCTTGAAAGAAAGCGTAACAGCTCACTGGCCGAGGAATGTGGCGTCGAAGATTCACGAGGCTGAAGCAATCTACCGAAGACAGGAATGCACAATTTATTGTGCGTGGTAGGGGAGCGTTCTTATGGCGGTGAAGGTAGTTCGTGAGGACTATTGGAGCGATAAGAAGTGAGAATGCTGGCATAAGTAGCGAGAAACTAGTGAGAATCTAGTTCACCGAATACCCAAGGTTTCCGGAGCAACGTTCGTCGTCTCCGGGTTAGGCGGCCCTAAGGTGAGGCCAAATGGCGTAACCGATGGATTATGGGTTAATATTCCCATTCTTGGTGTATTTCATTATTAGTTGGGGCGGGACGCATCCTGCTATCTCAAGCGTATTATTGATTTTACGTTTAATCAACAAGCTAGTTCTTGTAGGTAAATCCGCAAGAGCGTTTAAGGTGAGTTGTCATGACGATTCCAATCGCAAGTGAGGGAGAGTTGAGAGATGTAAGGTGCCGAGAAAAGCGTCGCAATGAGAAATACATCAATCCGTACCGACAACCGACACAGGTGGGTAGGTCGAGTAGACTAAGGTGAGCGGGAGAACCTCTTTTAAGGAATTCGGCAAATTAGCTGGGCGTACGTTAGCAATATGCCCTCCCTGGTTTATCCAGGGCACAGCAACTGTCTACGGAGGGACTGTTTAACAAAAACACAGGTCTATGCAAACTCGAAAGAGGAAGTATATGGGCTGAAACCTGCCCAGTGCCGGAAGGTTAACTGAGGGGGTCTTTACGATTTATCGTAAGGGCCTCTGATTGAAGCCCCGGTGAACGGCAGCAGTAACTATAACTGTTCTATGGTAGCGAAGTTCCTTGTCGCTTAATTGGCGACCCGCACGAAAGGTGTAACCACTCCGTAACTGTCTTGAAAGGGGACCCGGCGAAATTGAAATGGCTGTGAAGATGCGGCCTACTGGCAGCAGGACAAAAAGACCCCGTGGAGCTTTACTGTATCTTGGCACTGATTTTTCAATCGAAATCGTCGAGGATAGGCGGGAGATTTGCACTTGTGTAAATCGTTAGTGGAATACCGCTCGTTTTAATTGGAAAATCTCACTTATGGTATCTGGATCGATACCAAGGACAATGTCTGGAGGGCAGTTTAACTGGGGAGGTTGCTTGCTAAAGAGTACCGCAAGCGCGCAATGGTATCCTTCGAACGGATGGAAATCGTTCTTCAAGTGCAATGGCATAAGGATGCTTAACTGTGAGACATACAAGTCGATCAGGAACGAAAGTTGGTCATAGTGATCCTCGTGTGCTTTGTGGAAGGCACCGGGCTTATCGGATAAAAGCTACCCCGGGGATAACAGAGTAGTTGCGCCTAAGCGTCCCTAGCGACGGCGCAGTTCGCTACCTCGATGTCGGCTCAGCGCATCCTGGGGCTGGAGAAGGTCCCAAGGGTTGGTCTGTTCGCCCATTAAAGCGCTACGTGAGCTGGGTTCAGACCGTCGTAAGACAGGTCGGCCTCTATCCGCTGTCAGCGAGGGAATTTTGAGGGAATTTGCTTCTAGTACGAGAGGACCGAAGTGAGCTAACCCCTAGTGATTCTGTTGTTTCTATCAAGAGCATAGCAGAGTAGCTACGTTAGTTGTGGATAACCGCTGAAAGCATCTAAGCGGGAAGCCATGCCCAAGATGAGAATTCCGTGTTTCGATTTATCGGAACGAGAGATCGGTGGGAGACTACCACCTTGATAGGCGGGCGGTGTACGCACGGAGACGTGTTTAGCCTACCCGTACTAATCGATCAAAGAGTAGTTTTAAATGAATTTTTGCCTATAGTTTGCAAATGAATTTCAGCTTTTTCTAACTAGACCCTGACTTCCTTTACTTGTCTAATGAGCCTCATTAATTTGAGATCAGCAAGTTAAAATTGAATAGATTTTTAGGACTAGAGCCTAGAATTCCCGTTATTGGAGCGGATTGGTACCACCTCTTCCCATTCCGAACAGAGTCGTGAAACGGTCCAGCGGCGACGATAGTATATGGGCGACTGTATGCGAAAATAGCTCATAGCGGGAATTGTAGGCTTTAGTTGTTTATTCGCTGTTTTTCGTTCCATTCAAAATAGCTATACCAAGAATTGTAGGCTTTTTTTATAAAGCGCCTTTTTGTGGCGCTTTTTTTGTGGAATTTTTTGTCTTGTATTTATGGGTCGAAGAGGGTTTGGACGTGATCCCAATAGATAGGTTTGGAGGCGTGACTACCTTCTTTGAAAACTTTTATATCTGCTTTTATTTTGGGAAGTATTTTTTTTGCAAGTTTGTATAAAAATATATTGTCATCTTCGAATAGAGCAATAGTTTTAGGGATGTTTAACTGGTTAAATTCATCTGTGAGATTGGTGTCTATTACGTTAAAAAGTGTGGGTCTGAAGGGTATTTTTGGCTTTCTTTCTTTACTTACAACTGGTGTGGATGCTTTGTGGATTCTTCTTGAAGACAAAAACTTTTTTAGAGGTTTGTAGATAGCATATTGTCTTTTTGAGGTAAGAATTTGAGGAAGAACGTTTAATAAATACAATTTTTTTACGTTGTTCGGGCGGGTGTGAGCTATTTTTGTAGCAACTAAGCCCCCAAGAGAAAATCCTACAAGAGTAATGTTTTTGATCTTTCTTTTACTGATGAATTCTTCAATGTGAAGATGAAGGTTTTTGAATTCAACTTTTTCGAAAGGCCTATTATTCATACAAAGGTCAACGGAAATGCAGTGATATTTATCTTGGAGTTTTTCTAGTAGAGGAGTAAACAACTCTTTTGTGTCTCCGTACCCATGAAGAAATAGTATGGTTTTTTGGTTTGGGTCGCCAAATTCTATAAATGAATGTTTATTGCTCATGTAGATTATTTTAACTCACATTTTGCTGTGTTAAAGTTTCTTTATGAAAGTATTGTTTGTGTGCACAGGAAACATTTGTAGGTCTCCTATGGCGGAAGCTGTGATGAGGCATGAGGTGAAGAGAAGAAGTCTTGATGTTCAAGTAGATTCAGCGGGAACTATTTCCTACCATGTTGGGGAAAAAGCAGACAATAGAACCTTGTTGGAACTTAAGAATCGTGGGGTGTTTCATGATGGTGAGTCAAGGCAGGTTGCCAAGAGAGATTTTTATGAGTTTGATTACATCTTTGGGATGGCGGGTGAGCACGTAAGTAGACTTGAGCAGATGAGACCTCAAGACTCAAAAGCTAAGGTTGAGTTATTTTTGGACTACTCTAAGAAGTTTGATGGTGATGTTCCTGACCCATACTATGTTGAAGGTTTTGATCTGGTGTACGAGATGGTGAAAGACGGAGTAAAAGGCTTTTTGGATGAGCTGAAAGAAGCTTGATTGCTGAACCTATCTGTATCTGGTACAATTCCCACGTTCGCCTGAGAAGTACTATTATTTTGAAATTTTTCAACCGAACAAATCTTTTGAAAGGAGATTATTACAAATTATGCCTACAAAAACCACAAAAACTACCAAGACTAAGGTAGAAAAAGAAGAAAAAGTCAAATCAAAGGTCAAGGAGGGCGTGAAAATAAAGAAAGAGAAAAAGGAAGCGAAGAAGACAAAGAAAACAGAAATAAAAGAAAAAGAGACAAAGAAGGTTGAGAAAAAGGAAGTTAAGAAAACAACAAAAAAAACTTCTACAAAAGCTCCAACTACAATGGAAGAGCTTTTAGAGTCTACCGGATACGAACTTAAAGCTCCAAAAAGAGGGGAAGTAGTTTCAGGGCTTATTACTGATATATCCAAAAAAATGGTTTTGGTAGATATTGGCGGTAAAACTGAAGGTATGGTGGTGGATAAAGAGTATGAAGCTGTAAAAGATATGGTGATGGACATGACCGTCGGAGATGAGATTGAGGTTTATGTACTATCTCCTGAAAACGACAGGGGTCAAATCCTATTATCTCTAAGAAAAGCAGCTGTAGATAAGAAATGGGAAATGTTTGAAGAGTATCTTGGAACAGGTGATGTGGTTGACGTGTACGGACTTGAAGTAAACAGAGGAGGGTTAATAGTCCAAACAGATGGAGTTCGAGGTTTTGTGCCAAGTAGCCAGTTTGGAACTACGTATCTTGGAAAAATGGAAAAACTTCTTTCCAAGAGATTTAAAGTAAAGGTAATTGAAGTTGATAAAGAAAAAAACAGGCTAATTTTCTCTGAAAGGCATGTCTCTGAAGCAGAAGCCATGGCTCAAAAGACTGAAGCTTTGGATAAGGTGGTTGAGAAAGAAACTTATGAGGGGGTTGTGTCGGGAATTATGCCATTTGGAGCTTTTGTAACAGTCAATGTTCCTCTTAATAAGAAAGGCGATAAGGTTGCTAAAGTAGAAGGACTTATTCACATAAGTGAAATTTCCTGGGAAAAAGTTTCCGATCCAAATAACCACTTTAAAGTGGGAGACAAGCTTAAAGTTATGGTGATTGGAGTAAACGAAGATAATGGCAAGCTTAACCTATCTGTCAAGAGACTCGAGAACGATCCATGGTCTGAAATAGAAAGTAAATATGTAGTTGGAAATAAAGTTGGCGGAAAAGTTACAAGAGTTGCTCCTTTTGGAGTTTTTGTAACACTTGAGCCCGGCGTGGATGGACTGATTCATATTTCTAAAGTTCCTTCAGGAGAAGAGCCAAAAGTAGGCGAAGAGCTAGATGTTTATGTTGAGAGTCTTGATAAAGACAACAGAAGAATGAGTCTTGGGGTGGTGTTAACAGAGGTGCCAGTGGGGTATAAGTAGTAGAAAATAGTATTGAATAGGAGAAAATACGATGAGTAAACAAAGAATGATCGTAACAGATGATCAATTATTGATAGACATGGACCTGATCTTTAGCGCTATTCGTGAAGCGGGCGGCAATTGGGAACAGGTGGAGACAGAAATGCGTGCTTACCTTGAAGCAGTTCAGGGGATGGTGGGCGACGAATAATAGATTTTTAGAATAATTAATAAAGGCGGGTTCATCCCGCCTTTTTTACTGTAGGTTAAACCAACGCCTTATTGTGTCTTATAGTATGAACGAACTATGTGCTTTATAGGACTCAATAAAATGACCTATATTAAATAGTTAAAGAAAACTAAGTTTTAGATATGTGAAATCAAGAGTATTTTTTAATACATCAATCTATTTTTAACAACAAAAAAACACACCTAAGTGTGTTTTAATGCGATTTATTTATTTTTTATCTTACTAATGCAGCTAAATCTACAGATTTATCTCTGGATATCTGATACTCAAAAACCTTAAGCATCGCTCCAACACAACATCTGTCACGCACAGTTATTCTGTGATGAGATAAAGCCTTGCTTACATGAGGCCAAGCTTTTTTTAGTGTTGTTGTAGACATATGTTTCATTTTTGTCTCCCGTGTAATTTTTATTTACACAGCGTAGGGGAGACTACTAAAAGACCGGCTCCCCAAGAGATGAGTGTTCATCTTCTCTGGCCGGTCGTAAATACTCGTTACTTACTTGATAGCAATTGCCGAGTCTATCGAGTAATTTGTTGTGTAACGGGTCAAGGCGTTGTTGAGTATTTAAAAGTGCTGTGTATAGTTTTGTTTATACAGCTTGATATGTTTTGATGCAATGAATATCAAATGAGTAATACTTACTAAAGATGTATTTAATTGAGGAGAGCCATTAATGAGAAGGCGTTTGCTGTATCTTCTGGCATCAAGCTGATTCCTATTAATAGATTCATAGGAATATATATCTCCCCTTGGGTTTGAGCTATAGATAGTACTTTTTGTCCTACTTTTACTCCAAACTTAGTCTGCTTTGCTTCTACATGATCTCCTCTGAGGGCCATTTCTATTACTTGTTCTTTGGTGAGCAGCTTGTCTCTTTCGTGGTGTGTTTCCCATATGTCTAGAAATAGATTCTTGTTTTTATAATCAATAATTTGAACTGGGAAGACCGGGGTATGTCTGGGTTTGTATTTTCTTTTGGTGTATTTTGAGAGTGATTGGACTCTACCAAGTCTTGTTGATCCATCAATAATCATTATTCTCCCATCTCCGCTTTCTACACCCACCATTGGAGCATCATTCCACCTGTAATATCCGTTTTCATTAAAAGTTACTTTTCGCAAACCTTTTCTCAAAAAAGCTTCATGTCTCATTAGTTGGGAGGCGGGTAGTAGTCTTATGTCTGCATCCTTAAGTGAAAGGGGAGATTTTTTTGTATATATTGATGGGGTATAAATTGTAGGGATAGGCTCTCCTGTTTCTGGATGCTGAAGATTAAATTCAGTAGAGTTTTTTTCTAAAATTCTTAATTCGCTTTCCCATGTGGTTGGAGTGCTTCCTGATTCTATTTTCCTAGACATACGTTTGGTATTGTAGCATTTTGAGTGTGATAAGATCTGAATATGGCCAAAACATCAAGTATTTTTGTATGTCAAAACTGCAATGCTCAATACAGTAAATGGATGGGAAACTGTAGTGAATGTGGTGAGTGGAATAGTATGGTGGAGAGCGTAGTTGAGTCTTCAAAAAAAAGCAGTTTTTCTGGTAAAAAATCAGTTTCAAGAACAGTTTCTTTGTCTAAAGTGAAAATTCAAAGGGGAAGCAAGGGAAGAGTAACTACAGGCATGGGAGAGTTTGATAGAGTGCTTGGTGGTGGAGTGTTGCCGGGAAGTGTGGTGCTTATAGCCGGTCATCCCGGAATTGGAAAAAGTACGCTGCTTACACAACTTTCAATGATAGTGGGAAAGAATAAGGTGGCAAAGAGAGGAAGGCCTGTAAAAGAAGATGGTAAAAAAGTGCTATATGTGTGTGGGGAAGAGAGTCCTGAGCAAGTAAAATTAAGAAGTGAAAGAATTGTCGATAAAAATATAAATGATATACAACTTCTTTCTGATGTAAATGTAGATACTATTTGTTCAACAATAGATTCTCTATCTGATCTATCGCTTGTAATAGTTGATTCAATACAATCTATATTCACGGAAGACCTTTCTGGGATGGCAGGGTCTGTAGGGCAAGTTAGAGAGTCCACAAATAGGCTTATAAGAATTGCGAAAAGAAAACAGGTTCCAGTGTTTTTGGTGGGTCATGTAACCAAGGAAGGATCCATTGCAGGACCCAAAGTTTTGGAGCACATGGTGGATGTGGTGTTGGAAATTACGGGTGAACGAACTGGTGCTTTTAGAATTCTTCGAACAATTAAAAATAGGTTTGGAGCAACAGATGAGGTGGGGGTATTTGAAATGAGTGATGGAGGAATGAATGAAGTAACGAACCCATCGAAAGCATTTCTTGAAGAAAGCCAGACAGGTACGCCAGGAAGTGTGGTGGTAGCAGTGATGGAGGGAACCAGACCCGTCTTGATAGAAGTTCAGGCTTTGGTGGTACCTTCACAACTTGCTGTTCCTAGGCGGGTTTCTAGAGGGGTTCCGGTGAATAAAATCCAGTTATTATCCGCCGTGCTTCAAAAGAGGTGCAATCTTGGTGGTTTGGGAACTAGTGATATTTTTGTGAATGTAGCAGGGGGAATGAGTTTAGTGGAGCCTGCTGCTGATTTGGGAGTGGCTTTAGCTATTGCCTCGAGTTTGAAAGGTAAAGCTTTACCTACTAAAACTGTGGTTTTTGGGGAAGTAGGGCTTCTTGGGGAGGTAAGGAAGGTGTCTTATCTTGAGAAAAGAACAAAAGAGGCTAGAAAGCTTGGGTATACAAATGTGATTTCTCCCGAAAAACACAGAAATTTAAGACAAGTGGTGGGTGGAGTGTTGAAGTAGTTTATTTTTTTATTGTTGGTCGTTAATAAAACACTTTTGGGTGTTTTTTTGTTTGCTAATTTATTTTCCACAGGTTTTTTTAGATATCCACAATAGAGGATAAGTGTAGTTTTTCTCTCAAGTAGTAAGCTCAATTAAATAATATAGGACATAAGAAAAAATGAGTGAAAAAAGCTATAGGATTGAAATATTTGACAACAAGTGATAGAATGGCTTTGTAAATTAATAAAGCAGAAATTCTCGAGGTAAACCTGCCAATGGACAATCTTAAAAGAAAACTGATCTCTCTTAAGAGGCGTTCTAGGACAAAAAACAGGTTTTCCAGAGATAACTTTATTAGAAAGCAGTTTGAAGATATCGGACGACTGGGTCAGAACTTGACCTCAGGAGGGCGATAGCAGATTAAAAGACTTGTCAGGCTCTAGGGTAGGGAGCCGGACGAGAAAAAATGAAAAGAGCTTTACTACCGCTGGTTCGATGGCCACGAATAGCAAAGCTCTTTTGCGAAGATCTGTGTTCTGGACAGGAAACACAGTGATCTGAGACACAAACTAGCAAATCTGTCATTAGCAGTCAATATTGAATGATTGCTAGGTTTTTTGCTGGCTTGAGCCTTCGAATGGTGGATGATGTGTTGGGCAGGCTCATCATCCGCCTTTCGAGGGCTAATACTACCAAGTACTGCCCCGTACAAACTTTAGGAACATGAGAGGGAGGCCTCTCATTTTTTGTAGGAGAAATATGAACTACGTAAACATAAACCTCTACAGAAAACCATTTTCATATGGATTGGTTTCTAGTGGCACAAAAACGTCATCTATCCAGAGTAAAGCCTCAAATATTTTAAGAAAGATAAGTATGGCTATGTTTGGTCTTGGGACATTGTCTGCAAGCATGGTGTTTGTGCCTCAGATATCTGAAGCTGTTGATGACCGTCTTGGGGCAAAATATGTTCAAGTTTTGACAAAACCTAGTAAATCTTTTGGAGATAACTTGATAGAAAGTGGGGTAAAAGCACCAAAAAAACCATATCAACCTGTGTTTAGCGCATTACTTTCTAAAGAAAATAGGATAGTTATTGATGAAATAGGAGTAGATGCTGTTGTGAATGAGGGGACTGAAGAGAATGTTGAAGACATCTTGAGAAAAGGCGTGTGGAGAGTATCTGACTTTGGAACTCCATACTCAAGAAAATATCCCACAATTTTGGCTGCTCATAGGTTTGGCTATCTTGAGTGGACAAATCAGTTTAGGAGAGAAAATTCTTTTTATAATCTTCCAAAACTTGAGGATGGAGACACTGTGGAGATAATCTGGAATCAAAGAAAATATGTATTTGAGATTTATGGGGAAAGCGAAGGAGATGAAATAACTGACTACAGAGCAGATCTGATCCTTTACACCTGTAGGTTTTTGGATTCTGATGTGAGAATTTTCAAGTATGCAAGGCTAATTGAAATATAACCCTGGTGGATAGGGTTTTAGAAATTGTGATTTTTAAAACCATATCCGTGAGGATAGTTTTTTGGAAAGTATTGATCTGTTGCAGATTTTAAATACTTTTAAAAAGCACTTTAATAAAGCGTGTAATTATGTGCTGGTTCGTGACGTGTTTTTGTAGGTTGAAAATATTTTACGAACCAGCAATTAGGCTGGGCAGAGCATAGGAGAAAAGATGAAAAAGAGATCCTATGTTGTTAGAGCTACCACTGCAATTGTGTTAATTCTAATTGTCAGTGGGCTTATAATTTCCAGAGGAACGGTGCATGAAAAACAAGGCGAGTCTCCCTCTTGGTATGTTGCCTCAATTGATGGGCAAACAGAAGGAGAGTTATACCCTTTTGCTTTTGTTGTGCATACTAAGACAAAGCATATTTTGTATACTCATTTCTCTGAAGATAATGTCAGAAAGTTTTTTAGAGCCGTTGTTTACGGGGGCTTTGGAGATATAGATTGGCTAGAAAATGGTTGCCTAGAGGTTGTCTTACCTCCGGGAGGCGCTGCTATTGGGGCCATAGTCCAGCATTGTCCATCCATTTTGGACGACCAAGCTATATATTTTATCGAGTAAACTAACCAGACATTCTCAGCCACTATAAAACTATTTCAAGTCCATTGAGGGACAAAAATTTTAACATTATTACACGCTGAGTTTGTTGAGGTCATAAAATTTTGTGATCTCAATAAACTTTTTCACTAGGCGTGAGAATTGGTTTATTTGTACTTTAAAAAGGCATGCAATGGGAGTGTAGTGAGGTCCTGAGGAGACAAAGTGTCTCTTGAGGGGCTCGCTACATTCTAACCTAGTCGACCAAGGAGGTCTTTCTGATGTTTAGTAGCCGAAAAGTAGGATTTTTGTTCGTCGGGATATTGGTGTTGGCTTTTGTGATTTTTGGTTGTACAGCCGCGCAAGAGCCTACTGAAGAACCACCAACTCAAACCCCAACAATTGTTGTCTATCCAACCCCCTCACGAACATTGTGTGACGAGGAGAAAAATGGATTTCCGCTTTATGCATATACAGACGGGAATTGCGTTTATTATTCTGACTCGTACCATGATTTTCAATTGGGAGAGGCTGAAGTTGAAGGAAATCAAGAGTACAGAACTATTACTCTCGAGTTATATTCAATTGGCGCAACATCATGTGTTTGGACTGGAGGGAACGAACCACTAATGATCGAAGAAGTTGAGGGAGAAATTACCACAAATGACGGAAGAAAGCTATTTTTTGCAGGAGTGTCTTTGGAATATTACTTGACTTATGATCAAGCTGAAAACACTTTTGTAACGATGTACTGCGAATATCCGTTTGAGGATATGTGGTTTACCTTTTCTGACACGGTTCTTCGATTGATTGAGTCCGGCCTTCCATCTGGTGGGGTGGAACTTTAGTTTAAAAAAGACGGCTGCCTAACAACATCGATGTCCCTTCTGGGGAGTTACTTTTTTCAAGTAATCATTGCATGCCTGTCTTTTTCAGTTTATAAAATTCTTGTAAATTGAAAGAGGCATAAATGTCCTATAACTATTGACAAAGTAGGATATAGGGATATAATGCGAATACATAAAAAGTAGTTACAAGGGAGACATGAAGAAAACCTTGATATCGCTGATGGCAGTGCTATTTGTTCTCTTGACTCCATCCCAGGCTTTTGCCGATGGATCAACTGAAGAAGTTAATTGTCGAGAAGTTTATGGACAGGGCACTGTGTGTGACAAGGTCCATGAGCCCGAAGATACTGCTATAGGTGGCAGCGCATACATCCTAATTTTTGGAAGTTTTGCAGTCGCCATGACTTCTTACTTTCTTTCAAGAAAAGCCGAAGTCTAAACAAATCTTTTAGTAAAAAAGTTTATCAAAACTAGAATCAACCGCTCTTTGTAGCGGTTGATTTGTTTTTGTGTCCTCTAACAAATTCTTAAGGGTGTTTTCTAGGCCTGTCAGATCATTGACGATAAATGCGTTTGCACCCTCTAAAAAGGCGTTTTTGAGGGTTTCTAGGCTGTTTGACGACATGTCCTTGAGGAGTAAGCCTGGATATTCTGCTTGCGATAAATTTAAATCTTTTTGAAGAAGTAGTCCGTAACTGGATAAGAAGGACGAGCTTGGCTCTTTTGGGTACTTGCTATATAGAATAGGGATAACTTTAAGTCCTGACTCGGCGTAACCTTTTATCATTTCGTGCCCGGTTTCCTCAGAGATAAGGGAGTTGTCATATAAGGGAGAAATAATACCGTCGAAACCCAGGTTTTTGAGCTGTTTACCTCTTTGTAGTCCCACTTCATAGCCCTCGAGAGGGGACTTTATTGATGCTTGAGAAACTGTGTTGATCCAAGATATGGGGCTATTGACTCCACCTTCTTGTCTAACGAAAACAAACAAAGACTGGTTTGTGGTTTTTAGATTTTTAATTAATTCTTCGAGCTGACTGGAGCTTTGGATGGCGCTTTCTTGAATAATGACTCCTCCAATTTGACCATTCAAGTCGATTAATTCTTGAGGGATTTGTGAGTTGTTGAGTGAGAGAATGAATAGTTTTTTGATGTTGATAATATTGATTTTTTGTGACGATGAAAGTGGATTTATTGAGGAATTTTTGTATAGTTGAAGATCTTCGACTGCATAAGTGATTTTTGATTTGATGGGGTCGAGATCTTCGTTTGCGACAAAACTGGAAGACGCGGTCATATTATCAAATGCAGATTTGAGTTGGGGAGATCTGTTGAATTTGAGATCTTCTTTTAGTGACTCGCTTAGAAGAATGTAATCGATGTTGTTGAAGTTGTTTTGAATGGCAATATCCTTTATTTGCGGGTCACTTTCTAGCTTGGGGTACCAGTGAATGTTTTTGAATAACTCATTAGATTTATTGTCTATTCTTAGATCAAGAAAAAGGAAGGGATCGGCTGCAATAATGGAATCTTTTGATATTTTTGTTTTTAAGTGGCTAATAGACTCGATTTGATTTTGTGTTGCCTGGCTCGTGTATAGGTATTGGCCTGAATATATGTAGCCAGCGGCTATAGCTATGGATGCTGGGATAATTATTTTTGTTGATTTTTTGAGGTTTGCTTGGTTTAGAAAGTCTTTTGCAAAAATTGATATGGAAAAAGCCATGAGAGGCAAAAGAGGGATGATGTAGAAATCTAAGACAAGCTTTCCCCTAGTAAGAAAAACTAAAAACAAGATAGGCATTAGGTATATTCCAATATTCTTGCTTTTTATATTTTTAAGTAAGTTTATGAGTGTGGAAGCAAGGCCAATAAATATGAGGTAAGGATCTAAAAATAGCCAGTTATCAAGCCTTCTTCTAAGATCACTACCTTCTTGCCAAAATAACTTCCCATCCCCTCGTTGAGCTTGATAAAGCACGGTTTCTGTTAAGGATAGCTGGCCCTCTTTGGGAAGAAGCTCTGTTTTGACAATGGCTAAGACTGGAAAGAGCGAAAGAACAAAGATTAGTGTGAGTAGGAATGAAAATAGTAAATACTTGTAGTTTTCTTTTTTTTGATTGTATGAATGCAAAAAAACCAAGTATCCAGGGATGAAGAAAAGCAAGGACTCTTTTATGAGAATGCTTGTTCCCAGGGATGCAGCGGAGAAAATGATGTGCTTGCCGCTTTTGGGTTTTGAGACTAGTAAATAAATACTCAACAACAACCAAGGGAGGGCGATATTTTCTAGATACACCTGTCGAGTAAGAGTGATGGAGAGTGGGGAAAGAGCGAATAAAATAATAGCGAGTATGGAGAAGAGTTCGGACTTGGTAATTTTTTTGGTGATCTTGTAGAGAAAAAGAGTGGATATGGAGGTAAGGACAATGCTAAACACCCTTCCAGACAATACTGAGACTCCGAATGAAAATGGCCCGCCCGTAAATAGTTGCCACAAACCAAGCAGCAACCACCCTAGCGGAAAGTGGTCGTACCAGTAAGTGTAGGGGCCTAATTTTTGAAAATACACAAGCCACCAAGCTTGTGAGACATAGATTCCTTCGTCACCAATTAGTTTAGGGAAGCCATTAAAATTGATAAGTCTAGGGATTAGGGAAATGAGAATGACAAAAGCATATATGAAATATTGTCGGGTGTTTTTTTTGAGAGTCACTCAACAAGTATATCAAGAGTTATTGGTTTAGGTATTGTCTGTGAAGGTTGTGGTGGGTGGTTTTTTCCCAGTAGTTTTTTCCAACCAATATATTAAACATTGCTTTTGCTGAGCTTAGAGCTAGCATGACCTGGTATGGCAAGAAAAATACAATAGTTTTTAGGTAGGTGGCTGTAGGAACCTTGATCTTGTATTGGTTTTTTAGATCTGACATTCCAAGAACATATAGTCCTAGCTGAGCCACTAAGAAATATGCTGGGATGAAGGAGATTGTGGTAATTAATACATTTGTTTTTAATCCAAGAGCAATAATGGGCATAAGCAACATGTTTATGGTTGCGACATGTCTTAAAATTGTTTGGAGTAGTAAGTAGGCCATAAGAAATCTTTGCTTGGCTGTTTTTAGTTTCTGCCAATCTTTTTTTGCGTAGGCTTGTAAAAATCCTTGATCCCACCTGCTTCTTTGTTTAATA
>JBHPHI010000018.1:0-19538 GCA_042569595.1 Patescibacteria group bacterium
AAAATGGGAAAAATAGCATCAGATATAGCAGACCATTGTATTCTTACCACAGATGACAGCTATGATGAAAAAATTGAAAAAATTATTCACCAAATTAAATCAGGCATTACCAAGAACCATGGAAACATTATTAGTTTTACAGATAGACAAGAGGCAATAAACTACGCCATAAAAATAGCAAAAAAAACTGATACAGTTGCTCTGCTCGGACAAGGTCATGAACAATCATTGAACTTGGATGGAAAAACAGAAACCCCTTGGTCTGACGCAAGGGCAGCAAGAAAAGCACTAAAAAATAAAAAGGGAAAATGAACACGTACGCAGTTGTATTGGCTGGTGGAATTGGTAAGCGCTTTTCGCCTTTTAAAGCAAGCAAGCCTTTATTTTCATTAATGGGACTTTCGTTAATAGAGAGAACAGTAAAAAAGTTAAAAAACGCAGGGTTTGAAGATGTGGTTATAGTTTCCAACGAAAGAGACGAGAAAAAAATTAAAGCTCTATTCAACAGCGACGAAAAACTTAAAGTCGTTGTTCAGAAAACACCAAGAGGTATGGCTGACGCCTTGATTTCAAGTGAAGACCTAATAAAAGACGGTTCTGCTTTCGTTTTAAATGCCACAGATCAGGTTGATCAATCTGTATTTAATTTAGCCTTCAAAAAAGCAAAAGAAGGAAAGTCTTTTATAACTGGTAAAAAAGTAAGTGACTATTTTGATGGAGGATATTTGAAACTTGAGGGTAACAGGGTAGTTGAGGTTGTTGAGAAGCCAGGAAAGGGAAACGAGCCAAGTGATTTAGTAAATCTTGTATTTCACTTTTTCTCTAGTGCCAATAATTTTATCAACCTACTTAAAAACACCCAAAGTGGGAAAGATGATGTCTACGAAGTTGCCTTTTCTAAACTGATGCAGGAAGAAGAAGTGGGGCTGCTTAAGTACGAAGGCTACTGGCAATCAACCAAGTATCCATGGGATATTCTTAAAATCTCAAGCGCTCTTTTGAAGCACGAGTTAGAACCAAAAGACCTCTCAAAAAATATTCATCCCTCTGCAGTCATCGACAAAAACGTCTTTCTCGGAGAGGGAGTGATTGTTTACGAAAACGCTGTCATAAAAGGTCCATCATATATAGGACAAAACACAATAATTGGAAACAATGCGTTTATTAGAGAATCATACGTAGGAAATGATTCGATTGTGGGCTCCTTCTCTGAGGTTGCTAGAAGTTATGTTGGCGACAGTTGTTGGCTACACAACAATTATGTAGGAGACAGCGTTCTTGAGGAAAATATTGCTTTTGGAGCAGGAACAATCACTGGGAACTACAGGCTTGATGAAAAAAGCATTAAGGTTTCAATCAAGGAGGAGAAAGTTGACAGCGGGAAGGATCATTTAGGAGCTTTGATTGCAAAAGACGTAAGGGTGGGAATCAATGTAAGTCTTATGCCAGGAGTGAAAATTGGATCAAATTCAGTCATAGGGCCCGCAATTTTAATTCAAGATGATGTGGAAGATAACACAAGAGTATTTTCTTCGCATCAGAATTTAATAAAAAAACCATTTCAAGGTAAAATCAATCCACGATGAGAAAAGATCGTCCAAATATTGTTGTTATTGGTGGCGGAACAGGAACTTCTGTAGTTCTTTCAGGGCTAAAAAAACACAACGTAAATTTAACAGCAATTGTGTCTGTTGCAGACTCTGGAGGATCAACGGGCAGATTGAGGGATGAATTTGGATTTCTCCCTGTGGGAGATTTAAGACAATCTTTAGCAGCTCTTGCAAGGGAAAATGATCAGTCGTGGATTAGAAAGCTTCTTTTATACAGGTTTAATCAGGGGGATGGTTTAAAAGGACATAATCTTGGCAATCTTATACTTACGGCTCTTCAGGACATGACAGGGTCAACCCCAGAATCGCTTGAAATTAGTGAAAAAATCTTCAATCTTGAGGGGAAAATTATTCCTATTACCAATAGGGTAGTAGATTTAGTGGTCGAATATGAAGATGGAACAATTATCATTGGCGAGCATCATCTAAATCCTGAAAAAGCAGGTGGAAAAAAGATAAAACGAATAAAATTGTCTCCTCGAGCAAAAATATACCCAAAAGCCCAAAAAGCCATTCTAAACGCAGACCTAATAATCATAGGCCCTGGAGATCTGTACGCAAGTATTTTGTCAAATCTTGCCGTAGAAGGAGTAAAGGGTGTATTCAAAAAAACAAAAGCAAAAATAGCTTTTATAGTAAACCTCATGACCAGATACACACAGACACACGAATATAAATCTAGCGATCACGTCAAAGAATTAAAAAAATATATGGGCAAACACCCAGATTACGTCATAATAAACACAGAAAAAATTCCTTCAAGAGAGCTTGATAACTATAAATCTCAAAATGAATATCCTGTAGAAGTAGACGTAAGCAGTTGCAGCGATTTTCAGGTAATAAAAGATGATCTAACTTTAGTTACCAAGGCAAAACAAAGAAAATCAGACGAAATCAAAAGAAGCCTACTAAGACACGACGAAAAAAGGTTAACAAAGATATTACTTAAAATTCTCAAATAAATATGTCAAAAAGTGTTTCCGCTATTGTTCTTGCTGCCGGAAAAGGCACGAGGATGAACTCAGAAAATAAAAACAAAGTAATTCTAGAATTGTTGGACAAGCCAATGATTTGCTACACAATAGAAAATCTAAAAAAATCTGGCATTAATGACATCATTACAGTGGTAAGTTATGCAAAAGAGTCTGTAAAAAAAGCTTTAGGGAATGAAGTAACTTATGTGGATCAAAAAGTTCCTTTAGGCACAGGCCATGCTGTAAAAGCGGGCTTAAAAAAAATAAGCAACCAATCTAGTCACATCATATCTATGTATGGCGACGACTCTGCTTTTTATCCTCCAAAATTAATTGAAATGCTCATTGATCATCATGATAAGTCAAAAGCTGCAATTACTCTTCTTACAATTAAAAAAGACGACCCAACTGGTCTTGGAAGAATAATAAGAAACAGTGACAAAGTTACAGCTATTGTTGAAGAAAAAGTAGCGACTAAGGATCAAAAGAAAATAAAAGAAATAAACACAGGCCTATATTGCTTTAATAAAAAATTTCTTGAAGAAAACATATCATCAATTAGTAAAAACAAAATATCTGGAGAATATTATCTTACCGATATTGTGGAAATTGCAAAAAATCAAAATGAAAAAGTTGAAGCTCTTTACTGGGAAGACGACTCAGTTTGGTTTGGTGTAAACACTCCTCAACAGCTCAGGAAAGCTCAAAAACTCATGCGTCAAAAAACTCAATGATTTACTTCAAAAAAAACAGATTGAATATTTGGTCATCAGAGAAAACTGATGGATCTGTAAAGTTAAACAAAGACCCAAAAGTTTCTAGTCAGATTCCACAGAAAATACTAAAACAAATTCCCACACCCAAAGACAAAATAATTGAAGCGAATCAAGTTCATGGCAGTCACGTTGAAGTAATTCACGAATCTCAAGTGAGTCCTCATATTAAGAAAATCAAATCTACCGACGGAATAATTACAAACAGCACGAACATTGCGCTAATGATAAAAACTGCGGATTGTATCCCTGTTGTGCTTTACGATCAAAAGAAGCAAATTGTGGCAACTATACATGCCGGCTGGAGAGGTTTAAGAGCGGGTATTCAAGAAAAAGCAATAAAACTTATGACAACTACCTTCAAGTCTCAATCAAAAGACATTTATGCATACATTGCCCCATCAATTCTAAAGTGCTGCTACAAATTTAAAGATAAGCCAGAGCAATTTGGAGACGAAAAATGGAAAATTCATATAATAAATAGAAATAAATTCTGGCACATAGATCTAAAAGGGTTTCTGGTAGATAGCTTAATAGGCTCGGGCGTTCAAAGAAAAAACATTCACGAATCAGGAAAGTGCACATATCACGATGATGGATATTATTCGCACTTAAAACATAAGACTCTAGGAGAGACTTCAGGAAGTATGGCAACAATAGTAAAATTAGATCAATGAATATTTTTCAAGCCAAACACATACACTTCACTGGCATAAAGGGAGTAGGCATGACCGCTTTAGCGCTTTGTGCTCAAGATCTTGGCAAGAAATTATCAGGAAGCGATGTGGAAGAGAAATTTGTTACGGACGAAACACTTTTAAATAGAAAAATCATTCCACAAAAGGGATTTTCACCTGAAAACATTAAAGATACCGTTGATCTTCTTATTTATACAGGCGCTCACGGCGGACCAAACAATCCAGAGGTAATGCATGCAGTAAAAAAAGGAATATCATGCATAAGCCATGCTGAGGCTGTTGGTCAAATAACTCAAGGAAAAACTTGTATTTCTGTATGCGGAGTTGGTGGAAAAACTAGTACTTCTGCAATGATATCCACAATATTAGATCATGATCAAAAAGATCCAAGCTATTTGGTGGGAGTAGCAAAAATTTCTTCACTTGAGAGTCCAGGAAAATATGCGCAAAAAGGGAAATACTTTGTTGTTGAGGCGGATGAATACGCAACAGCTCCAGGAGTGGATAATACTCCAAGATTTATGCACCAAAATCCCAAGTTTGTTATATGTACGAACATATCTCATGATCATCCAGATGTTTATCCAACTTTTGAAGATACTAAAAAAGCATATATTTCATTTTTCTCAAAAACTCCTGACGACGGCCTACTTGTTGTAAATAGCGACGACCAAGAGAGCTTGAATCTTTCAGATCAATTTAATCAAAAAATTTTAGTAGGAAAAAATGAAAAAAGTCACTTTAAAATCATAGATATAAAAAATATTGATCAAAAACAACATGTGTTTTTCATCCACGATAATCAAAAGAAAGAATTAACCCTCTCAATTCCAGGAGAATTCAATGCAAAAAACGCTTTGATGTCATATGCATTATGTACTCACTTAGGGCTAGGACATGAGGTAATTCGAAAGGGTTTGGAAAAATTTAGAGGAACAAACAGAAGGTTTGAGAAAATAAGAGATAAAGACGGAATTACATATTTTGATGATTACGCACATCACCCTCAAGAAATTAAAGCCACTTTAAGGGCTGCGAAAGAATGGTTGTCAGAAAAAAGACTAGTCGCAATTTTTCAGCCTCACACATACTCAAGAACAAAGTCATTATTAGATGAATTTGCCACAAGCTTTGAGGAGTCAGACATCGTTATCATTACTGATATATTCCCCTCTGCAAGAGAAAAAATTGATCCAACAGTTTCATCAAAGCTATTAGCTGACAAAATTTCTCAAACACACTCGAATACAAAATACGTCTCTCAAGAAGATTTGATACAATACGTCAATAAAATTAAAAGACCGGGCGACGCAATATTTACAATAGGAGCTGGAGATGTCTACAAAGCTCATCAAAACTTTTGATGAAAAAAACCTAAACGACCTTCAAAAAGAGTTATCAAAAGTAGAGAAAAATCACCCTATAAAAAATCACACTTGGATGAAAGTGGGGGGGGCAGCTGATTTATTTTTTCAAGCAAACAACACACACGATCTTATACGAGCAATAAAGCTATCAATTGAAAATAAAATTCCATACACAATTCTCGGTGGAGGAAGCAATATTGTTGTTAGAGATGGTGGCATAAGGGGTTTGGTAATAAAAAATAAAGCTAACAACATTTCTGTAGTAGGGGTAAAGGGTGGTGTTAAAAATAATCGAGTTGACACATTATCAGCAAAAGTAAAAGCTGAAAGCGGAGCAATAATAAATCATCTTGTTAGGTATACGCTCGAAGAATCCTTGCAAGGCTTGGAGGAATTTCTTGGGGTTCCAGGAACGGTGGGTGGCGCAGTATACAACAACTCACACCACCTAGATCACTTAATTGGAAGCTACATTTCCCAAGTTGAGGTAATTGATAAAGAGGCAAATATAAAAACTTACTCCAATGATCAAATGAAGTTTTCTTATGATTACTCAATTGTTCAAGACACTGGGGAGGTTGTAATTTCAGCCACCTTTGATTTGAAAAAAGGCAACAAGGACGAGTTGTGGAAAGCTGCAGAAGCAGCTCTTAAGCGAAGAAGAGATACTCAACCTCTAGAAATTCCAAGCTCAGGATGCATGTTTAAAAACATTGGCAAGGCTCAAGCATTATCATATAAAACCCCAAACCACAGTACTTCAGCTGGATTATTAATAGACAAGTCAGGATTAAAGGGAGAAAAAATTGGTGGTGCTGAGGTTAGTGATGTGCATGCGAATTTCATCACAAACAAAGGAGGAGCAACTGCAGAGGATATAGACAAATTAGCAACTTTAGTTGCCGATAGAGTTAAAGAAAAGTATGGCGTAACATTAGAAAGAGAAGTATTTTTTATAGGAGATAAATAATGCAGTCATTCGTAATAAAAGGAGGAACGCCACTTTATGGATCGGTAAGGCTTGGTGGGGCAAAAAATGCCAGCTACAAACTAATGATAGCCTCTCTCTTGTCAGAGAAAGAAAGCAGACTACTTAATTTTTCGAACATATCTGACGTTAGGGCTACTGCAGAAATAATTGAAAAATTAGGTGGCAGCACTCAAAAAAGAGGTGAAGGGACAATGTTTATCGACCCTTCATCTCTAAAAAAGTCAAATGTTCCAGATGAGTACGGACCAAAATCAAGGTCTGCTCCCATGTTCATCCCCGCACTTCTTCATAGGTTAAAAGAAGCCAAAGTTCCCCATCCAGGAGGGGATAAAATTGGTAAAAGACCGCTAGATAGACATTGGCAGGGACTACAAAGGATGGGAGCAAAAATAGAACAAACAAGCAGTCATATAACTGCAAAAGCAGACAAGTTATATGGAACAACTTATACCTTTCCAAAAAATACCCACACGGGCACGGAGACTTTATTGATGGCAGCAGTATTAGCAGAAGGAAAGACAGTTCTTGAAAATTCAGCCTTAGAGCCAGAAGTAGATGATTTAATCACATTTCTCAATAGTATGGGCGCCAGAATTAGGCGAAGGCACAATAGGTGTATTGAGATAGAAGGAGTGGAAAGTTTAGGACCAACTATTCATAGAATCATGCCAGATAGGAACGAGGCAATTTCGTATGCTTGCGCGGCTGTTGCAACAAAAGGCGACATAATTGTTGAAAATGCAAAACAAGAACATTTACAAGCTTTTTTAGATAAATTAAGTGAAATGGGCGGAGGATACGAGATCGGAAGTTACGGAATCAGATTTTACTACAAAGGACCGTTGAGGGCTGTTGACATAACAACCCAACCTCATCCAGGATTCATGACCGACTGGCAGCCGTTATGGGCAGTTTTACTTACACAAACCCAAGGAACGAGCATTATTCACGAAGCAATATATCCAACAAGATTTCAATATATTTCACATTTAAACGAAATGGGAGTTCAAACTGAGTTATTTAATCCCCAGATTGATGATCCAGAAAGAATATATAATTTCGATGTCAAAAATGACAATCCTCAAAACAAGCATGCAGTAAAAATCACAGGAGGAAACTCATTAAAATCAGGTGAATTTACGGTAAAAGATTTGCGTCACGGAGCCACATTGACACTTGCGGCAATCATTGCAGAAGGAGAGTCGATAATTCACAATGTAGAAGAAATTGATAGAGGATATGAGAATCTAGACAAGAGATTAAGATCTCTGGGGGCAAACATAGAAAGAAAAACAGCTTAGAAGGGAGGTTTTGAGGAAAAAAATAGAGCGTGTGGTCCTGAATATCAGGAAGACGAGGAAGGGGGATCCCTTGAGTTTCAAGGGGATCGGACCTCAAATAGAGAGTATCTACGGAGACCCCCTGGGCGAACGAACGTCCAAAAGAAAATAAATTAAACATTGTAGCAATGCAGTAACAAAGCTTATTTTCAATTCGAGTAGACCTTACTCCGGTCTAATAATTCAACAAACTTACTTATTATATTTGGAGGCACTATGTGTGGGATATTTGCGTACATTGGAGAAAATAATTCTGCGGGGGAGGTCGTTTTGAATGGGCTTAAGGAACTAGAATATCGAGGGTATGACTCTTGGGGTATTGCGATAAAAAATGATGAAAAGTTGTGGTTGAAAAAGGGCATTGGAAAGATAGGGAACGTTACCTCAAATGGTTTTCCAAAAGGAGAAATTTCTTTCGGGCATACCAGGTGGGCTACCCATGGGGGGGTGACTAAAAAAAATGCTCACCCTCACTTCAGTTGTGATAAATCTTTTGGACTAATTCACAATGGAATAGTTGAAAACTATGAGGAGCTAAAAAACGGTCTTTCAAATAAGCATGCCTTCGAATCTGACACAGATACAGAGGTGCTAGTTCATTTAATTGAAGAGGAAAATAACAACTCATTTACCCAGGCCGTAATTGATGCATTTAAAAAAACTAAGGGTCTTTCGGCAATAATTGTTTTTCATAAAGAGGCCAATGAATTGATCGCTATACGAAAAGGATCACCTTTGGTTATTGGATACGGACAAAACCATAACTTAATTGCATCTGATCCCTCAGCTCTGATTTCTCACACAAAAAATGTTTATTTCTTAGAAGATAATCAATACGCAGTTGTATCAAAAAATAAAGTAAGTATTCACAACCTTATAAGTCAAAAAAAGATTACAGAAAAAAAATCTAAAATTTCTTGGAGCAATAATCAAGCCTCAAGAGGAAACTACAAGCACTTCATGCTTAAAGAAATATTCGAACAACCAAATGTAATAGAAAAAATAATCGAAAATAAGTCATATATAAAAGAAATGGCTCAGAAGATAAAAAAACTTCAAACTACATTAATTGGATGTGGAACTGCTTCTCACGCATGTATAGCAGGAAAGTATTTATTTTCTACCCTGTCAAAGAAAAAAGTTGATTGGGTTATTGGTAGTGAGTTTTCTTATCACACGAACTTTCTAAGCGAGAAGAATCTTGTTGTTGCTTTATCTCAGTCTGGAGAAACGATGGATATCTTGCAGGCGGTAAAATCTGCAAAAAAGAAAGAATCAATAATCGGGTCACTTGTGAACGTTGTGGGATCAACTCTTTATAGAGAGTCAGATATCTCGCTTCCCTTGTTTGCGGGCCCGGAGAAGGCTGTTGCTTCCACAAAGGCATTTATTGCAAAACTTACTTACTTATACTTAATTGCTGAAGAAATAGGAGGAAAGAAAAACTCTCTAGATCTTTCGAAAGCTAAAGAAGCTGTAAAATCAACACTATCAAGAAAAAGTATTAATAAAATAAAAAAAATTTCAAAGAAAATCTACAAAAACAACCATTTATTTGTAGTTGGAAGAGGAGTTTCTTATCCAATCTCTCTCGAAACAGCTCTCAAAATAAAGGAAATTTCTTATATTCACTCTGAAGGTTTGGCTGCAGGAGAACTAAAGCACGGAGTTATTGCTCTAATAGAAAAAGGGACACCATGTGTAGTTTATATTCCAAACGATCAGGCTGTCGGAGAAAACTTAGCAGCAGCAATGGAATTAAAAGCAAGAGGGGCATACATAATAGGTGTTTCTCCAGATAGAAAAAAGGTGTTTGACTACCACATTCCCATCAAAGACGTTGGGACTGCAAGCATATTTCCAAACACAGTCGTGGGCCAACTACTAGCTTACTATCTTGCAGTTGAAAGGAGGCTTGATCCAGATATGCCAAGAAATTTAGCAAAATCTGTTACTGTTAAATAATTTGAGCCACTTCCTTAGGTGATATAGAATACTAGTTATGATTCATAAAATCTCCTTTAAACATGCATGGGAAGGTGTTGTTTATACTTTTAGGTCTCAGCCCAATATGAGATTTCATGGATTTTTTGCTTTATTTGTATTTTTCTCTGGTCTGTTTTTAAAAATAAGCAAGATTGAATGGTTTGTTGTGGCATTTACAATTTTATTAATGTTTACAGTAGAGATGATAAACACATCCGTAGAAGCAATGACAGACTTAATAACTCAAGAGCATAGAAAAAAAGCAAAAATCTCAAAAGATGTTTCTGCAGGAATGGTTTTAGTAAATGCAATAGGGTCAGTAGTTGTTGGGTTGATAATCTTTGGTCCAAAAGTATTTAAACTAATTTACGGTTAAAATATGGCCTTATTACTAGGTTTGCTTATATTCAGCTTTATAATCACAAGTATTTTACTTGTTCCTTTTATTAATGTTTTATACAAGTTGAAATTTCAAAGACTTAAACAAAAAACAAAAGACGCCTTTGGCAAAAGAACTCCCATCTTTGACAAACTACACAAGGAAAAAGCTGGTACTCCCATAGGAGGGGGCTTGTTGGTAATAGGTGTTGTATCTGTGCTTTTTGCCACAATTTTCCCTCTGACTAAATATTTCGGCGTACACATTACGAATGTCTATCCCTTAAGAGAAGAGTTGAATGTAATATTTTTTACCTTTTTATCTTTTGGGTTTTTGGGGCTATATGACGACATAAAGAAATTTTTTGATGTTCCCAAAAGTCAATTTTTTGGATTAAGACTTCGACACAAGTTCGCAATTCAATGGTTGCTTGCATTCACAATCGCTGTTTTGATGTACTTTAATTTAAATATAGACATCTTCAACGTTCCGTTTTTAGGCGTATTAAAACTTGGATGGTTGTTTATTCCCCTAGCAGCATTCATCATTGTTTCATTTGCAAATGCAGTCAATATTACAGATGGGCTCGATGGGTTAGCTAGTGGATTATTAATGATAGGCTTATTTGCTTTTTGGTTTTTATCAGCAGCAATTTTAGATACTGCACTATCAACCTTTTTAGCGCTATGGTTGGGCTCCCTTATTGCGTTTTTATACTTCAATATATATCCTGCCAGAATTTTTCTTGGAGATGTTGGTTCTATGGCTTTTGGTGCAACACTTGCAGTGGTGGGATTGTTGTTGGGAAAAGTGATGGCTTTATTAGTGATCGGGGGCATTTTTATTGTCGAGCTTTTAAGTAGTCTTATACAGCTTCTTTCAAAAAAATATAGAAATAAAAAAGCTTTTCCTGTGGCCCCATTTCATCTTTGGTTGCAACTCGTTGGGTGGCACGAGGCAAAAGTGGTGATGAGGATGTGGTTGGCGGGGATCATGTTGGCTATTTTTGGCGCATGGTTGGCAGTTGTATAGCTTTATGGGATCAATTGGAATTTTTGACTCAGGGATTGGCGGAATATCTATCTTAAAAGAGATAGTAAAGATTATAAATGATCAAAAAATTTATTACATAGCCGATCAAAAAAATTTACCCTACGGAGAAAAGTCTACAAACTTTTTAAAAAAAAGAGTCAAAAAAATTTCAGACCTTCTTATCTCAAAAGGATGTTCAACCATTGTGATCGCTTGCAACACCGCAACAGTAGCAACAATTCAGTGGATGAGAAAGAATTATCCCAACACAAACTTTGTGGGTGTAGAGCCTGCAATAAAACCAGCATCACTACATGCTGATGAAGATGGGGAAGTTCTTGTTCTTGCCACAAACAACACTCTTCAAAGTAAAAGACTAAAAGAGCTTGAGAAGAAATTTTCGAAAGGTACAAAGTTTTCATATCAGCCTCTTCCTGAGTTTGTGAAATGGGCAGAGGGCAGTGATTTTGGATCCATGACTAAAAGTGAAAAAGTAACAAAAAGGCTAAAAGAAATTTCAAATAAAAATGTAAAGTCAGTTGTTCTTGCTTGTACACATTACCCTCTTTTTTACAAAGAAATAAAAAAGCGCTTTATAGACGCTAAAATATTTGATCCAAGTAAAGCTGTTGCCATTCAAACGAAGAAGACCCACAAACAAACAATCAACAACAATCAAGAAGTATTTTTACTAACAACCAAAGAAGGTGGTAGTTTTGAAAAAACAGTAAAAAATTTACTTAAATTTCCTATCAAGATAAAATTAATATCACTATGACAAGTATAGAAAAAATTCAGAACGACTTTTCAAATAAAAAAGTGCTAATTTTTGGGTTGGGAATATTAGGTGGAGGGGTTGGAGTTGTTAAATTTCTAAATAAAATTGGATCAAAACTAATCGTTACTGACCTAAGAAATGAAGATGAATTGGCAAGCTCCTTAGAAGAGATAAAAGAAATAGCATACAAGAGAACATTTGGAAGGCACACAAAAAAAGACATAGATGATTGCGATATTATCATTAGAAACCCAGGAGTTCCCAGAAATCATGAGCTATTAAAATATGCTTCTTCTCAAAAAAAGCCTATTTTTATGGAGGCAGCTTTATTTGCAAAATACACACAAAAACCAATAATTGGAATAACAGGAACTAGGGGTAAAACTACTACGACATGGATAATTAAATCCATTTTAGAAAATAACCTGAATCAAAAAGTTCAATTTGGTGGGAATATTCCCGGAAAAAGCACAATAGAAATGCTAGAAACAGAAGATCAAGACACATGGGGATCAATACTTGAGCTTTCTTCATGGCAGCTCCAGGGATTTAATGATCTAAAAATAAGTCCACACATTTCGATTCTAACGAATATTTATGAAGATCATCTAAATAGATACAAAAACATGAAGGATTATATTGATGATAAGACAACAATATTTAAACATCAAAAATCAACTGACTATCTTATATTTAACCAAGACAATAAGACTGCAAGAGACATTGTTCTTTTGTCAAAATCAAAAAAAATTGGTTTTACAAAAAGACAAATAGATGGAATAGACGTTTCTTTAATTGGAGATCATAATCGCGAAAATATCGCAGCGGCCATAAGGGTTTCTCAAATTCTCAAGATAAGTGATAAAAATGCTCTTGAAACAGTAAAAAACTTTAAAGCTGTCCCATATAGACTTGAAAAAATTAGGGAACTTAATGGGGTTGCTTACATAAACGACACCACCAGCACAACCCCAGTTGCGTTATTAGCTGCCATAAAATCAATGTCAAAACCAACAGTTCTCATAATGGGAGGTAATAGTAAGAATCTACCTACTAATGAATTAGTTCAGGAATTGAATCAAAACAAGGTAATAAAAAAAATAATACTAGTTCCCGGGTCTGGAACTGAGGAAATCAAAAACGAAATAGACAAAAGAATAACACTACATTCAAACAATCTACATTCAGCGGTAGAGGTTTCAGAAGGATTAACAAACCCTGGAGATGTTCTATTGTTTAGTCCAGGATTCACTTCATTTTCTCAGTTTAAAAACGAATTTGATCGAGGAGATCGATTCAATCAAATCGTGAAAAGCTTATGAGAAAGAAAAGGGCAAGAAAAAGATCAGCGCTATCAAAGTCAAAACAAAAGCCCGATTATATTTTTATTTTACTAATATTAGTGCTTACTGTTTTTGGTCTCGTTATGGTTTTTGATGCCTCAGTCATTGAAGGTTATCAGGAATTTCAAGATAAATTTCATTTCTTAAAACTTCAGTCAATATGGGCGGCAATTGGTTTTATTGGATTACTTATAGCAAGTATAGTTCCATTTAAATTATATGAAAAACTGGCGCAACCCATCTTTTTATTTGCGCTAGTATTGTTAATTGCTGTGTTGATACCGGGAATCGGAATAAAAGCGCAAGGAGCCAGAAGATGGATAAACCTAGGATTTACCGTGTTCCAGCCCTCAGAATTAACAAAATTAGCTGTAATAATATATTTATCTTCCTGGTTATCAAAACATCAACGTTTTGCCCCATTTCTTTTCATTACAGGAACAATATTGGGATTAATAATGCTTCAGCCTGATCTTGGGACTGCAATAATTATTGGCTCAATTGCATTTGTTTTATTTTTTGTTTCAGGCGGATCCATAAAGCACATTTTATTTGGAGGTATTGGTGCTGCTGCCCTTGCTCTAATACTGATCGTTAGCTCTCCCTACAGAATGAATAGGCTCAAAACATTTCTAGATCCAAGCTCTGATCCTCTTGGGACCTCATATCACATTAGACAAGTACTCATAGCCCTAGGGTCTGGGGGGTTGACTGGACAAGGAATAGGGAAATCGCGTCAAAAATATCAATATCTTCCTGAGGCGAGCACAGATTCTATTTTTGCGATAATTGCAGAAGAAACGGGTTTTGTAGGAGGGGTTTTTGTTATAGGAATGCTCGTGTATCTAGTAAATAGGGGGTTAAAGATTGCAAGCAGGGCCCCTGATGAGTTTTCTCAGCTGCTAGTGAGTGGAATTATTACGTGGGTTGGTGTTCAAAGTCTTATAAATTTAGCCGCAATGGTTGCTTTAGTTCCCCTTACTGGGGTTCCATTGCCTCTCATTTCATATGGAGGATCATCTCTGACAACAATACTCATTGCTTTAGGAATTATTGCAAATGTGAGCAGGTTTCAAGTTAAAGTTGTAAAAAACAATAGGTCATAATTTGTTTAAAAACATAAGGTGAGTCTAAAATAAAAAATATGAAACTACTAATAACAGGCGGACATCTAACTCCAGCACTTGCTTTGTTAGATTATGTCACCAAACAAAGGGATAAGACTTTATTTGTTGGTAGGAAATTTTCAAGCGAATATCACGGAATAGAAAGTAGAGAAAAATCAGAGGTTGAAAACAGAGGAGCCACATTTAAATCAATCTCCACAATAAAATTTCACCGCCACAAAAAAATTCAATCAATTTTAACTTTACCAAAAATTATCTTTTCAATTTCAAGGTCTTATAAGATCATTTCAGATTTCAATCCAGATGTCATTGTCTCTTTTGGCGGATATGTTGCTATCCCCATTGTTATTGCTGCAAAAATAAAAAACATCCCCATATTTACACATGAACAGACAATCACATCTGGACTTGCAAATAAAATTATAGGAGTTTTATCCGACAAAATTGGAGTTTCATGGCCTGAAACTAAAAAACATTTTTCTCAAGATAAAGTAGTTCTCACTGGAAATCCAATAAGACAAGAACTCAGAAAAAAATCAAAAAAGCCAGTATGGGTTTCATCAGATAAAAAAATTATTTATATCACTGGCGGGAATCAAGGATCGCAATCAATAAACAAAATCGTAGCAAAGTCCTTAGACGATTTAACTAAAAAATATTACGTTATTCATCAATGCGGAGGAACAGGAAAATCTCATTATTTTCACGATTTAAATAAAATAAAACTAACGCTCCCAAAATCAAAAAGAACTAACTACACCATAAGAAATTGGTTTTCTTCTGAAGAAGTCTCTTGGATTCTTTCAAACTCAAAATTGATCGTTTCTAGATCTGGAGCAAACACTGTTACAGAAATAATTTACAAAGGCATTCCTGCTATTTTTATTCCACTACCTTTTTCTGGAGGGAACGAGCAATTTTTAAACGCCAAAGTTTTAAGCGATCACAAGGCAGCAGTAATTATTGATCAAAAAAAGCTATCCAAAAATTGCTTACTAGAGAAAATAAGTAAAATCGAAGAATCTTATGAAAAATTTAGTACAAATTCAAAAACACTAAAAAAAATACTCGTAAATGAATCTGAGAAAAAAATATATACACAAATAAAAAAACTTCATGAGAATAAGAAAAAATAGGCACATAAGGTCCTTAAAGCATTTATACAAAAAACCTACAAAATTCTTATTCAAAAGTAATATTTTAAAATGGCTTTTTGTTTTGTTTGTTTTCTTCTTAATCTCTTGGAGTCTCACATCATCATTTTTTAGAATAAATGTAATTGAGTGCAGCACAGCCACAGATAAGCCGTGTGACCAAGAAGTGTTGGCAGAGTTGAATAGATATAAAGGGCAATCGACGTTTCTGGTAAATACAAAAAAAATTGAAAACAAAATAGCCAGCGCAAATCCAACGTATTCTGGAATTTCCGTTACTGCTAGGCTTCCAAATATTATTTCCATAAATATGGACAGTAAAAAAACATATGCCAATTTGAAAGTCGCAAGCAAATCAGCAACATTGATTGTCGATCAAGATTTATTTGTAGTGTCAAAACAACCCAAACCAACTCCTGGAGCATTCACAATTATTTCAAAAGATATATACACCCTCGGTGTAGGAGATAAAATAGAAGACGAACTCACCTTAAGTGCTTTTTCTATAGCAGAGGAGTTTGTAAAAAACTACCTTTCTTTTGAGGAGGTAAATGTAGTCAGCAAAACAGAGATAATAATAAAGATTTCAGGAGAAAAAACTGCCATAATTACAAGTACGGAAGATGTTCCCAGGCAAGTTACCTCTTTACAATTAATTTTGTCAAAAGCTACAATATCACCAGAGCCGCGAATATATGACATGCGGTTTGATAAACCTGTCCTAAAATATTGAAAGGAATAGATGGCGCGTGGCAAAGTTATCGCTGGCATAGACGTTGGAACCGACAAAGTTTGTACAATCATCACAACCACCTCAGAAGAATCAGACAAGCTTCATGTAATTGGTGTCTCTGCTCATCCTTCAAGTGGAATTAAAAAAAGCCAAATTGTGGACCTAGAAGACACAATAAATGCTATTACTGAAAGTGTGGAGGCCGCTGAAAGAATGGCTGGCCTTACAATTTCAAATGCGTACATTTCTATTTCAGGGGCTCATGTAGGCTCTCAAAACTCAAAAGGAGTAGTTGCAGTCGCACAACCAGAAGGTGAAATCACCAATGCAGATATAGACAGAGTAATTGAGGCTGCAAGAGCCTTGTCACTCCCATCTTCTGAAGAAATTCTTCATGTTATTCCAAGAGAGTTTCAGGTTGATTCGCAGGCTGGAATAAAAGATCCTTTGGGCATGACTGGGGTTAGGCTCGAATCTGAAGTTCATGTCATTACCGCAGCCACAACCGCCATGAAAAATATAATCAAATGTATTGGAGAAATTGGAGTAAATGTAAGTTCATTGGTATTCTCAGGTCTTGCATCAGCCCACTCAACCTTGTCTGAAACAGAGAAAGAGTTAGGCGTAGTTTTAATAGATATTGGCGCAGGCAGCACGAGCGTTTCAATTTATGTTGAAGGCGCACTTAGTCATTCAGCAGTTATTCCAATTGGAGCAAGAAACATTACTAATGATTTAGCAATTGGCATGAGAATTAGTCTAACTAGTGCAGAAAAAATTAAACTACTTCTTTCAGAAGAGGCAAAAAAACCAGAAGTAAAGGGATCAACAAAAGAAATAATTCAAAAAAGAAAAGAAATGGATAAATTAGATTTAGGCAAGCTCGGAATAAAAGAGGAGTTAAAAACTGCCTCTAGAAAAACATTAGTTGATGGCATTATAAAACCAAGATTAGTGGAAATATTTACCCTCATAGGCAAAGAAATTAAAGAATCTGGGTTTGCAGGACTCACTCCTGCCGGAGTTGTGGTTACAGGAGGAGGATCTAATACAGTTGGAATTGTAGAAACTGCAAAAAGAGTCCTATCAATGCCGGCAAGAGTAGGATCTCCAAGGGGATTGAAAGGATTAGTTGAAGAAATTCAGTCACCAGCCTTTGCAACAGCCACGGGACTTATTCTTTATGGGGACACCCAAACAGAATCAACACCTTCTAAGTTTAGTTTGCCAAAGATTTCTGGATCTCTTTCAAAACTTCCAATCAAAGGCGCATCAGAAAAAATTGTCAAGCTTTTGAAATCATTACTTCCATAGCATGCCTAGTGACAAGACGAAAAAAATAAGTTATACATTAGTTAAGAATTAGTACCTGCCTTCAATAAATTCTGCCCGAGTAAAACTTGATAAATAAAAAGACTATCAATAAAGTGATCAGACAGGATTGATATGGCGCTAGTAAAACCAGACATAAACACATTTGCAAAAATCAAAGTATTAGGTGTTGGTGGTGGAGGGGGAAATGCTCTAAACTCCATGGTTGCAAGCAACATAAAAGGAGTAGAGTTTGTTGCTGTCAACACAGACGCTCAAGCACTTCTTACAAATCAAGCAGAAACTAAACTTCAAATAGGGCAAAATCTTACAAAAGGATTGGGAGCAGGAGCAGATCCAGAAGTGGGCAAACAGTCTGCTGAAGAGAGCAGAGAAGAAATTAAAGAATTTTTGTTTGACACAGACATGGTTTTTGTTACAGCTGGAATGGGGGGAGGAACTGGTTCTGGTGCATCTGCAATAGTAGCAGAGATAGCCAAAGAAGCAGGAGCTCTCACAGTTGCAGTGGTTACTAAACCATTCGCTTTTGAGGGCACTAGAAGAATGGCTGTGGCAGATGAGGCAATCGAGGACCTAAAGGAAAATGTTGATACTCTCATAGTTATTCCAAACCAAAGACTGTTGGATGTAGTTGATAAGAAAATGAGCCTATTGGAAGCATTTAAGGTAGCTGACTCCGTGCTTACTCAAGGAGTGCAGGGAATAGCAGATCTTATTACCACCCCAGGGCTAATTAATGTAGATTTTGCAGATGTTCGAACCATTATGACCGACGCTGGATCAGCCCTTATGGGAATCGGGCAAGGAGTTGGTGAAAATAGGGCTACAACTGCAGCTAGAATGGCTATCTCATCCCCACTTCTTGAGGTGAATATAGATGGAGCAAAAGGTATCTTATTCAACATTATTGGAGGATCAGACCTTACAATGAATGAAATAAATGAAGCAGCTCACCTTATTTCTCAAGCTGCCGATCCAGACGCAAATATAATCTTCGGTGCCACAATCGATGAAAATATGGCAGATCAAATCAAAATTAGCGTTATAGGCACAGGATTTGATGAGGGTAGTTTTGGCATGGGATCACAAAATTTTGGATTCAGTCAAACACCTTCGGTCCCTACTCAACCAAGACCTCAGCCAATTCAGGATGAGAAAGAAGAAATAAAAGGGGGTGAGACCGATAAAGACTCTGATACTCCAATAGCCAACGAAGAGCCCGTGCAGGAAATGAGTGAGAAGGAAGAAAAGCCTGATTTACCAGGCGAATATGAAGATGAATTCGACATTCCTGCTTTTTTAAGACAGAACAAAAAGTAAATTTCAAAAAACTAGACAAAATAAGATATAATTCATATATCAATGAAAAATAATCAATAGGCCGCTGCTTGCTGTGGTCTTTTTGGTATTTTTTGTACCTTAACAAGCAAAGATATGCTCTCGTATGTCCACATTAGCTTTTTCAAAAAAAGTTGGTGTGGGCATATGGGGGACATAAAGGGGCGAAAGCACAATAAAACGCTTAACACATCAGCCTAGTAAAGGAGGGTATACCGTGACTAGGAAAACCATTCTAATTGCGTTGATATTGGCTTTTGCAGTAGTAATATTGGCAATTGCGACTAGCACAAGTTTTGCGGCACCACCTGAAACACCGGGTGGTCCAGAAAAGGTCACATTGTGCCATGCAGCAGGTCAAGTTGGAACTTTGCAATACGTAACACTTACTATTGCATACCCAGCAGCATATGGTCCTGCAGGACATTTTTATGAAAATGGCACACCACGTGCCGGACATGAAAATGATCATCTTGGACCATGTACGTGCGAAGAGGATCCTGATCAGGAGTTTTGTGAACCTCCTCCCGAAGTTTGTGAGGAACCAGGAGCCAATAACATTGGTGAACCTCTTCCTTGCACC
>JBHPHI010000019.1:0-17469 GCA_042569595.1 Patescibacteria group bacterium
TGCCAGCAGGCGTAAAAACCGTTGGCTTCGACCCGCAACTTGTCACATATGCTGGGATATACGGACACTTAGGTCCTGGAGGTTGGGGCACTCTTTCCGAATACACTACGGGAGAGCAGGCAGCACAAGCAGCCATCGCCTATGCCAATCAGATTGATAGCATCAATGGATCAAGACAAACTATCGCCTTGGTCAACATAGTTGCACGAAATGAACAAGCCTCAACAATTGAGGAAGTCATTAATGCTTGCTCACCCATGCGCTGCATAGTCATGATTGATATCTCTCCACAAGAAGACGTTGAGTCCGTCATAAACGACTGGGGCTACTACGAAAACGTATGGATTGATATCGATCTAGAACACGCTGGTTCACCAACGTCTGCATCGCAATTCAATGAGTGGGCTAGTCAATACTTCACTCTTCGCATTAAAAATGGCTTAATCACACCTGGAGTCTTCGCATTTTATGACTTCAGAAGCGATCCCTGGTTAACTCCCCCAGCTCAAGTCCAATGGACGTATCCAAACGGGTATGTAATTCCAATATACGACGGACACTGCCGAGGAGAACCATGTAAAGCTGCCAAATGGAACGCGACAACAGGCACCTTACAGAACTATTCCCAAGCTCCTGCCACTGGCATTATGGAGTTTTCTACCCGCTGGGGATGTGGATCGGTTTACGGAGACTGTGGCTTCACTTTGAAAGAATACTACGATGCCTACACTCCCCTCATCTTTATGTCTCAGTAGGAGGTCTGAGAGAATGAGGAAAAGTCGCAAAACTCAAATTCAACGTAAGTCCGAAACACTTAGAAAGGAGTGTGCATTATGAATCTCGGACAAATGAATCTGTGGGAACTCCTACAGTACATCGGCTTGCTGATGTGGAACAACCCGCTTGGCACCATCGCGATCATACTGGGTCTGCTTATCGTCTCAATGCTCTTCAAGAAGGCCGAGGAGAAATCCTCAAAGGGAATTGTGACAGTGATCCAGTGGCTTTTCACAGCTCTCCACTTCGGAATCTATGCGGTCGTGATCATCGCGCTGTTTGCTTTCGGTGTGAAAGTTGTACCCGGGTTATTTACCGATGGACTTGAAACCCTAATCGAAGAGATAGATGGCTTCGGTTCCGACACCAATCTCCCCGAACAGGAAGGGTTTGACGGCGAATCATTTTTGCCAGACTTAGACGTAGAACCTGTTGTCAAAGTCATTACTGGCCCTGATGATGAAGTGGTTGTTGATCCCAACGTCGGCGGTGGAGGTCCAGAGGCTGCAGAGAGTGCAGCAAGTGCTGACGGCGAGGGGGCGCCGTCAGCCGCTGAAAGTGGAAGTGGCATCTGTGGTAGTACATACACAGTTGTTGGAGGCGATACTCTCATGAAGATTTCGCGACATTGTTACTCAGGTAACGCAGACCGTTGGTCTGACATCGCAAGTCTAAATGGACTCGTCTCTCCATACACTCTCAGTATTGGGCAAACCCTAAGCCTTCCATGAGGAGGGCGTCATGTCTGGTTATAACAAAACAGCTTCGCGGTGTTACGCGAAAAAACAAAACGTACCCGCGAAGCTGTCCAGATAAATAACTAGTAATATAAAATAGCAGGAAAAATAAAAATGGGAAATTGGGAACAATACGCGCAAAGTGGCACTGATGGTGGTCTTGAGCCAGAGGAAAATGGTAAAGACAGACCAGAAAGCGCTATGCAGCTATATCTACAGGGTGGAGTTTCTAGGGAGATTGAAGATGAAACTGAGGATGCGCACGAAGGAGAAATTAATTTGGCAAATATTTCTGCAAGTCAAGCTCTTACTGAGCCTATAAAGACAGGTGTCAAAATTGCAACAAATACACTTCTAGCGAATGCAGGGATGACTGTCGCTGAAATGCTAATAGAAGGTGCAAATAAATACGCTGAAGGCGATATACCCCAACCAGAACAAGGAAAAACCTTAAATGAGCACCTGGATCAAGCAAAAGAAACAGGAGAAAAAGTAAAAGGTGCTGCAAAAAAAGGAGCTGATGGAGTTTCAGCAGTAGTTGAAAAAGGAAAAAAAGTTGCAGCTGGAATATTAGGGTTTTACAAGATTCGTGAATACTAACCTATAACCTTAATATTATCAAGAGGGATTATATGTAACTAGTGTGTAATCTTCTGGACATTAAATGGACAGCTTTTAATTATAAAGACTGCTCAGTAAATATTTACTATAGGTTGACTATTTAATGAAAATGGGGTAGTATTTTGACAATTCTGCCATAGATATGCGCGCGCCGTTTGCTGGCGCGATTTTTGCGTTTGGGGTAGAAGAGAAAACTTGCTCTTTAACAATCATCTGTTAATTCTCCTTGTCTTGATGACTGGGACTTTGCTCATGAGGTGGGTAGAGTCCTGGTCATCATAAATCTGTTTTTAAAACCTAATGAAAACGAGGAGAATAATTATGAAGACAAAAGTGTTTTTGATTTCTGTATTGGTTTTGATCCTGGCAGCTTGTCAGGCAGAACAGCCAACGGTAGCTCCGGCTCCAACAGAAACACCACCAGAACCTTTGAAGATCCACGTGGTGGTTCAGAATGACTTCCCTGGAAGCGTTATGAACTTATATTGTGGTCTTGATGAGGATTATGGAGATGCGTATCACGAATGTGATTTGGAAGAAGCAGCAATTTTGTGGGTGTCTGAATACCACGGAACGGCAACTTGGTTTAACAACCAGGCGGCATTCCTATATACCCCCTCAGAAGTATTTGCTGCTTTAGGACATCTTACGATGGGTGATGAATTGATTTTCGTTGCTCGTGAGGATGCAGGATCTTGGTGGTGGCACAATAGTCATGAATATAACGATTATATTCAGGGCGACATTACCTATTGGAACTACAATCCTGATGTAGATTCAGAAGGTCATATAGAACTCACCGGATCGGTGTTCACCAACGGAGGGATGACTCTCCGTAACCGTGAATATGTTCTCTTTACGCAATTTGAATGTGGCGCTCAGGAGTACACCACGATTCAAGCAGCAGTGGATAACTGCACCCCATAAAACAGATGATTAGGGCAAGAGGGCCGCGACTAGGTTGTGACTGATCAGTTTGATCTATTTTTCACACACCATAGGCGGCCTTTTTTGCGTCTTGTTGAGTGATTATTATTACTTTCTTGCTTGTCCAAGAAAGTAATCAAAGAAAGACACACAGACTCAACTCTTTTAGAGTTTCGTGATGTGATTTTTTGTGTATTTGTTGGCAAGATGCAGATATGATACTGTTGCCTCATGAGGTTGAGGACTTCTCCTGATTATTCTGCCTGGTTACCTTTTTTTGTAGGGTCTTTGTTGTTGTTGGGAGTTGATTTTTTAGGATGGTTTTCTGGTATTCGATCTCTTGGTGATAGGTTGATTAATCCACTTAGTTCTGGAGTGAGAGGTGGGTTTCATCAGATGGCAAAACCAATAGACATGATTCGGTTCATGAGGTCTGGACCTTCGAAAATTGCAGATCTTGAGAGTAGGTATGCTGAGGCTTTGGCACAGCTTTCGGAAGTGGAATCTATAAAAAAAGAAAATGAGTCGCTGAGAAAACTACTTGGCAGCAGTCCTGAAAAAGGATATTTGTATGACCCAGTTTCTGTGGTGGCAGGGAATGATGAGTTAATACTTTCTTCTGGGAGCGTTAGCGGAGTTGAGGCGGGAGAGGTGGTAGTGGACTCGTCTTTTGTTTTGGTGGGTCGAGTGGTTCGTGTTTCTCCTTGGGCTTCATGGGTAGTGACTTCTTCATATAATTTAACCCAGACTCCAGTGTTGATAGGGAGTCTTAAGGTAAGTGGAATTATGGTGGGAGATGGAGATA
The DNA here is from genome assembly GCA_042569595.1 of Patescibacteria group bacterium. GTDB lineage: Bacteria > Patescibacteriota > Microgenomatia > UBA1400 > 2-01-FULL-45-11 > JBHPHI01. The sequence continues at coordinate 3,868 of JBHPHI010000019.1, forward strand.
GGGGTGTGGTGGAAGTAGAGCAATCTGACCTTGTGAGTGTAGGAAATTTGGTAATTACCTCTGGATCAAGAGGTAATTTCGTGCCTGAAATACTTGTGGGGACAGTTGAAGAGGTAGAAGAAGAGAGTGCGGAAGTGTTGAAAAAAGTTTATGTAAAAATACTATCTAAACCTGGGAATACTGTGTTTTTTGTGAGAGGAGATAAATGACGGCATTATATATTTTGTTTATTATTGGGCTTTTGATTGAGAGGTCTTTGGGATTTAATTATTTGTTGATTCCTGTTTTGTCAGGAATTTTATTTTTAATGTCAGAGGAAGATATGCCAAAAATGATGGTGATTATGGGTGTGGTTGTGGATTGGTTTTTTGGCACAAGGTTTGGAATGAGCTCTTTGTTTTTCTTGATCGCTGCGCTTCAAGTGAGCATGTACAGAGCTCAACTTGAGGGAAATAATGCTTGGTCAATGTTTTTGGTTACCTTACTTTTATCTGTGGAGGGGTCTTTGGTTTGGAGTACTCCACTAGATGTGCCTGATCATTTTGCGGCAGGACTGGTTTCGTTGGGTTTGTGGTGGACTTTGTCGTGGTGGTCAAAAAGAGGTATGGGCGCAGATGTCTACTTGAGGAGATAGCGATGTTTTCAAAGAAAAGAAAAAGTACAAATAGAGCCTCTGCTTGGCAAGGAATGCTTCTTAAGGGTTCTTCTAAAGTGAAAACTAGAAAATCTAGAAAGATAATGGTGTTTTGGGTGGGGCTGTGGTTGATGGGTATGGTTATGGCTTTTCGTCTGGTAGAGTTACAAATCGTCCAGGGAGATTACCATCTGAAAAGATCTGAGGAGAACAGATTAATTACTAGGAGAATTGCGGCTTCTAGGGGAATCATTCGTGACAGGAATGGGGAGGTTTTGACTAGAAATATTCCAACGTATAAGAGGTTGGTTGAGGGAACAAATTTAGCCCAAGGGCAGTTTGAAACTATTGGTCGGGATGAGGCATTGGACCTTTCCACCTCAGGTGGTTGGGTGTTTTTTGATATTTCAAGAGATTACTTGTTTGGTAGAGAGATGTCTTCTGTTTTGGGATATATCTCTCAAGTAAGCAAGGAAGAATTGGAGGTTGTGGGTGAAGAGTATATATCTGGTGACTTGATAGGAAAGTCTGGTGTAGAAAAATCTATGGAGAGATCCCTTCGAGGACTACCTGGTACTGAGTATGTGGAAACTGCTTCTTCGGGAGAAACTCTTCGAATAACTGGCAGGGTAGAGCCAATAGTAGGCGAGGATGTGGTTTTATCCATCGATTTAGGCCTTCAGAGGGTGCTATTTGAGTCTCTTGAGGGGTACTCTGGTGCAGGAGTAGCTGTAAACCCTAAAAACGGCCAGATACTAGCCCTAGTGAGTCGTCCGACATTTGACCCAAATGATGTATCTGGTTCTCTTGAGGAGGAAGGGAAGCCATTTTTTAATAGGGCAGTTGGGGGAGCTTATCCGCCAGGGTCGATATATAAAATAATTACCCTAACTGCGGGTCTTGAGGAAAATAAGATTACTTCAGAGGAAACCATAGAAGATACTGGAGAAATTATTTTGAATGGATATCGATTTGGAAATTGGTTGTATGACAGGACCGGAGGAACGGAAGGCCTGGTAAATGCTGTGAAGGCTCTACAGAGGAGTAATGATATTTATTTTTATAAATTAGGGGAGTTGGTGGGTGCTGATAAGTTGGCAGAATGGTCGAGATATTTTGGATTGGGGAAGAAAACTGGCATATCTTTGCCTGGTGAAATAGATGGTTTGGTGCCAGATCCACTATGGAAAGAAAGACAGACGGGAGTGAGGTGGTATTTGGGCAATACTTATCACATGGCAATAGGTCAGGGAGATGTGCAGACAACTCCATTGCAGATGGCTATGGTTACGGGTGTGGTGGCAAATGGAGGAAGACTGTGTAAACCTCAACTCACAATAGATGATGAGGTGTCTTGCGCGGAGTTGGGTGTTTCTACGGAAACCCTTGAAGTGATAAAGCAGGGGATGATTTCTGTTTGTCAGTCTGGAGGTACAGCCTCAAGATGGAGTAGTTTTTCACCTAAAGTTGCTTGCAAGACAGGAACAGCTCAATTTGGAGGAGAAAATAGTGATAAAACCCACGCTTGGTTTACAGTGTTTGCTCCAATTGATGATCCAGAGATAGTTTTAACAGTGTTGCTCGAGGGAGCTGGAGAGGGAAGTGAGCATGCTTCGCCTGTAGCTTTGAAGGTATTTGAGGAGTGGTTTGGTGGAGAATAAAGAGAGAATATATTGGGTGGTTTTGGCGGAAACCCCAGGAATAGGGCCAGTTACTTTTTTTGATCTGTTGGCGAAGTTTGACACTGCTGAGGCGGTTTGGAAGGCAACACCAGATGAGTTGAGGAAAAATGAGATATCTGAAAGAATCCGAAAACTACTCTTAAGAAGACGAAAATTAGTTGATCCAAAAAGACACATAAGCGTTTTGGCTAGGCGAGGAGTTGAGGTGGTGACCATGATGGATCCTGAATATCCCCAACATCTACTTGGGATAAATAAGTCTCCTCCAGTGTTATTTGTTCGAGGTAGGTTATTGCCAGAAGACAATAACTCTTTGGCTGTAGTGGGGACGAGAAAGCCCACTTCCTATGGAAGAAATGCAACTGAAAAGTTGGTTTCTGATCTGGTGAGTTCAGGATTAACCATAGTGTCTGGTCTTGCGAGGGGAATAGATGGAATTGCACACAGAACTGCGTTGGACCTTGGTGGTAGAACAGTAGCATTTCTAGGAGGCGGAATCGATAATATATATCCTTCGGAGCATAAGGTTTTGGCTGAAAAAATAGTGAAAAATGGAGCATTAATAAGTGAATTTCCCCCTGGTTTCCAGCCAAGTAGGGGAAATTTTCCAGCTAGAAACAGATTAATTTCTGGAATGAGTTTGGGTGTTTTGGTGGTAGAAGGTTTGTCTAAGAGTGGAACAAAACATACAGTAAATCATGCATTAAGTCAGGGAAAACCTGTATTTGCTGTGCCAGGGCCAATTACTTCAAAAATGAGCGATGCTCCTATGGATATGATTTCAGATGGTGCGCATATGGTGAGAAAAGCAGAAGATATTTTGAAAGTATTGGGTGTGGACGGGAACATGGGAGGCGATAAGCAGAAGCAAGTTGAGTTTGAGAATGATACTGAAAAAATCATATATTCTCTAATAGAAAATGAGCCTTTGAGTGGCGATGAAATAATAAGATTGAGCAATTTTAATCCCCAAGAAACAATGACCACTTTATCGATGATGGAGCTTAAGGGAATGATAAAAAACGTTGGCGGTGAATATTTGAAAAGTTGACAAGTAGAGTATGATAGGAAGCTGACGTTGGTGACGCCTTTATAAATTTTGTGATAGGGTAATTAAATATGAAACTTGTGATTGTTGAGTCTCCTACCAAAGCTAGAAAGTTGAGTGAGTACCTAGGAAAGGGTTTTGATGTTCAAGCTAGTATGGGACACATTAGAGATCTGCCGAAAAGTAAGTTGGGAGTGGATGTAAATAAAAATTTTGAACCTGAGTACATTTTGGTAAAAGGCAAAGGTGAAGTAATAAAGAAACTGAAGGCTTCTGCTAAAAAATCAGAATCGATCTATCTTGCTATGGATCCTGATCGAGAAGGAGAAGCTATTGCTTGGCATGTAAGATTTGCCCTAGGAGATGGAAAAGGAACAGATAAAAAATTTAAGAGAGTAACTTTCAATGAAATAACCAAAGAGGCAATTTTGTCATCTATGGACGAGCCAGGAGATATTGATATTGATTTGGTAGATGCTCAGCAAGCCAGAAGAATAGTGGATCGTTTGGTAGGATACACGCTTTCACCAGTTTTGTGGAAAAAGGTAAGAAGAGGTCTTTCTGCGGGTAGAGTTCAGTCTGTAGCGCTTAGGTTGGTAGTTGAAAAGGAAGAAGAGATTGATGCCTTTAAACCTCAAGAATATTGGGATATTTTGGTGGATTTGCTTTCAAAAAAGAATAAATTTGGAGCAAGCTTACATGCAATAGATGGAGAAAAGGCTCCAAAAGATGGCTTTTTAATTAACTCTGAAAAACAGGCCGAAAAAGTTACAAAAGACTTGAAAAAAGCAGATTACGTAGTTAAGTTCATTCAAAGGAGAGAGAGAAAAATAAAGCCTTACGCTCCATTTACTACAAGCACTCTCCAGCAGGCAGCGGCGAATATGTACGGCTGGTCTGCAAAGCAAACCATGGCAACAGCACAAAAGCTATATGAAGAAGGAGCCATTACTTATCACAGAACTGATTCATTAAACATGTCGAAGTCAGCTATAAGTGCGGCAAGAAAGTTGATTGAAAAAGAGTATGGAAAAGAGTATTTACCTGAGAAATCTGTGCTTTATCAGACGAAAAGTAAGGGTGCGCAGGAGGCTCATGAGGCTATAAGACCAACAGACATGACAAAGTCTGAAATTAATCCGGTTCACAAGATGACAAGTCAACATACCAAGCTATACGCTTTGATTTGGAGAAGAGCTGTTGCTTCTCAGATGGTGGCGGCAGTTTATGATGCCACAACAATTGCAATTGAGGCCAAAAAAGACAAGAAAACATATGACTTGAAAACAGTAGGGTCTATTCGAAAGTTTGATGGCTGGAGAAAGTTGTTTAAGAGACTTAAAGACGATGTGATTTTGCCAGAGTTAACTGAAGGAGAAAAGCTTAAATACAAAGACCTGACTTTTGATCAGAAATTTACTCAGCCACCAGCCAGATATAACGATGCAGGCTTGATAAAGGCTTTGGAGGAAAGAGGAATTGGAAGACCAAGCACTTACGCGCCAACTATTAGCACAATAATCGCTCGAGGATATGTAGAGAGAAAAGAAAAAAGATTTCATCCCACTGTGGTAGGAAAGACGGTAATTAAGTTTTTGAAGAAGAATTTTAAGGACATAATTGATTATGATTTTACAGCTGAAATGGAAGAAGATTTGGATAGAGTGGCCAGAGGTGAAAAGAAATGGAAGCCACTTACTGGTGAGTTTTGGAAACCTTTTAAGAAAAAAATTGATGAAGTTGAAAAAAATGCAAAAAGGGTGGGAATACCTGTAGAGAAGACTGGTGAGAAGTGTCCGGATTGCAAAAAAGGCGATAAAGTGATTCGAACTGGGAGATTTGGCAAGTTTTATAGCTGTAGCACCTTTCCCGAGTGTAAGTTCACTGACACTTATACAGAGACCGTGGATGGAATGAAATGCGAGAAGTGTAAAAAAGGCGATGTGGTAGTAAAGAGAACCAGGAAAGGCAGGTCTTTTTATGGATGCAGTGAGTATCCGAAGTGTGATTGGGCGAGCTGGAGTAAGCCAACCAAGAAGAAAGAATAGTTTGTTGTCACGGTAATAATTTGTTGATACTATCCCATTAGTTATGTTTTTAGCTGACAAAGATATCGTTGAGGCGATAAAGACAAAGAGAGTAAAGATGTCTCCCTACAAGAGGGATCAGGTCGGTTCTGTAGCGTATGATTTGAGGCTCCACAATAATTTTTTGGTGTTTCATAATCATTCAACTGCAGCGATTGATGTAAAAAAGCCTTTTGATGTGACTGAGAGAAAGAAAGTAAGAAAAAATGGATGGTTTGTAATACATCCAGGAGAGTTTATTTTAGGTAGTACCCTTGAGGTAGTAGGCCTACCCGATGATTTGATAGGTATTTTGGAGGGGAGATCATCTCTTGGAAGACTGGGATTGATAGTTCACGCAACAGCTGGGATGGTAAAGCCTGGGTTTGTTGGTCATCTTACTCTTGAGATGAGCAATATTTCAAAACTCCCAATAAAGCTTTATCCAGGCATGAGAATAGGTCAAATTGCTTTCTCTGAAATGAAGTCTAAGGCAGATGCGAAAGAGAGTGAGCATACAAAAAGGTATCTAAACCAAGAAGCTCCAGCTGCTAGTAAGATTTGGAAAGATTTTTCGTAGTTACTTTTGTTTTCATTTTGCCTTTTGGTTAATGTGGTTGAGTAATATTTTTACCCTAGGTTTTTACCAAAACATGTACCCGAATAAAAACCGTACTAAAATTGTCTGCATTTTTACAGTTAGTTTTTACATTTACACTATTTGTGGTGATTTTACTTCGAGACAAACACTATCTGTAGTGCTTTGATGTAGAAAGTTGTAGTTGCAAAGGATAGTTCCTAAAGAGTATTTTTTAAAGGTTGTAAATTTTTGTTAATGAATGTGGAATCCTGAAGATTTAAGTAAATACGAACCAGAAAATTCAAATAGTCTTAATCAACATTTTGGGCAAGATGAGTTTAGTTTATTGGACCTACATCCTTATTTAGTTGAGTTTCCAGGACTAGCTTCAGGATTTATTGCGCAAGCAGAGTTTATAAGAGAAAGACCGCTGGTTTTGGCCGCAGACAAGGCAGATTTTCAGAGAATGATGGATTATGCCGTTCAAGAGTTGGGAGAACATGACTTTGACAAAGTAAATGGTAATGGTACGAAACCAGAACTAACAGGGGAATTGGGAGACAGTATTGTTTTTTTGATGTCCATTGCAATTACCTCCTGGAATGATTTGTCTGAGGAGCAGAGAAGGACGGTTTTAGGAGGAACTAGGTTTGTTTTGGAAATGTACAAAGACTTCAAAAACACAAATTTAGAAAAAGGGGTTGTTGCTCAAGACTGGGATGATGATGGTATTCAAAAGGAGATGGGCGGCACTATTGCTGGTTTAGTTGAGCACAAAAACAAGCCAAATTACCCCGCAGAATATATGCAAGATGAAAGCGGCACGGATGAGGAGATTTTCAAAAGATTTGATGAGGTTGTCGGATGGTTTAAGATCTTAAGAGATGCCTATGGAGATAAGAGAACACTTCCAGCAGATTTTTTTAGCAAGCTTCCAAAAACTCCATACCCATCTGGAGTAACTCCAATATTGGGTAGAGAAAAATATGTAACTTCTTCTGCAATAAAAACTCCTATGGCGAAGAAGCTTGGAATGACTGTTGTAACGGGAAAGCTGGGGGATGATGTAGATGCTCGTGAGCAAAGATTTGACAGGGAAAACGGTTTTTCTGGAATAGTGCGTGACATTGGGACAATATATCCATTCTTAGTAACAGATCAAAAAGCTGAAGCTGTATCTGGAGTGGATGGGGATGGCCTGTTGGTTGTTTCCGATTCTATTTGGATACTTGGGGATATTGCGATTAATAAACCTAGACTCCCTGGAGATGCTAGAGAGTTTATGCAAGTTTTTGACAATGCTCGAGGAACAGATGATCCGCTGAGGACCTTAGCTGTTGTGTGCAGAATAGATCAGCATACTAGTGAAAAAAAGTGGTTTTCTGTTGAAGTCTGCTTAGGTCCCATAAGACAAGATATTGACTTGGGAGGGCTGCATTCTCGGGCTTCTGCAAATGGAAGAGTTGCTGGTGGATACAATATTCCCTCAGCTTTGCAACACATGGTAAAGATAGATCACGCAGCATTGATTGTAAGAGATCATGGAGATCACAATATCCCTGTTTTTATTGAAGAAAATGGGCCAAAATCAATACTCGAACTACCAACCAGAAAAGGATCTATACATAAAGTGTCCACGAACACAGGCGTGGAAGCTCTGCATTTCGCTTCAGTAGGATTGTTGGGAAAATAGATAGTAATGAAATTATTGAAGATTGAAATCATTAATTAATGTATATTTAAACTATGAAAATTCCTGACTGGGTGAGAGAAATGAGAGCGATTGGTTGGGATCTTGATGGGACATTGTATGCTCCTAACAGCATTCCTTCTGAGGTAATTTCTGAAATGCAATTTAAAGCTGTAATGGAAGCAAATGAGTGGGATAGAGAGATGGCAGAAGAAGAGTTTAAAGAAAAATATTCAGAGCTTGGTAGTCATACCAAAACTCTTACAGCCCTAAATGTAGATGGTCCTGGATTTTTTCAAAAGTTGTGGGATGAGCTGCCTCTTGAGGATTATATCCGCCATGATAGCAAGATAACGGAAATTTTCTCCAGACTTTCTAGGCATAGGCACTTTATGGTGACAAATAGCAACACCATGGAGCAGGTGGAAAGAAAACTGAAGCTTGTGGGGGTGTTGCCGTCCGTTTTTGAAAAAATTGTGACTACAGATAAACTGGATAAAGTAAAACCAGATCCTCAGCCATTTATGGAAGCTTTGAACGCAATGGCCCTTCAGCCAAAAAATGCTGTTTTTGTGGGTGATAGACTAACTACAGACATAAGAGGAGCTAGGAATGTTGGGATGAAATCTTGTATGGTTTGGGGACAATCTCCGGAAGCTGACTTATCACTTCCGACAGTATATGACGTGGTGAATTATTTCCTTTAGATTCGACAGAATTTGACACGCTAGGTTACCATGTATGGACCTAAAAATTACTTTTTTATTATGGGAAATCCGGAAACAAATGGAAATGGTATTGGGCTAGATCAAGTTAGTTATTTCATGGAAAATGTAAACCTGCAAAAAATTTCAAGTGGAGCAACAGTAGATTGGGAAAGAATAGAACACGTTTTAGTTCATGAAATGAATATTACAATGGATAATTCTAGAGGAATGAGTATTGGTTCAGGATTGGGATTAAAACCACTTCGACAAACGGCTGAGCTTGGAATTCCAGTTGATTGTTTAGAGATTAATCCTAATGCCTTGCTTCAATCCATTAACCTATTTAACCAACTAAAAATTCCATTGAAAATGCCTCATGTATATTTTTTTGCAGATGACATTACACGACGAGCTGATGAAGTGGATTTGAAACCACAGCCTTACACAATGAATGAAAACGAGGCAACAGGAGTGCTTGGCGAGATGTTGCGCGCTGGTGAAGCGACGTTGAATGGTGAGTTTTTGTCTCAAAATATTGTAAAGAAAGAAAAAGTTTATGATTTTATGATTGCTGAAGCTCTTTTTTGTAATGTAGTCGGAAGATCTCCGCTTGATAGAGCCATTAGGAATGTTGGGCGGATGTTAAAGCCTGGAGGAAGACTATTTGTAGCAGATTGCATAGACGCAAGAGATGAACATTTAGTGAGACCTATGCTGAGGCGAGAAGGTATGGGTTATGAGAAAGTTGAAGAATATGTTAGAGATTGGCAAGAGCGCTATAATAACAACGTTGAATTAGGAAAATTACTTGGAAAAAGAGTTGACTCGGGAACGTTTGTTGTGATGGAGCCTGGAGTTGGAAAAGAGCAAGAGCTTGCTAAGGCAAAAGTCTTAAAGTATCTTTATGATGAAAAAAAGGTTGAGAGATGGGCAAGGCATTTTCGTATGGAATATTTTAGACAAAAGATGACAAACAATGGGTTGTCTATCTGTGAATTCGAGCCAATAGTTTGGAGATCTAGAACTGGATTACCTATTGCTGGATTTAGAGCGGAATTTGAAAAAGTATAGAACATTCACTTTGTTGCGAGCTTGATGCATATGCGTCTCTAATTCACTTAGGTTCCTAGCTCTAAGCAAACAAATGACCCATTTAGATATTGTTTGTCTGGTTGTGTGGAGTGATGCTTCTTGGATATTATGGTTGAGACCTGCCCCGCTATTAAGTGGGTTTTTTTTGGAGATAGATTTTATGGCTGATAAGGTTGGCAAGATAATTGTGATTCACGGACCCATGTTTTCTGGGAAGACCACCTTTATGATTGGTGCTGCGGGAAGACCTGGAGCTGTGGCGTTTAAGCCAAATATTGATGATAGGTATACGAACAAATCTGTGCTTCGAAGCCATGATGGGGGGGAGGTTTTGGCAGATGTGGTGAGTCCAAATAATCCTCGTCAAATTTTGAAAGTTGTAAAGAGTCTTCAGAAAAAACAATCAATCAGGTTTGTGGTAATCGATGAAACTAATTTTTTCTCAAAAGATTTAATCCCTGTGGTTGTGGAGTTGAAACACACAGGTGTAGGAGTAGTGGTTGGGGGATTGCTTTTGGACTCTGAAAGAAATGACTTTGGAGCAACTAGAGCACTTATCGAGGTGGCGGATGAAGTGAAAATAATGACGGCAAGGTGTGATAAATCTGGATGCAAAAAGGAAGCAATTTTTTCTTATTCTAAAAAACCAAAAAAAACTCAACTGGTTGTTGGAAAGAATGAATTGTATGGAGCTTCTTGCTCCGATCATTATGACGACCTTCATGTTTCTGGAATCAAGAAAAGAATGGGAGTAAAAGAGGCGCAACTGGTGGATTACGGAGTATATCCTGGATATGTTGATTGGTTTTCTAAAATGGAGTTGCCAAATTGGAGAAAAAAACCTAAAGCTAAAACTGGTAGATGGCCTCGTATTGAGATAGGCGGAGAAAGCATGAGGGTGGGAAAATCTACTGCAAAGAGAGAGATAGCTAGGTATTTATCCGATAAGGGTTGGCCAGTGGAATATCATGATGAAGACTGGCGAAACAATCCACATTTGATAGCAAGTTATGGGGATGAGTCTGAAAAAATATTGGAAAGTCAAAAATGGTTTGCAAAAAGAAAGCATGAGCAAGTTAGCGAGAATCCCAAGAGCAAAGTGTGGATTCAGTGCGTAAACCCTGAAATGGATTATAGTTACGCTTTGACAAATGCTTTGTTGGGAAGGATGAGCATTCGTCAGTTTGAGGAGTATAGGGATTTTTACAAATCTTTGCAGTGGGAAAAATTACAGAAGCCAGACTTGTTAGTTTATTTAGGAGCAAGCGACGATGTGCTGGTAAGTCGAGCTGAACAATCAGTAAGAGATTTTGAGACTGTAGATGCGAACTACTTTTTGGTAATGAGGTCGATAAATAGGCGTTGGCTTAGTGAGGCTAGTGATAGGACAAAAATACTAGTGGTAAATACGGACAAGCTGGATTTTGCTACTGACGGCAAGGCGAAACAACAATTAGGAGAAATGGTTGAAGCTTCTCTAAAAGAGGAGGGGTGGGAGAGCAGAAAGAGTGTGAGGAAGAATGGAGAGTTAAAAAAAACAGAGAAGACAGCAACAAGAGGTGATTCTTCCAAAGTTTTTGATTTGTTGGGGAATGAAAAAATAGTGATAATGTGCGGAGTTCCAGGGAGTGGAAAGAGTTATTTTGCAAAAAAAATGAAAAAAGAATATGGACATTCGTACATATCTACGGATGTAATAAGGTTTTCAAAAGTTTACGAAAATCAAGTTAAATATTTGGATTCGACTGATGAATATGTGAGAACGAGGGAGTTGGTATATAAGCTATTACATGAGGGAGTATTCAGGAGGTTGAGGGGAGGAAAAAAAGTGGTGGTGGACGCTACATATTTGGGTCCACAAAGAGAGGTGTTATTAGAGTTATTGGAAGAAAGAGGCGTAAAGGATCAGGCAGTTTTTGTGGCGGTTAAAACTGACGAAAATGTGATTAAATCTAGAATTGGAAATAAGAAACTTAAAAATGGAGAGAGTTATTTGAATAAATGGAGTGTGGCACACAACTGGTTTAGAGACAGACTTTCTGATGGAAGACTGAGGTATCCTGATGAGAAAAAGGATGGAGTGAGGGTGGTGGAGGTGTGGAATCAGTAATTACAGTGTGATAGTTTTTAGATTAAAGCAGTTTGTGGATGCTAGGACTTTTCAAATCAAAAATTAGAATGTAACATTACTTGCATGAAAATATATTTTGGAGCTTCAGTTACTTTGGATCGATCGATGGTGTCGGTTTATCAGAGTATAGTTTCGGAAATTAAATCCTTAGGACATCAGGTATTATCAGAGCACGTTGTTGATTCAAAATTAGTTCCAGAAGCTGGGTTGTCTGCTGAAAAGTTGTTTAAGAGAGAAGCAAGTACCATAGAAAAAGCAGATGTCATGATAGCTGAGGTAACCTCTCCAAGTTGGGGGACAGCTTTTTTGATGGAGCATGCTCTTGAGAGCGGTGTTCCAGTTTTAGCTTTGTTTTATAGAGAAAATGAACAACCTCTACCCATGATGATAGCTGGACACCCTGAGCTTTATGTAGAGCATTACGATGAGGACAACATGAAGACTGTGTTGAAAAAAAGCCTTGATCATGTGAAGAAATCAAAAAGAAGAAAAGGAAAAATGATAGTTGTGGACGGTGGAGATGGTTCTGGTAAAGCCACTCAAACGAGAATGCTGCTTAAGTATTTGAAAGAAAATGAAGTTCCAAATAAATTTATTACTTTTCCTAGATATAGAACTAGTTTTCATGGAAAACATGTGGGAAGATTTTTGACTGGCGAGTTTGGCGGCAATACTGAGGTAAGTCCATATTTGTCGAGTTTGGCATATGCGCTAGATAGAATGACTGCTCGAGATGAAATGATGCAGTGGTTGGATGATGGAAATGTGGTAGTGGCAGATAGATATGTGTCGGCTAGCATGGCTCACCAAGGATCAAAACTTTCTGGAAAGAAGCAGAAGCAGTATTTGGACTGGTTGTATAGCATGGAATATAAAGAACACAAACTTCCTAAAGAAGACATTGTAATCTTTTTATACGTTCCTGTGGAAACGGCACAAAACCTTTTGAAAAAAAGCGGAGGAAAGGGTCAAGTGAAGGGGAGGGATATAGCAGAAGCAGATCTTGATCACCAAAGTAAGTCAATTGAAATGTATAAGAAGTTATCGGAAAGATATAAACACTGGGAAATGGTAAGTTGTGTAGATGACAAGGGAGATCTTTTGAGTAAGATAGAAATTCATGAAAAAGTAATCAATCTACTAAAAAAAAGGAAAATAATTTAAGTAAGCCCCCAAAAGGGGGATTTTTTTTGATTAAAAAGGAGAAACATGAAAAATGTTTTTGAGCTGAACCACCCATTTATAACGGACTCTCTGGCGCATTTAAGGGATAAGAAAACGGGAATAAGGAAGTTTCGTTATCATAGTGATCAAATATGTTGGTTTTTGTTTGCAGAGGCCATTAGAGGGCTTGGGTTTAAGGAAGTTGAAATAGAAACCCCCTTGAAAGAAATGAAGGTAGAAAAACTAGCAGATAATGTGGTGGTGGTGCCTATATTTAGAGCTGGATTGGCAATGCTTTTTGGGGCAATGAAGCTACTTCCAAAAAGTAAGATTGGATTTGTGGGTCTTGAAAGAGATGAGAAAACTGCTTTGGCACGGGAATACTACTGGAAGTTGCCAGAGCTTAATGAAAATTCGGTAGTTATAATAACTGACCCTATGTTAGCTACAGGTGGGTCTCTGAGGCATGTTTTAAAAAGAGTCTTGGAGCATAAAGTAAAAGAGGTAAGGATTGTGTCTGTGGTGTCAGCTCCTGAGGGAATTGAGAAAATACACAAAGATTTTCCAAACGTAAAAATTTTTACAGCCGGAGTTGATGAGGGGTTGAATGATAAGGCTTTTATTGTTCCAGGCCTGGGGGATTATGGTGATAGATACTTTGGAACGGAATAATACCCTATAATAATTGTTGACAAGTGTGTTTTAAATGTGTAATATGTCATGAAAGTGGGCAGCTGCCCAGATAGTCAGCACCTACTTTTAGTCCAAGAAACGAGTTGCGAAAGCAACGGATACCAAGAATTAAAAG
>JBHPHI010000020.1:0-16806 GCA_042569595.1 Patescibacteria group bacterium
CAGGAGCTTATGGTAACTACACAGGTGGTAATGGAGGCAGTGGAAGAATAGCGGTGCACTACGATGGTTCAATAAGTGGTACCTCTTCCCCATCTTATACAGTGGATTCTTTAGCCGATGAACACAATCCTTATGAAGTGGTTATCAGTAAAGAGATCAGTACGGATGGTGCAGTTAGTTTCGGAAATATAGAGTGGACCGAGAATCTTGCAACAGGCACAGAGATTCAATTCCAAACTAGAAGTGGTGATTCTACTGATTCTACAGATGGAACATGGGAAGCTTGGGGACCAACAAGTAGTAGTACAACTCTAGAAACAGCTAATACTCACACTAACTGGACTGGTACTAATGCTACTGTAGCGGATGGTGATGTAACTCGAAATATTGATTACTACGAAGATGAAGATGAAGGCACAGCTGGGAATCTAACTAAGTTTACTACTACAGCTGCCGGTGGATTTGCCGAAGCTACTATTGGCTCAACTGACATTAGTAGTAGAGACTACTTAACTATGTGGGTAAGAAGTAGTACTGCAGGTAGTGTGATTACCTTGGGTATTGGAGAGGCAGCAGCTACAGAACAAACTCAGGATGTAAACATAGTTCAATCTAATGTTTGGCAAAAGGTGTACTGGGATATCAGTGATATCGCAGCAGCCAGTAGAAATGCCATTACTAAACTCAGAGTCACAAGCTCAGAAAACAGTAACGTTGTCTACATAGACAACCTAAATGCTCAGTCTTACTTAACCACTCCAGGTGGATCAACAATTTCATCTACCGCAGACAACTACATTCAATATAGAGCCATACTATCTACCACTGATGTCTTTGAAACCCCCACCCTATCTGAAGTAAGGATTAACTACAACGACGGAGCAGCTCAAGTAGTCAACGACAGACTAGCCAATCAAAACTACACTGATGAAATTAACCTAGACACGAGATTACGAATTATCACTGATGATCTAGATGACATCAAAACCGACCATATCGATAAAGGTGAAACTTCTCTCGCTATGCAGGGAGAATTTAACCCCGGATCAGGTAAAGATGGGGATGTAACTATCTCTTCAAACACAGACATTAACGTGTCTGATTCCATAACCGGTAGAAATTGCACTGATGGTGGAGATGCCGTTAATTACAATGTCTTAACTCTAACTTCCAATGCAGCCACAATTATCCAGGCACCATCTTCAGGTTGTCTCGATCCTGGGGATGAGGTACTTCTGATAAACCTTCAAGGAACCAGCTCCAACTTTGATAACACTGGTAATTATGAAACACTCTTTGTCGATCACGTAGATAGAGACACCATCTACTTTACTAGTTCCAAGAAAAAATATTACGGAGACAATCTTGACGATGACACAAACCTTGGCCTTACCAACGGCACCCAAAGAGTCATGCTTCAAAGAGTGCCTCACTACAATAATCTCACAGTAAACAGTGGTATCAACTTTTATCCAAGTGACTGGGATGGCAACAAAGGCGGAGTTATCTTCTTTAGAGCCAAAACACATGTTGCAGTCAACGGAACCCTGCATGCAAATAGCAAGGGCTACAGGGGTGGAAGTGGGGGCTCAGCTGCTTACGCAGACGGTGGGGAATCTTTCTGTGACGAAGATGGTGGCGGTGATGGTGGTGCTCAAGTAACTACAGGCGGTCAAGTTGGATTATGTGGAGGCGGTGGAGCTGGAGGGGGTCGTGGAGATCTTAGCACTACCACTAGTGGGGCTGCAGGTAGCGTTAATCTTGGTGGAGGTGGAGGTGGAGGTGGTCGAGGATATGACAGTACCGGTGAAGCTCAATCATTGCCAGGCGGATCAGGTGGTGGAGGTTATGGATCAGCAGGATTGAACGGTCATGCCTGGGGATCTGCAGGGTCTACAAATGGAGTAGATGGGGGCACAAATAGTTCCGGTGCTGGAGGTAATGGCGGACAAGACGCAACCTATGGCGCTGGTGGTGGTGGTGGTGGTGGTGGTACCTATGGTGACACCAACCTTGAGCAATTGTATTTTGGTTCTGGGGCAGGAAGGGCCGGATATGGATACTCAGTAGTCGGAGCTAATGGTGGAGATGGTGGAGGAATTATCATGATCTCAGCTAAATCAATATCTGCAAATGGATATATTAGCAACGACGGTGGAAGTGGATCTGATAGTGGTGGATCCAACTCTTCCGGATCAGGTGGTGGGGCTGGTGGATCTATAAAACTTATAGCTGACACTGTAGATCTTGGAGATACTGCACCTAGCGGCATAAAAAGAACTGGAGCATATGGGGGGTCTGGAAGCTACGGTAATTATATTGGAGGAAACGGAGGAACAGGAAGAATAGCGGTTTACTACGGTACCTCTCAGGGAGGGGCTTCTTATCCCTCTGCACAAGTCGCCCAAGTTCCCCAACACCCTTACTCTATCTTTGTCTCAGATGAAATACCAACAGCTAATGCCACAGAATACAAAAGATTATCTTGGTGGGCAGATGAAGGTGCGTTTGGTCAGGTACAGTTACAAACTAGAAGTGGTGAGTCAAACAATAGTACTGATGGTAGTTGGGAGTCATGGAAACCAGTAGTATCGGACACTAATTATGTAGTTTTAGATAATGCCAACACCCATGGAGATTGGGACTCAAAGAATAGTTCTTTAACTGTGGCTGAGGGAGATGTAACTCGTGATGTTAACTTCTACGAAGATGAGGATGAATCAACAGCTGGAAACTTAACCAAGTTTACAGCCACCACCAGTGACAATCCTATGTACGCAGAAAATAGAATTGCTGGAACTGACTTAACTAATTATGACTTCTTAACTTTGTGGGCCTATGCTGATATGGCTGGAGATGTCATTAAAGTAGGGTTTGGTGAAACAACTTCAAACGAACATGAAGCCTTGTTTAAGATAGATGCATCAGAAACCTGGCAAAAAATATACTGGGACATTAGTCACATTCCAGACCATGAAAAAGACGAGGTTAGAAACTTAAGGATTACAGCTACGGGTAGCAATTATGATCTGTATGTCGACAGCATAGAAGCAGAAAGACTAATGAATGATCCAGCTGGATCCGTGATTAAGAGTACTCCTAATGAATATCTTCAGTATAGAATCATCATGACTTCCACAGAAGTGGGTCACTTCCCCACTTTATACAATGTTGAGGCTGAATGGAGTAATGGTTTTAAGATTGAGCAAACAGATAGTAATCACGTTAGGCTATACAACATGACGGGGGAAGAACAACAGTTAAGACTTGATGCGATTGTGTTTGGAGCTGACCTTGCAGAATGGTACACAGTGGAAGATGAGTCAATTGAAGGTGGAGATCTTGTAGCTCTAAGTGGTGAAATGGATAGTTTTGGTGTTCCAGTGTTAAGGAAGGCCATGGGTGGAGATGATGAGGGGTTAATAGGAGCAATTTCGACTCAGGCTGGTAAAGAGCTAGGTCTTCCAGCTGAAAATAGAAGGTTATTGGGATTGTCAGGTAGGATTCCGTTTAAGATGGATCCTGATTCCCCTGCAGTTAGTACTGGTGGTTACTTAACAGCCTCACCCAATAAACCAGGGTATGCGTTTAAGGCAAGTCCTGGAGATGTAGTTGTAGGTAAGGTTATGCAATCATGGAAGGCTCCAGTTGATCAGGAGTCTGGTGAGGTAATAAGAGATGAAGACTCCTTCGTTCTAACTTATGTCATCCAACCTCAATCAGCTCCTGTGTTTAATGCAGATGTTTTAGGCTTCTTCGTTCTAGAAAAGATGGGTGATGGTTACTATAGTGTTAAGAATACTGCTACAGATACTGTAATAAAGCCTGTGACTACCCTAGCCTCAGCCGTAATTGGAAACTTGGAAGTGGGATATGCAGGAGTTCAAGAGCTAGTCGCCTCCCAATCCATTAGATCTCCACTTGTTGAAGCAGAGACTGTTGAGACTAAAGAAGTAGCAGCCGACATCATCTCTCCTTTAACTAGTGATACCTTAATCGTTGATCTTTACAATGAAGAGTCTAGTGAGTCAGGGACCTTGGCCGTTACTGGTGGAGACGTAACCATAGAAGAGGACTTGGAGGTTGCTGGAAACACCAGGCTAGAAAACCTTGTAGCCAAAGCTGCAAAACTTAATCAGGCTGAGGCAGAGAAGTTGAAGGCTGACGAGTTGGAAGCTAAAAGACTTAAAGCTGAAGGATTAGAAGCCGGTGAAGCTACTGTGTCAGGTACTTTGTATGCAGAAAATATAGAGAGTGGTACTCTTGATGCTCAGTCTACAAGGATTGCCTATCTTGAATCATTAGGAGAAGAACAAAAGAGTGACTTTGAGGTCTTAAGGAGTAGTCTAGAGGCCTTAAGGAATACAGAGGATACTAGTTCTCTACCAGAAGCTACTTTGGATAGTGGTGGTGATGATGGTGATGTAGATGGGGTAATCACAGATGAAGATCTTTTAGCAGAGATTATAGCTGACACTGCTACTTACTCAGCTACTATCGCAGAAGACATAGAAAGCACGGATGACAACTTAGCTTCACTTCTTAACACCACAGAAGACTTAACACCTTTAGAGCTTGGATCCATTAGTCTGCAAAGCTTTGATAGTAAGACGGGAAACATTAGCACTCTTATGGTCCCAGACCAAGCTATCATCAATCACCTATCTATCTCTCAAACAGCAGTAGTAGCAGACAATCTCCTTATCAACTCCCAATCCATCCAGACTCTACAAACTGATACTCTCTTCTTACAACCCACTGGAGGCAACATCAACCTAGCTGCTTCCACCTTAACCATAGACTCAACAGGGCGAGTACAAATAAACGGAGACCTAACCGTATCAGGAACAATAGCTGCAAAAGACGTCAAATCAGAGGGGTTAGAATCAAACACTGCTACAGTCAGCGCTATCATTGCCGAAGCTCTCACTAGTGGTAGCCTCGACACTGCCACCATCAGCAGCACTCTACTTAACACCACTCAGATAAC
Source organism: Patescibacteria group bacterium (assembly GCA_042569595.1). Lineage (GTDB taxonomy): Bacteria > Patescibacteriota > Microgenomatia > UBA1400 > 2-01-FULL-45-11 > JBHPHI01. The sequence goes on from JBHPHI010000020.1 coordinate 4,991, forward strand.
TATAGCCACCAGTAGCGCCAGTCCAGAAAATAACACCATTGGAACAGCCATCTTACCAAAAGGAATCACCCAAATATTAGTTCCAGCCAAAGCCGCTAGTAGAAAATCCAAAGTATTCGTCACTCCCACCACCATCACAGATCAAATCATCACCGTCACTCAAGTCATTCCAGGTCAAGGGTTCCTTCTAGAAACCGCACTACCGGGAACTAAAGACCTCACCTTCAACTGGTGGATCATCAATTAACTTCTCAAAGAAAATTACCCATTCTCATACACTCGCCCAAAACCACCAGCTTCTTCATCGCTTAACCCGTTAGTAGCATCAAGAAAAAACTTCTCCTCTTCGCTGGCTTCAGCTCCGGGACCCTCTACTTGCATCATGCGGATATCACTACTCGAATAACCCATGCTTGTTAGCTTATCTATATCTCTGGGAGTGAGACCTGGATCAATCTCGCTCATTCTCCATCCTTTCGTTTCCACTGTTTGCCACTACTTTTATCAACGGCATCGCATCTACTTCCTCCGGTATCAAATCCCACAGCTGACTCAATCTATCAACTCCAACATCTTTTACTGGCATACCTCTTGATAAATCTCTTTCTTTCATCACCACCTCATTAAAGATTGTATTTCCATTTTTTATTCCTTTTCCTCTAAATCTTCTTCCACCTTCATGTTTGCCAAATCATCCGCATTTGGTCCCCGAAGGTTATCCAAGTACATATCTTCGCCGAGCCGCTCTTCTGCGTCTTGCAACATTTCATTCACAAATCCACTTGGATCAGAATGCATTGCGTGTTGGGCAGGGTCTGTCATTTTAATATTCCTTTCTATAAACTTGTGTATCTTTTTATTGATTAATATATTTAAATATCTTTTTCTATAAACTTGTATATCTTTATAAGATTAGCATTTTGTAACACTCCATCTCACTATCTATAAAATATATCCTCATCAAATTACCTCCGCATTCGCTATGCTCTCTATAGAAACCTCACTTCCCCACCAATTCTCGCTAAACAAATCCTCTGGATATATTCCTACGTATTGATCTTCGACTTGGGCAGATTTCATTTATGTTTCCTTAAATCCTAACTAATAACGAACTAATTCTTCCTAACATCCTATAAACAATTATGTCTATATCATTTTCGGAGAATTTCTCATTATTCTCCCCTGGTTTACCAGGCTCTTGGGCAGTTATATTTTGCATATATATCCTGTAATAATTTATACTATATCCAACATAGCAAAATATTACAGGACGTGTCAACTATCAATTTAGCCTGGTAAAACAAATTGCATTCGCAATTTATATATAAATCATCAAAATACTATAGGAAAAACATTATCTACACTACAAAATTCACTATCCCCGACCTATTTACACCCGCTGGAACATAAATTTCTTTTTTTATCCCAGGCTCTATCCATTTCTCCACACCTTCAACAGATTTTGCCAAAGAAACTATGTACTTCTCATCCCCCGACCTACTATTTTCCACCAACACCTCTCCTCGCTTCTTTCCATTCACCTGAACCACTACTACTACTCCAGAGGATACTATTTTTGACTCGTCAAACTCAGGATATCTCTCGAGGTGAACGCTCTCAAAAGCATTATTTTCATCCACTTTTTCATCATTAGATATAAGCTGTTGCCAAATTTGCTCGCTCATAAATGGTGCAAACGGAGCAAAAAGCTTCACCACCAGGCGAACATCACTTTTTGCCATCACCATCCCCTCTTCCTTCCACACATTAAACATTTCCATCAAAGACGCAATTGCTGTGTTGTACTTAAATTTAGCCAAGTCAGCGTTCATTTTTTTGATAGTTTCGTGCAATTTGCTTTCTAGTTTTTCTGAAGTAGTCTCCCCCGTCTTTTCCTTATCATGAATTGTTTCCCAAACTCGAGATAAAAACCTATACGTTCCAGCAATTCCAGTGTCACGAAAATCTCCACCTTGGTCATATGACCCCAAAAACATCAGATACATTCTCAGGGAGTCTGCACCATATTTTTCTATATACTCATCCGGAATAATCACGTTTCCTCGAGACTTACTCATTTTAGATCCATCTTTTATGATTAGCCCATGAGAAAACAAGAAAGGAAATGGTTCATCGCCCAATTCCTCTGGTATGTGCCCCCAATCCTTCAAAGACATCCAAACAAACCTCGAGTACAGCAAATGTAAAACTGCATGCTCTGCCCCACCTATATATGCATTCACAGGTAGCCATTTTTTAGTTATCTCATCATTAAATGGTTTTTCGGCAACATCTTCTGAACGTAGGCTTGGATATCGCATAAAATACCAACTACTATCCAAAAAAGTATCTGACACATCAGTTTCTCTTTTCGCTTTTTCACCACATGAAGGACAATCTGTATACAAAAATTTATCATTAGCTTTTTCGAGCGGAGCTTTGCCATCACCTGTTGGTTTGTAATCAGAAAGCTCGGGCAACTCCACAGGAAGTTCATTTTCTTCAACCGAATACCAACCATTCATGTACTTTTGCTCACCTTTTCCGTTCTTCTCACAACTTTCACAATAAACCATGGGGATTGGTGGTCCCCAATATCGCTGTCTACTTATCAACCAATCTCTTAGGTGATAAGACACCACACGCTCTCCCCAATTATTTTTCTCGAGGTGATCCATCATTTTTATTGTTGCTTCATGTATATCCATGCCATTCAAAAACTCTGAATTTACCATTTTTCCTTCATCTTCTTGAACTTGCTCCACTTTCACGATTTCAGAGCTATCTCCATCTTTTTCCACTACTCGTATGACTGATAAGTCAAATTCTTGCGCAAATTCAAAGTCTCTCACGTCATGCCCAGGCACTCCAACCACGGCACCACTTCCAAAGTCCTTCAGAACAAAATCCGAAACAAAAACGGGCATTTCGTATCCATTTAGTTGGTTTACTGCAAACAAATTTGTATTCACACCAGTCTTATTCCTACCTTCTTCTTTTCGCTGTTGTTCAGTCTTTTTTAATGCTTTATCAACATAGTTTTTAACTTCCTTTTTAGTATTTTCGGGTACATTTATTTGGCTGGATATAATCTTGTCCACCAACTCATGTTCTGGGGACAAAACCACGAAAGTTGCACCAAAATTTGTGTCGGGGCGAGTCGTAAAACAAACCACAGTCTCATTACTGTCTTTTATTCGATAGGTTATATCTATCCCCTCTTTTCTTCCTATCCAATTTCTCTGAGCAGTTTTTATCTTTTCTGGCCAATCTATTGTTTTTATATTATTCAAAAGCCTATCTGCATATTCAGTTATCCTAAAAAACCACTGCTCTGTTTTCTTTCTAGTTGTATCGTTTTTACATCTCTCGCACTTTCCATCTTCCACCTGCTCATCCGCCAACACAGTCTTACAAGATGGGCACCAGTTTACACTCGCCGATTTTCTATATGCCAAACCATTCTTAAACATCTGAACAAACAACCACTGTGTCCACTTATAATAGTCTGGGTCATATGTCTCAAGCTTGCTCTCCCAGGCATAACCAGCGCCAATTCTAGATAATTGATCGTAAAATCTTTCTTGGCTAATTTTGGCCTGATCTGCTGGATGCTTACCAACCTTTATGGCGTAATTTTCAGAGTGAATTCCAAAACCATCAAGACCGATTGGCTCGAAAACGTCATTTCCCCTCATTCTCTGGTACCGTCCAAAAACATCTGCCCCAGTAAATGCATACATATTCCCCACATGAAGACCTTCCGCAGAAGGATAAGGGAACATCATAAGGTTATAAAATGGATTTTCGGCACTATTTATATCTGGTTGATATACTTTTTTATCAATCCATTCCTTCACCCATTTCTCTTCTATGGTTTTGTGATCATAAACTGGCATAATTCTCCTTTGATTTACCTATATATAGTATATAGCTTTCTTTCATAAAAAAACTCCCTCTTGGGGAGTTATTATGCACAAAAACTCCCCTTATTAATAAAGGCTAAGAAGAAGTTTTAGTGAATTTGACTTTCGTTTCATCTGGGCTAGTATAGCATTATATATTCCACATATAAAATTATGATCGAATACATTAAAGATTTAGCCTCCAAACTAATAATAAATAGCTAAATACTATAGATACAATACATACATGGCAAAAAAACTACTTACCATCAAAGAAGCAGCAAAAGAGCTTGGAGTTTCAACCAAAACCATTAGGCGTTGGGAGAAGCAAGGGAAAATAGACAGCATTCGCACCTCAGGAGGTCATAGAAGGTTTCGTCTAAAAGAAATCAGCCCCGAGAGAATGGTCACTTTCAAAAACCTTCTCCCCTACATCATTCCCGCCATCTTAATATCGTCTCTTTTTTCTTATCTATTCACCAAAAACCACTACCAGACCAAATTAGACATTCTTTCAAATCAAGTAAACTCTCTTATCAACACTCAACCATCCTCCCTCAACCCACAAGAGTTAATCGATCAAATCAACACCCAAAACACAACAAGCAACAATTCAGAAAACATTGTTCCTCCCATACAAACCTCGAATTCCTCAATAGTCGACTCTGGAATATCCACTATTTCAGAAGACGACAATGGACAAGTATTTGTTTCTTCAAAAGCAGTCAAAGAGTCTAGTGTAATAAAAATTGAATCAGACAATATTGAAACTCCTGTCATTGTTTCTCAAAAACTATCAGGACTTGGTTTTATAGTTTCTACAAACACCAAAGTTAAAAAAACAACATACTTCAACTGGAAGTTATTAAACTAAATTTACCCAGAGAAAAAGTCCACTTTTGTCCAAATTTGAAATTCCTCTATTGACACTCATTTTTCATTTCTATAGTATGAAAATTACTAGTGTATTCATTAAGTATTTATATAGGGGTTTTCCATGAACCAAGAAGCGTCTACAAAAAAACCTATCGATTCAATAATCGAAGGTGTTGTAAGCTGGACACTCACTGTTCTAGCTTTCTTATTACCAATATTTTTTCTCCCAACTACAGCCAACTTTTACGACCCAAATAAATATCTATTAGTCATAATTGCCACCTTCATAGTCACCTTAGCCTGGTCTGTAAAGGTAATCTTAAACAAAAATGCTAGATTTACTTCTTCTCCATTTACACTCCCACTATTTTTACTCGCCCTGGTATATCTAATTTCCGCGCTCATTAGTCAACCAAACAGAGTTGAAGCTTTCATGGGTAGAGGCCTACTTATTCCCCTTCTTACTCTTCTCTTTATTGCCTCCACTTCAGTTTTATCCTCAAGAAAAGTAGTAAATAAGGTTTTATATGCCTCCATTGGATCAGCAACTCTTCTAAGCTTCGTAGCTATTTTTCAATCCATCGGCGGCAGCGTAAGCTCACTATTAAATAGCGCCTGGGGCACAACTATCCCCGAAACACTTGCATTCTCGCCTGCAGGGTCTCCACTAGCTCTTCTCACCTACATTATTCCCGTTTTCCTAGCTTCCCTACTCATTGCTTTCACTAGAAACGAAGGTGTAGAAAAAATAGCTTTATTCTTACTATCTGCCGTAATGTTAGGCGCAATTGTCACCAACTCTTTATTTGTAGCTCCAGGAAAAGATAACTCCCCAGTCATTCTCCCCTTCTCTACTGGATACTCAATTGCGCTAGAGACTCTCAAACAACCACTAAAAACAGCATTGTTTGGGTACGGCCCAGAAGGATACTTAAACGCCTTTACCAAAATAAGACCAGCTGCCACCAACCAGGCAGAAACCTGGAATCTTAGATTCACCACAAGTAGTAATGAATTATTTACCATCATCACTACGGTTGGTGCCTTGGGTATGATCGCTTGGGTATTACTAGTAAGAAGAATTGCAGTTTCCTTCTCAAAACCATCTGCAACCATCGAACTAAAAATCATAAAGCTTGTCACTATGGCTTTAGTGCTTATGCAACTCTTACTACCCACCAATCTCGTTCTTCTTGCTTCAACCTTTCTATTTCTCACTCTCTGGGTGGTAGAAATAAAAGCCCGAAGCAGTAGAGCTATAAAAGACATTAGCTTGGGGTTGATGGAAGCCACAAAACTAAGACCTTCTGAAGCCCAAGATCTCGATGGTGAAAAGCTTAACCAGAGCAAATTCATTAGCTACGCTTTCGTAATTCCTTTGATAGTTACAGTTGTTGCAGTTTCCTACTTCACTCAGAGAGCATATGCAGCTGAAACTATGTTCAGAAAATCTCTAGTTGCTGCTGCAGCCAACGACGGAACTGGAACCTATGAACTACAAAGACAAGCCATCTCCAAAAACCCATATGTTGGTGGATACCACCGAACCTATGCAGTCACTAATCTCCAGCTAGCTTCTGCTATAGCTGCTCAAGGAGATGAGATCTCAGATCAAGACAGGTCAAACATCGCCCAATTGATCCAGCAAGCTATTAGAGAGGCCAAGGCTGCAGTTAGTCTAGATCCTCAGAAAACAGCCAACTGGGAGACGTTAGCTAACGTCTACAGAAACCTTATCAATGTCGCAGACAATGCTGAGCAATGGACCGTGGCATCATATGTGCAGGCAATCAGCACAGATCCACTCAACCCAAGACTAAGACTTGAGTTAGGCGGCATCTACTACAGACTAGGACAGATGGACCAGGCCATAAGACTCTTCCAACAAGCTACAGAGTTAAAGCCTGACTGGGCCAACGCATACTACAACCTGTCAGCTGCATATAAAGAAAAGGGAGAGCTTCAAAATGCTCTAGCCAACATGCAGGTAGCAGTATCTTTGGTCGAACCAGATTCAGCTGATGCTACCAGAGCTCAGGAGGAATTAGAAAGCTTGAGACAAATCCTAAACATTGATGCTCCAGAAGGAGAAGAAGCTCCAGCTCAGGGACAATTAAATGAACCCCAACCTCTACCAGAACCAATTCAAGAACCAATTGAGCTCCCAGAAGACTCTGGACCAAACAACACTGAGGTAGATGTTCAAACCCAAACCCAAGAAGCTCCAGAGCCAAACCCAGAACAATAAAGCGAAGAAGATCTACAAAACATAAGTCCCGGCCAAAAACCGGGACTTTTTTGTAAATCTTTGGCAGTAAAAAACAACAACACCTCATTTCCCACCAACAAAAAGTGCTTAAAATTACAGCCTTTTATATAGAGAAGGCTCTAAATCTCACAAGTCACGTACAGCTGCTCTGTTTTGTTTGCAATGTCCGCTATCACACCACACCTAAGTTGCGATTTTCCATCATCCTCATCACTGTTATTTTCCAAGTACGTAGACAGCTCAAATCCCTCCCCACCATTTGTTTGTATATAAGAATATACATTACTCCCTCCATTTACCGGATCAGTAGGTAATTCTTTCATATATCTATTTCCATTTGCTTCAAACTCACTTCCCCATCCACAAACAGTGACTCCATCCACGCAACCCAAGATATTTCCACTACTATCATCAGCTGGATATTGTTGAAAATCATTGTAATAAATTCTCAAAGCCTTCTTTATGTTTTCAAAATCAGATTTTCTTGATGTATCTCTAGCTCTAGATCTTCCTGAAGAAACATTTGCCACCAACAAAGCCGCCAGTACACCCAGTATCCCTATCACCACCAACAACTCCACCAACGTAAATCCTCTTTTTCTCATAGGTTTAATTAAATCACAAAAAAACAATCACATCACGAAACTTGTGAAAAAAGTTGAGTCTGTTCGTCTTTCTTTGGTTACTTTCTTGGACGAACAACAAAGTAATATATTTAAAAATCAAAATGAAATTTTATATCCGACACTACTGACTACATCTATTTGCTGGAATTCCGCACAGGTTCTGACAGTCATTTTCAACCCATGATCTTGGGCAATACAGTTGAGCATTTGGAATGCCATAGTTATTACATATCCCATTCGGATCACATGCGTATGGCCCAGGATAAAGATCCACTCCTCCACCTCCTCCTCCACCAAGAGATCCACCAAGATCAGATATAGATATCCCAACCGTCACACAATAGTCATAATCCCCATCTGTGCCACACCCATTCAAGCAGCCACCATTCTCAATATCAGGATCACTATCATTTTCAAGATCAGTACAAATAGCATAATATGTGCCATCATCATCCGTTATGTGGTCATATGGCTCCTCCAACACAGGATCGCACAAAACTTTGTTTAAATATGGATCCAGATCTGAAGTGCCACAATTATCCAAATCACCTTGCAATGGATACCTGTCTTTATCGTTAAAATATTGCTCAAAAGTCTTTTCATACGCATCAAGGTCTGCTTTTCTCTTTGCATCTCTTGCTTTATATGTTTGCCCCCTCATGGCCCACATCAATATCATTATCAAAACAGCCAAAATCACCACCACAATCAAAAGCTCTATCATTGTTAGTCCTTTCGATTTTTTCCTGGAAAAATATGTCAGAAATTTATTCATAGCTAGGGAGCTACTTCTTGCCATCTTATCACTGGTCTCTTCATTCTAGCCGGTGCATTAGTTACAAAATCAGGTCTGTATATAAACAATTCAGCTGGATAAAGGTTATTCGTTGCATCACCATAATCTCGACTTAAATCCACTCCACCCCACCCAACAAAAGTGCCTTCTCCCACAAACTTAGTTGCTGCAGCTTCCACTATTATTTGCCCGTTTGCAACAAACACTCCCTGCACTAACCCAGACAATCCTGCCTCAGTTGTTCCAACAGATGGATCAAAAATAATATCTCCAGATGCAATAAATGCCACAAACTCACCCACATCAGTTATTATTTGAGATTGAACTCGAATATCCCCATCCACAAACACTACAATACTATCTCCGGGAAGTAGATCCCAGTCGCTATTTATCACTATAGACTCATCTGAATAATATGCTCTCCCATTACTAGGACCAGAGGAAGGATATCCAACATTCGCGGCATCCACAAAATCATCAGTCGGCGCAAGACCCAACTCAAAAAGTCTATAGAAATATTCATATCCTTCACGCCTGTTGGTTGTTCTATATTCCGACAAAGCTACATAAGAAGATCCTTCTCCAAAGTTTATGTCAACATAATGGCCGCCAGCGGAAGAAGTTGTTACTACTCCAGAAGAATCAGTTGTTGCAGAAAGATCAAGTAAGGATAAGTATGGCAGACATAAACCAGAGCAGGTAGCAGGAATGTCATTATAAACATATCCCCCATTTACCCCCACATCTCCCCCAATAGTTTGAAACCAGCCTATCTGAGTAGTAGTTAGGTAGAAATCAACTGTCATATCTCCACCTACACTAATGCTTTGCGCACATCCACCCGGACAGTCGCAAAGATACTGGGAATCCATCAGGCTTGTGCTTGCCACTCTTGTGCCCTCTGCCACATTAGAAATAGAATAGGTTCCATCAGCAGCTATATCAGAACTTCCATACCCCGATATCCCAACCAATGCAGAAGAGCCAGGCTCCACAGGCACACCAGAACCACTACACAATCCCCCAGATAAACTACCGCTACCCTCATATACAGTCCCACTAACAGTATAATAATTTATTGGTGTGGGAGTAGGAGTAGGATCTCCTGGATCAGGATCATCTGGATCATCAGGTTGTGGGGTAGGAGTAGGATCACTTCCCCCACCACTACAGCAACCGCCAACACCATCTGCTACACCATCCCAACCCACATCAAACCACTCACTATCTCCACAGTCAACAAATTCATCATCTGTATTACACTCACAAGCTCCATTATCTATATCACAAGCATAGATACTACTCCCTGATATGGTGCCGTTACATGCCAATGTTGCGTCACAAGACCAGGTACAACCTGGGTCATAATCAGTACAAAAGACACCACCAGACCACTTGCAATCATCATACACAGTACTCCACCCTCCTGAACAAACCCCTTCTACCGTAGAACATATCGTTTCGTAGCAATCACAATACGTTGGAGTTGAGGTGCAAGCCCCACTTTGACTTGTATTATTGGTAGATGGATTATTGTCGTCCCCACAACATGTGCCAGCAGGACAACCACAATAATAAGCTGCATCTGCTTCTGTAGAAAAAGAAAAAAACAAACCAAAAATCAAAAACAGTGCAATAATAATTCTTTTAATCATTTAGTCCTCCGCCAAACAGTGGGTCTGGTACACTCAATCTACACCCAAACCCAACCAGCAAACTAGGATCTATTACTCCACCCAGAGACACTATTTCTTCTCCCAAAACAATCACATCATCACCCACAGCAAACAAATTATAGATGTCAGTAAGTTCCAATTCTTCTCCAATACTGTCATCTTGAGAAAAGTCTATAAAAGCCATCCTAGATGATACTTCTCCACCTCCATAAACAGGGAGCGTTTCTGGAACACATCTCACCCTCAAAGGTTCATCAATTAACACAACATGCTTTTTGTCCACTACTCCAACCACCATTTCATCCTCATTCCAACCCTCCAAAACACCTCTTATCTGAATACTTTTAACACTTGCATCAGTTTGAGGAACTTCGTTGACATATTCTTGAGGTGTATAATTGTTTGGATTTGGATCAGAAACTACTTTTTCTTCTCCTAAATTAAATATTTTCTTAATACTTATTGTGTCCCGTTCTATGTTGTATGCCACCCTCTCCCATGCATTTGCGTCATTTGAAAGTGGAATCTGCCTTTCATGTGCCTGTCTTTGGGGTCCAAAAAGAGCAAAAAGAAAATATCCCATTAACAATACCAAAAAAAGTACAGAAAAATACAATAACCACTTCTTAAGATTTTTACTCATCTAAATCAGATTAGCAAATCTCAAACAAACTCTCAATACGACAGAAAATTATTCACCAGAAAGTGGTGGCAAATCACCAGTAGAGGCTCTGTATAGATTCAATCCTCGATTATACTGCTCACTTCCCCCAGACATCTGCATCAACCTTTGTAGTTTTTCCACATCACTTAAAGATGTAAACCCAGAACTTAATAGTTCATCCGCATAAATTGCTGGATAAGTATTATCAATAAACTCTTTCCACCATTCCCAGTTAGTTTGACCACCTATGTCAATTTTTGCCTGCTCATACTCATCTTCATAGCCAGAAAAACTAAAACCAGGGTCTGTAAGGGCAACTACTAAGTCAAAAGTCATAGCTTGGTCACTTATCAACCCTTCTATTCCTGCTCTATCCTGCTCTGCATAAATTGCTCCCCCATCAGCATCTGTATAAATAAAAGGAATGTAAGGCATGAATCGCTCAGCATTGTTTGCAAAAGATGGTCCCCAATTAATTCCAATTGGTTCATCTACTCCATCCACCTTAATATATACTACTGCCGTCTCAGAGGCTCCCGTTTGAACATATTCCACATGACATGGATTTCCACTTATTCTCAATATGGTAAAGGGTAAATTTGCAGGACTCAACCACTCCATATTTGCGGCAGGAGCTTCGACTTCAGCAAAATTCTCAACCCCCTCATTCGAAGCACACTCCACTCCAGCTAAATACCTATTTCCCGCATCATTTGGATTCAACTCTGTAATCACTGGAGGTATTTCTGCCGGCTCTGTTGGGACAGCAGTTGGAGGTGTCTCCAAAGTTGGCTCAGGAACTACTAATTCATGATCAAACTCAATTACATCTCCATCAAGTAATGCCAACATCTCTCCATCTCTCCACTCTACTACAAGATTTGCATCTCCTGCAAAACCTCCCTGCATAGTTTTCACCAAATCTCCATTTTCATCCAAAATTCCAATTCGCAAAGTACCCGGTATAAAGTCGCCATTGTCTTCAGAAGCAACTAACTGCACAC
>JBHPHI010000021.1:0-14758 GCA_042569595.1 Patescibacteria group bacterium
AGTAGTTCTCTAGAAAAATGTCCGGAGTCTTTTTCAAATGAAGTCGATTCATTCAGTTTTAAAAGTGGAGTTATTAATATTAAGCTTCCTAGAATCGTGACCACGATCATCGAAGTTTTTTTTGAGTGAATTACGGCTAAGCCTTTTTGAATCCTATTCAACAATTCGTTCAATCCAACACAAATAAAAATAGTACAAACAATATAAACTAAAACTCCAGAAAGCATAATATTTCTATCAATCTGAGAGCTTTGTCCCATAGGCATTACCGTTCCGAAAGTTAAAATAGTTGTAACAAGAAAAACCTGTAAATGTTTAATGTATTTCGATACTTTTTTTCTTTTTAAAACAATATAGCTTCCCAAGACGAACAACACTAAACCTGAATATCCAAAAGATTTTATAAAACCTAAATATATTTTTGGAAGAAATCTTCTTACTCCTTTAGGATTTAATTTAAGTTCTCTTGAAAAACCATCTGATAAATAGGAGGATTTATAATCATGGATCGACTCAGAAAGACTAATAGATTTTGAGTAGGAGTGAGAAGTATTTGGAAAAGAAAAATATGTATTTGACAATAAAGTCAGAAACAACACGCCAAGCACGATAAATATATTTATCACAAGAAGTTTAATAGACCAAGACTTCTTTGTATATAAAATGAAAAAACTATATATAAATAATGGAATAAATATCCAATGCATCGAAATGCCCAATCCTAGTAATAAATAAAGAACAATTGGGACATAGGAATGAATCTTTTGACCCAAGCTAGTCAAAAAAAGATACATATACATAGCTAATAAAAAAGCTACAAAAATATACCTTTCAAGAACTAGCGATTGAGTGACAAATTCATACGAAAATCCTAAGAGAATAACGCTAGCAACCTTCGAAAGCCACAAAACATATGTTTCACCTTTATATTTGTTTAATGAGGTAATCTTAGAAATTAATAAATACACAAAACCCAAACACAAAGAACCAAATATGCTTGCAATAAAATACCCCCTACCAACTACTGAAGAACCAAAGCCCATGACAGTAAATAAATTTACTATTTTTAACAAAACTGAAAAATGAACAGATTTATAATTTCCTCCCAAATACCCCAACCGAACAAAATCATCAGAGGATCCATAAGAAACAATATCAATGGGTTGATTAATTACAAAGAAAACCAAAAAACCAACCGCAAGCAAGACTGCCCAAAGAACATCTTTTCTTAACAAGGAATTGAGCTTATCTTTCATAACCTTTAAACTAAGTAATAGACTAAAATTACTATACACCATTTTATGACTGCCCAAACAGACTCTTGGATTGCTAATTCAATCATTTATCAGGTTTTTGTTGGAAGATGGGAGTCTGCAAATATCATAGATCACGAGGGTCAAGTTTTTAACAGGTTAAAAAACATTCCTTTTGAAAATCTAAAAAAAATTGGCGTCAATACAATTTACTTGCTTGGAATTTTTGACAACCAAGGACCAATAATTGTGTCCGAAGAAGAGGGTCAGAATTTAAACACCGCACCAAATCGATGCCCTTCAGTATTTGCAATATCCAACCACAAATCAACAAATCCAAAGCTTGGAACAACAAACGAATTTAGAGAGTTAATTTCACTTCTAAAATCAAAAGGTTTTCATATAATTGTAGATTTTGTGCCAAACCACACAGGAACAACGCACCCATGGATAAAAGATCATCCAAAATATTATCTTCAAAAAAATGGAAAGATTATTACAGAATTTTCCCAAGATGTTTGTAAGCTAGACTACTCAAATCAAGAACTTAGAGAAGAAATCATACAAGTACTTGAAACCATAATAGATTGGGGGGTTGATGGATTTAGGTGCGACATGGCTCATTTGATTCCAGGAGATTTTTGGTCAAGCACCATTCAAAAACTAAAGTCAGAATACAGAAACTTAATATTTATTGCTGAAGCATATTCAAATTCAATTTTTGATTTAAATTTAACAAAAGAAATGATTAGGTTGGGGTTTGATGGAGTTTATCATGCTGCCTTGTATGAAAACATCAAAAAAGTATATGAAAACAATAAGCCAGAATCATATCTCAATGATCATCTTTCTTACATAAAGTCAAGAACAGACATAAGAGACCATCTTGTAAATTATTTATCCAACCATGATGATGGATTGCCAAAAGGCGCTGAGAATCATTTAAATGAGCTCTTGCAAAAAATCCTCAAACAACCTGGGTCTGCATTGATTTTTAATGGACTAATCAATGGACAAATGGAAAGGTTGGCACATCACTATATTGAAATACTGTCAGACAAAAAAAACGAAACTTTCAACATCTCTGACAAATCAATGAAAATATTTTCAATAAGAAATTCAAGAAGTGTAATTTCCCTGGATATCGGAGCATCAAAAATAGAATCAGCCGTTGTAAATGATGAGTTTGAAATTAACAACACAGACAAACAGCCCACAAATAAAAACAGCTTTCAAGATTTCACAAATCAAATAAAAAGCGTTATTAATACTCATTTAGAAAATAACCCAAGCGCCCATGCAATTTCAATTGCTTTACCAGGAATAATCAGCCAATCAGGGATAGTTAGGTTTTCAGGAGGAAGCCTTCCTTTTCTAAGTCAAAAAAACTTGAAGCTAGAGCTAGAGAAACATTTTGAGCTACCCATCTTTCTTGAAAACGATGCAAATTGTTTTGCGCTAGGGGAAGCAGTAATGGGTGCGGGAAGAAATTACAGTACAGTTTTTGGAATAACGTGGGGAACAGGAATAGGATCAGGCATCGTAATAGATCAAAAGCTTTTTGAGGGTGCTGGAGCTGCAGGAGAAATAGGTCATATACCAATCACGACATCAAACCAATCTATTACCTGCGGTTGTGGAAAATCAAACTGTCTCGAAATATACGCTTCTGGGTCTGCCATTCAAAATCAATACAAAGAGATGGGAGGGGAAATAGAAAACGCCTCCGTTCAAGATATTGTAAATTCAAAAGAAGCAATAGCCATAGCTTTAATCGATCAAGCTGTTGAGTATTTAGCAGAAATAATTGCCGCAAGCATAGATATGATGAATCCAGAAATAATCATAATTGGTGGCGGACTTAGTCAAATTGAAGAAGGAGTTTTCAGTAAACTGAAAAGGACAGTTAGAAAACATGAGATTAACTCCATTCAAAAGACAATTATTGTAAAAAAAGAACTTCCAAATGCAGCTCTTATCGGAGCAGCGCTAATAGCAAGACAAGAAAATGAACCATCCTAAACCACAATCACTCTCAAAATACATTCAAGGAGAAATTCTCCATTTTGAACTCGATAAAGATTATTTTAATGGAAACGAAGCAATCCTAGCTTCAGACATTAGTGGAAAGTTTAAGGAGTATTTATTTTTAGAAAGTGAAAAAAACCTCTCACTTAAGATCCCGATAGAAAAAACTGGTTTTTTTCAGTGGAGCATTAAACATAAACCACAAAAAGAAAATGAATGGAAGCAAGCAAATATAAATGATCAGGAATTTTCAGGGGAAATTCAAGTAGATCCTAGTTGGATAACCGATGCAATCGTATACAGTGTTTTTGTTAGGTTTTTTAAGGGAAAAATTAAGGAAAAGGTTGATCGAAAACCAAATATTTACAAAAAAGAAGGAATCGGAGAAGAGGAGTTAAAAACAAAAACAATCAGCTCAAAAGAGTCAGTATTGCCAGGAGAGGGAGGCACCTTCGACGACGTAAAAGATCACTTAGACGTTTTAAAATCCATGGGTATAAATACCTTATATTTTAATCCTATTCATACAATTGGAGATATTTATAGAGGGTACAACATGCTCGACCAACTCCCCCCCTACCTGCAGCCTGGTAGTCCATATTCAATAAAAGACTATAAATCAATAGATCCAGAACTAACGTACGACAAGGATACAGGCAAACACTTAATGTCCAACCCTCAACAAGAATTTAAAGACCTTATTAAAGCTGCTCACGATAGAAAGATGTATGTAGTTATGGACTTAGTGTTCAACCACACTGCTCACGATTTCGTCTTTCAGCGCATCAAACCTGAGTGGTACTTATATAAAGAAAATATAAATTCCTTAGATGATCCATATTTATATCCAGAAGACCTGAAGCAAGGAAAGCCTTGGGGAGATGCTAGGCATACATTTTGCCCATACGATCATGGCACATGGTGGGAAGACTGCGCTCAATTAAACTGGGAATATAAAATTCCAGAAGGTCCAAATCAACCCCCCCCAAATTCATCGTTAGATGAGATGTATGAATACTTTAAATCTATTCCAAAATATTGGATTAAACACTTTGGAGTGGATGGGTTTAGGTGTGATGTAGCATACAGAGTTCCACCAGATTTTTGGAGGCAATGCATTCAGGAATCCAGGAGTGAGTCCAGAAAAGATAATAATAATTTGTCTGGGGATGTAGTATTTATCGCTGAAAGTTACACTAGCGACCTAGAATCACTACAACAATCAGGGTTTACAGCAGTATATGGAGATTATTCTCACAAATTAAAAACCCCAGAAACAATAAAAGGATACTTAGATCATATTTATAACATTTCAGATTCTGCATACCCCCCTGGATCAAAATGGTTTATTTTTCCCGACAGTCATGATTTCGACAGGTCGCCAAGGAAGGTGTTGGGAGAAGATCTGTCAGAGGAAAAAGCCCTATTGGCTAACCAGTCAAGATGGTTGTTGTCAGCCTGTGTTCCAGGCATGCCTCTGATTTTTAATGGTTTTGAGAAAATTGAATGGGAGCCAATTAATATATGGAGTTATGGAGCAATTAATTGGGAAAAAGACATCGACTTGAAAAGATATATATCTAAAGTAAACCACATCAGAAGAAGGCTCGTAGCTCTTCAAAAAGGAAATTACAGCTACATACACTCAAATCAGGGGCTCAGTCACGATACTCAAATTTTTTCATTTGAGAGAAAACACCGAAAACATCGTGTTATTGTTGCAATAAACATGGATGTACACAGTCAAGCTGGTCCTACAACTTTATATCTTCCAGAGGAGTACGATAGAGAATTTACCATAACAGATGAATTAACTAAGGAAAAATATCAAAGAGAAGGACGAGAGATGATAATTAAACTAGACCCTGGACAATCACACATTTTTACCGTGAAATTTAACTAACAGCCTCCTCAAGCATTTCTAGGTGGTCAGAGATTATCCAAGAAACTTGTTCTTTGCTGTTTACTTCCTCCAAGGACTCAGCCAAATAGTAGTCCCCCACGACATCAGACAACCAAACCGACAAATCATTTGGATGTCTCTCATAGTGAAACTTCAGCACATCTTCTGGCAAAGAGTCAATCGACTCCTTTAAGTCATTTATCGATCTAATCTCAACACCATTGGAGAAAGAAAAAGGACTGGTTACCTCTCTTAACCATCTCTTTGCAACATAGTCAGGTAAATTCAAGGTTCTCATCATTTGTCTTTCAAGAGCAACTATCAACCCCCACCTGTGAGAGTAATTTCGAAGCTCATCTGCCAAATCCTTATCTCCAACAACATGCTCTACCCAGTCTGCAATATGGTTGCTGCCATCTCCAATATGGACATTTATAACGTCCTCGGTAAAAGCCAAAAATGCTTGTTTAAGCTCCCATAAATTTTTTACAGACAAGCCATTCGAAAACAAAAAAGCTTTATTGCGCGGAGTTACATATGCTCGCCACTTTGGTGACAAATATTGAGTATTTCTAACAAAATTATGCATGGACAGTACTTCTTTCTTCTGAACTAGCATATACCCTTTGTCGCAGGTCATGCAATATGGTCATGAAATGTTGATAGGCCTCATAAGGGCTTTCATTTGGAGAAAAATACTTATGAACATCGCCATCAGCAAACCATTTTGTACACATATAATAAAAATGATCACTTACAGATAATTTTCTCCATCTCTCAAGAAGACCTGGGTCTGCAGATTTTTTAATCTTTTTCTCTAATCCATAAAGATTATCTAATGCAGATAACTGCATAGGGTTTGACATCCAAGCGGACAAATCCCTCTCAACATCAGCCCAAGAAGTTAAGTCTGGCATATCGATAGTATCCATAGCTGGGAATGCATGCGCTGCTTCGGAAACAGTCATAAATGTATTGTCCGGATGTTTTTTTATTTCATGTGGTAGTTGTCTCATGAAATCAAATATTCCTGTGTCTTCCCACTGATGTTCCCCAAATGTTTCATAGTCCATAAATAAATTAACAACACTTCCATTCCCATTTACCGCAGATATCCAACTTGCATACTTTTCGGCTGTTAAAGGCCAGCCGTCCCAGTCTCTAGAGGAAAATCTAAAAGCTATATCATCAGAAAGTTTATAGTTTTTCAAAAGCAAACGAATTTTTTCAGTCCCGATTGGCCGATAAACAAAATTAGGAGATCTCCATCCCAAATACCTTTCAACTCCTTCGGCCAAAATAGTATTAAAACCCAGAGATTCAATCACGGAAGCCAAAGAATTGTTATATATCAACTCAGTATTTCGAAATGAAACTGTTTCATATGAAAAAATATCTTTAAGTTTTTGTTTATGCATAAACACCTGGTCTTTAAATTCTTCAGGGGAAAACATAAAAGAAAGGCTGTGATAATAAGTTTCATTTACTAGTTCAACTTTCCCAGTGCTCACCAATCTCTTAAAGCTGTCTAAAACCTCAGGAGCAAATTGTTCAAATTGATCCAAAACCACTCCAGAAATTGAAAAAGAAACTTTAAAATCATCGTGAGACTGGACAAGGTCATACAACAATTGATTCATTGGTAAATAGCATTTTTTCGCTACTTTTTTAAGGATTTTTTCATTATCTAGTCGCTCTAAACCAGGGTCAGAAAAATAACGACCATCATCACCAATAGAAAAAATCGAGTAATCCTTCACCCGATATGGTTGATGAACATGAAAATAAAAAACTATTGCTGCCATAAACTAACTCAAAATTTTGTTATACACTCTCATGGTTTTTTGGGCAGCCACTCTCCAGGTTAGTTTCAGAGCTTCTTCTCTCGCAAGGCGTGTCATTTCTGCCGAAAACACAGGGTACTCTAAGGCAGACAAAATCATCGAGCTCATTTTATGAATGTCCCAAAAATCAACACTCATTACATTGGACAGGGTCTCTGCTACTCCCGATTGTTTCGAAATAACTGCAGGAGTGCCAGCTGCGATAGATTCAAGAGCCACAATTCCATAAGGCTCTGAAACAGAGGGCATTACAAATACGTCTGCCATTTGATATAGATCCTTAAGTTTTTGTCCAGTAATGAATCCTGGAAACAAAACCCTACCTCCGATACCCATATATGCAGAATCCATAATTAATTGCTGTTCCATGTCTCCAGTGCCAACAACCAAAAATATTGTATTTGGCTGATATTCCAACACCCTTTGAGCTGCTTTCAGTAGATAATCAACACCTTTTTGAAAGGTCAGTCTTCCAACAAATAAGACAATATTGTCATTTGGGAATAGTCTACGAATTGTTCTAGGAGAAAACTCACTCAAATCAATGCCATTATGAACTACATCAATCTTGTCACTAGCAATACTATATTTTTTATGGACTATCTCCTTTGTGTAGTTTGAAACTGCAATTACCCTACTCGCATTATTCAATCCCGCATACTCTGTTTCAGCGATAACAGGATTTACGCTTCCTCCTGTTCTGTCATATTCAGTTGCATGTATATGAGCCACCCAAGGTTTTCCAGATTTTTTATTTGCCTTCATTGCGGCAGGATATGACATCCAGTCATGAGCATGAATTATATTGTGATCTTGTCTTTCCGACCACTCATTAGCCATCTCAGAGAAGCGAATTGCTTCTTCATAAATAGTCCTACCATAAAGCTGCATATTTGAGGCCTTTCTCAATTTTGAGTATGTAGTTTTATTAAAATAAGCCTGAAGAAGGGAATTAATCGCAGTTATTTTTACATTTTCCAAATCATGAGAAAGTAGATCCATAAAAGGCGCGTCTGTTGGAAGTTTTCTTGGTAGAGCAAAAGAGATTTTTGCTCCTTCTTGAGAAAGGCCTTTTGCTAGGCCATAGCAAGCCACGCCAAGACCACCCGTATTATGAGGGGGTAGTTCCCATCCAAACATTAAAACTGGCAATTTATCTTTATTCATAATTTCACAACAACAAACCGGCCAAATAAAAGCCTTAAATCTATAATAATCTTCTAAAAAACCCCAAGTCAAATGGAATTTACCGACGTTAAAGGAAGATCCGTGAAAATGATGTTAATTTGTATTCTTTTTACAAATCATGTGTGGTTTCTGGAAGTCCTTCAATTAAGGGGGAGTATATTACCCTCGTCACATCAGTTCCACTTATTAAACTAATGGTTGAGGTAAACGTTATCTGTTCTCCAGGAAGCACTGTTGTAGACTCACTCAAAGAAAATGGAGCAGACTCCGCTATCACTGATCCCTCCTTGATAATAGTAGCTGATAATCTATTTTTAAGACCCTCTTCAACCGATTTATTTGCGAGAATGACGTCAACCCTAAATGTTCTACTAGAACTTATAATTAAGCGAGGATTAAATATTGTAAGTCTATAGTCTGTATTGTCATATTCTCCACTAGCTCCGTAAGGCTGTTCAATAACATTTGTGCTGTATGGTGGAGTTGTAATATCTGCAGACGAAGTAGAATTATTTGGTTGATAAGTTTGAACTACTTGATTAGTGGGCTGCATTGGTTGTGGGGTAGGAGTAGACAACATTTCATTTACGATCTCTTTTATTTTTTCTTCATCAGTATCTCCCAAAACCTGCTCCTCACCCTCAATATTTAAAGATTTTGTAGCGGGTTTTTTTACAGACCTATATGCCATGAAAAATGATCCAGTAATAACTAACCCCATCAGCAAAGCCGTGGCTACAATCTCATCTCTAAAGTTTGTGTTGTATCTCATTTTATTCTGAAGACTTATTGCGTTCTTTATATACCTTTTCCGCCTCTACGTATACTCGATCTTCGATTGATGATTCAGCCAAACTTAAAAAATCATTATTATTTAAAGCCTCATTTGGTGATTTCTTTACAAGTTCTAAAACCACACCTACTACATCTTCAATTGCCCTTACTAAGGCTAGAACCTGGTCATGTCGTATTTGAAGAGCCCAAAAATAATTGTATTCTTGATCATCACCCTCAAGTTCGGAAGCTTTTATTTTCACAAACAAATCAAATCTTTCAGGTGAATCAAGCGCTGTTTTTACATATGACTCTATAAAACTAGGCAAAGAAATAGCCTGAGACTCTGCTTTCCTAGATCTTTCTTTTAACCCTCCTTCGTCTAAAGACCCAATAGAATTATGCAGGTCCTGCCAGAAAGAATTGTCTAATAAAGAAGAAAGTAGATTTTTATTTTTTTCAAGTTGCCCTAGGACATATACTCTTAGGGATTCTTTTTGTACAATGTTTTTTTCGTTAATAAAAATCATGATTTGTTTGCTTACTATTATGTCAAATTGTAAGATGGTAAAGATAAATATATGAGAAAAAACTGGCTTCTACACATCCTTTTTACTATACCGCTTTTGCTTTTTTATTTGAAGACAGCCTCTCCTGTGCATGCCCAAACCCCAGACCACTTCCATGTAAATTTAGAATCTGGAGCAAACAAAACCGCAGGCATTCCTTTTAAAATTACCATCATAGCCGAGGATTCTGGCCACAGCACCCTTACATCATTTACAGATACTGCAACTTTATCTGATACAACAAGTACGATTTACCCAAATACTACTGGAAATTTTGTAAGTGGTATTTGGTCAGGAGATGTTTATATTACTCAGACAGGAAGTAGTGTAGAAATCACTGCAGCATATCTTACAGCGACAGGAACTTCCTCAAGTTTTGTTGTTGATCCAGACTCCAGAATAAAATTTTTAACAATATTAAGCGGAAATAATCAGGTAGGAGAAGTTCAGCAGGCCTTATCTCAGGCATACACAATCAAAGCTTCAGACCCATTTAATAATGCTCTAAGTGGAATAGGGGTTAACTTTGCCATTAGTAGTTACCCATCTGGATCTACGGGACAAAGCCTTAGTTCTTATGCCGGAACCACCGATTCATCAGGACAATCCCAAACAATTTTAACTTTAGGGAGAAAAACTGGACCATATCAAGTTACGGCAACCCTAACTTCAGGGATCACAAACAGCATTATTTTTTATGCCAATGCTGCAGCAGGGGCGCTTCAGAGTATAAATATTTCTCCTCCAGTTGCAGTTATTCCACTTGGAGGGTTTATGGCCTTCACAGCCACAGGACTTGATCAATATCAAAATTCAATAGCAATTACTCCAACATGGAGTGTAGTTAATGACGGTGGTTATATCGACAACACTGGAATTTTTTATGCCAATACTGTTTCGGGTATATTTCTAAACACAGTCAAAGCCGAAGCCTTAAGTAGGGGGTCAACAGCCAGCGTTACCGTTATTGCAGGTACTGGTTCTGGAGACGGTTCTGAGTCAACAGTCGGAGCAACACCTAGCCCGACACCAACGGCATCTCCATCAGCTTACCCAGCAGGGATCTTAAATGATATATATGTTGACCCATCTGTCATTTCCGCATTAAAAGATGCACAAATTCCCATCATTGCAGAAGCAGTGGATGCTTTGGGTAATTCAATTTCACAAGGAGTAAATTTCACATTCGAGGTTTCAGGTGACTTGGGCACCATTACTCAAACAGGAGTAAATAGCGTTTTACTTACTGCCTCTGAAACAGGCATAGGAACAATCACTGTTACAGCTCAGCAAGGAGATGTTGTTCGTATAGCTAAAATAGTTGGAAGTGTTGGAACCGGACTAAATAGAAGGTTAGTAATAGAACCAATAGAAAGTCCACAAAGAGTTGGCGAGCCGTTCACAATTTCTATCGCGGCTAAAGATTCTTTAAATGAATTTATAACTGACTATCAAGGTCCATTAGTTATTGCTGATACGACTGGCACTATTGATCCTGAAGTAATCCAACCTAACGAAGACGGAATTTGGTACGTTCAAGCAGTTATTCAAGCTGGAAGTGAAGAAGTTAGTATTTCTGTAGCAGGTGATGGGATGGTGGGTGTGAGTAATATTTTTGAAGTTACTGGCGAACCAGACGCCAAAGACTTATTCAGCCTTGGAGCTGGAGAGGGATTTGGAGATATTTTAGGATCTTCTATATCCGCAAAACTCAAGGAACTGTTTCAACTAAAAGATGCCAACAAGTACACAATATTTAGATATTTATCAGCAGGACTAGCTGCAGGAATTGGAGTGTTAGGGGCTAGTATTGGGGGGGGCCTTATGGCAAGCAAAGGTCTGGAGGCAATCGGGAGAAATCCTTTTGCAAAAAGAAAGCTTAAAATAAATCTTTATCTTAGTATTATTGCCTTCATAGCTGCTGCAGGACTAGCAGTTTATGCCTCTTTTCTTATACTACGCTAAAACACCATCGTTGATTAAACGCCCCCGAGTTGCTAAGCTAAATAAAGCTGGACTTGAAGTCCAGTAATCTAGTTATGAAAACTGCCCATGAATAGTCTTTGGATCATATACGCCACAACAATCTTCTACATAGTTATATTGGTATTGTATTTTATTAGACGATCAAAAAAACATGAATCAGAACTTGAGCGGTTCCTAAGCTCAGCCAAGAATCAAGTTGAAAGACATAAGAGCTCAGCTTCTAAGAAAGCCAATGAAAAAGTAATTAAAGCCGTTGAAATAGTCAAGAGAGTTCAAAAAGCTGCTGAAGAATTCGAAAGCAAGGCACACAACGAGTACGAACAAATTATTCAAGACGCAAAGGATGAGAGAAGAGAAGTTATAGCTTCGGCAAAAACTGAAATTGAAAATCTCTTCCAACGAGCTGAAGACGAACTAGAAGAATACAGACTTCAAAGACAAAAAGAAATCGAAAAAAACCTTATAAAACTAGTTGTCGCAGTTACAGAAAAAGTAGTCGAAATGAAGTTGGATCCAATAACCCATAAAAAACTAATAGTCAAAGCTCTTAAAGAAGTCAAAATCAAGAAAGAACAGTCATGAAGGGCAGCACACAACTTGCAAAAGAGTTGATAAAAAACATTTACACCACAGAAACTTTAAAAAAAATCTCTGATGCTTTAGAAAAACTTTCAAACAACAGGGGGTTTAAGATTCACTCCAATGAAATTATCAACGACGACACTCTTACAGATAACCAAAAAAAGAATCAACTTCTCTACATCATAAAAAGCATAGAAATTCCCACTTTACACGATTTTTTCTCAGACCAACTTGCTGAATATTCTTTTTGGCTTTTTTCATCAGGGCAAATTGATTATTTTGACAACTTTGTTCAAGAGTTTCAACTTTCCACGGAGGACATAAAGATAGTCAATATAACAACTGCAATAAAGCTAAGCCCAGAAGATTTACGAGCCATAGCCAACAACCTTACTAAATCATTTGGTAAAAAAACTGTTCTTAATCATGAGATAAACTCCTCAATATTAGGAGGGGCTCAAATTAGAGTAGAAAATCTTATTTTTGATATATCCTTAAGAAGCAAGTTTAGGCATTTTACTAAGGAGTGGTTAAAATCTATTACGGAAACTGAAAAAATAGTTGGTTTTCAGGACGATTTGTAATTCGATACACTTTAAAATTATTTTTCCCTAGTTTAGGATGAGTATAGCGCCGTATATTGGCGATAGTTGATATTAGACAATAATATGCCAAAAAAACCAAAGAGAATCGAAGAAGTCTTGGACAACATTGTTCCTGAAGTTACTTTTAAACCAGAGTCAGCCATAGACCTCGATATTAAATCAAGAAAATCAAACCTTTCTTTTCCAGAAATCATCAACTTTGCCTTTCCAAAAGGAATAGGCGAGTCAAAAATTGTTCAAATAGGAGAAGTTACTTACGTTGGGGATGGAATAATTCACGTATCAGGGTTAGACAAAGCAACAATTGATGAAGTGGTTGAGATAAAGACTCAAGAAGGAACGATAGAAAAGGCACTTATTTTGGGAGTTAGAGAAGAGAGAGTAGAAGCTGTGGTGTTGGGTGATTATTCAAACATCAAAAGAGGAGATCAAGCTAGATCTACGGGCAATAGATTAAAAATTCCCGCTGGAAAAGGGTTGCTGGGAAGGGTTGTTAATCCTTTAGGAAGCCCAATAGATGGGAAAGGAAGTATTAGTGCTGAAGTCTATAGGGATGTAGAATTCCCATCTCCAGGAGTTATGGATAGAGAGCCAGTTACAGAAGCTCTCCATACAGGCATCGTTGTCTTAGACGCCACTATTCCTATAGGAAAAGGGCAAAGGGAGTTAGTGATTGGAGATAGAAAAACAGGAAAGAGTAGAACTTTATTAGATATCATTAGTAATCAAAAAGGCCAAAAAGTTATTTGTATTTATGTTGGGGTGGGCATTCAAACCGCTAAAGCAAAAGCAGCACTTCAGTTATTACAAGAACGCGAGGCAATGAGTTATACAATTTTTGTTGCAGCGCTAGCAGATGATCCGCCATCCCTGCAATACATAGCTCCTTATGCTGGATCAGCTATCGCAGAACACTTTGCATATCAAGGAAAAGACGTATTAATAATTTATGATGACTTATCAAAACAAGCAAAAGCATACAGACAAGTCTCATTATTACTTAAACGCTCTCCAGGAAGAGACGCATATCCTGGAGATATTTTCTTTTTGCATTCAAGACTGCTTGAGAGAGCCTCAAAGCTAAGCAAGGAGCAAGGGGGAGGATCGATTACAGCACTTCCTATTGCTGAAACTCAGTCAGGAGACGTGTCAGACTACATAGTTACCAATCTCATGTCTATTACGGACGGACACATTTATTTAGACAACAATCTACTAAACGAAGGAATACTTCCAGCAGTAAATTCAGGAACATCAGTTTCTCGTATTGGTGGAAAAGTTCAAAGTAAGTTATTGCAAAAAATTGGAGAGTTAACCGGGCGCACTCTAGCAAGATACGAAGAGGTAAAATCTTATGAAACCATCAACACTGAGGTAGCTGAGGACACTATTAGGGACATAAAGAGAGGAAAGCGAATAAAAGAGGTTTTATCTCAAGAATCAAGCCTAAACCTTTCTGAGGATGAAGAAATAATCTACTTGGCTCTTGCAACATCCAGCAGGCTAGATCATCTGGAAATGGAGGATGTACTTACATTTAAAAAAAATATTATCGAATTTTATCGCACACATAGTTATTCATCGCTAAAAAAAGCGACAATAAATGTTAATGATTTAGAGAAACTAAACCCCATGCTTGATAAATTATTTCAAGATTTTAGCAGACAACACCAATTGCAAGTATTAAAAACCTAACATGGCAACTATACGAGAAATCAAAGAGGAACAAACCACCGTAAGAGGTGTTGGGGAGTTTGCCACAAGCTTACAACATATTGCAGCCGGTCGAATGGTGAGGTTGAGAAAATTGGTGTTGGCAGCAAAAAGATTTGCTGATGAGGCCACAGTTATTTTAAGGGAGCTAGAGCTCGAAAGGACTAAAAGATTAGAAAAAGAACTCGGGGTAAAAAAAAGTCAGCTATCAAAATCAAAAACTCAAGATAAAACTACAGGAAAAACAGCTATTTTTGTTATCTCTTCAGACCAGGGCTTATGCGGAAGTTACAACATAGAAATAATCAGAAAA
>JBHPHI010000022.1:0-13840 GCA_042569595.1 Patescibacteria group bacterium
GTGGTGGAGATTATGTGGTGAGGTTGGTTGGAGATGGAGCTGAAGTTGAAATACTGGGAGGGTTTTTGGTTGAGGGAAATGATAGCTTGAAGGTTGATTTAAAAATAGTTCATGAAGCAAGGCATACAAAAGCAGACACCTTAATAAAGGCTGTGGTGGGAGGTAGTGGTGAGGTAGATATTCGAGGGAAAATAATTGTTGAGAAAAACTCGCAGCAGACAGAGTCATTTTTGAATGAAAATGTCTTGTTGGTTTCTAGCAAGGCAAAGGCAATTGCTATTCCAGATCTTGAGATTGAAGCAAATGAAGTTAAATGTTCTCATGCTGCAACAGTAGCAACTATTGATGACGAGCAAACTTTTTATTTAATGAGTAGAGGAATTTTAAGGAGGAAGGCTGAAGAAATGATAGTAGAAGGGTTTTTGCAGCCTGTTTGGGATAAAATAAGCAGTAATCAGTAGGAGGTTGTTATTATAATGGATGCTCAAAAAATCAAAAAAGACTTTCCAATATTATCAAGAGAGGTTAATGGTAAACCGTTAGTTTATTTGGATAATGCGGCCACTAGTCAAAAACCCAAACAAGTGATTGATGCTGTTTCAAACTACTATTTAAAACACAATGCCAACATTCACAGAGGAATTCATGTTTTAGGTGACGAAGCAACGCAGTTATATTCAGACTCTAGGAAGAAGGTTGCTGATTTTTTTGGAATTAATAACTCTAATGAAATGGTGTTTGTTAGGAATGCAACAGAAGCTATTAATTTAGTTGCTCTTGCTTGGGGAGAGAATAATTTAAAAAAAGACGATTTAATTGTGACTACTGAAATGGAGCATCATTCAAACATTGTTCCTTGGCAAGTTTTGGCGAAAAAAATTGGAGCAAAACTTGAGTTTGTGGGTGTAGACGAAAATGGAGAGTTAGATTTAAAGAGTCTTGAAAATAAATTGAATATGAAACCAAAACTTGTGACTTTGGTTCATGTTAGTAATTTTTTAGGAACGATAAATCCTATAAAAGATATTGCCCAAAAAGCAAAGTCAGTTGGGGCGAAAGTATTGATTGATGGAGCTCAATCCGCTCCACACATGAAGGTTGATGTGGTTGACTTGGGGGTGGATTTTTATGCCTTTTCAGGACACAAGATGTTGGCGCCAATGGGAATAGGGGGTCTTTATATAAATGGTGAAAGAATAGATGAAATGAGCCCGTTTTTGTATGGCGGAGGAATGATAGAAGAGGTGGGTTTTGAGGAATCTAGTTTTGCAAAATTACCTGACAGGTTTGATGCTGGAACGCCGAATGTGGCAGGGGCTGTTGGTTTATCTGCGGCTGTAGATTATTTGGAATCGATAGGGATGGATGAAATCAGAGAACATGAAAAAGATCTTGTTGAGTATTGTTCAAGTGAGTTGAAAAATATTCCTGGACTACAAACGTACGGACCTGTTGATTTAAATAAAAAAGGAGGAGTTGTGGCTTTTTCTTTTGGTGATGCTCATGCGCACGATGTAGCTCAAATTCTTGATAGGGAATTAGGTGTTGCGGTGAGGAGCGGACACCATTGCACCATGCCAATGCATAGCAAAATGTCTGTGGTGGCTACAACTAGGGCAAGCTTTTATTTATACAATGACAAGAAGGATGTTGATACGATGATTGAAGGACTGCTGAGGGTTAAGAAAGTGTTTGGAAATTGACATGGATGATATTTATCAGGAAATTATAGTTGATCACTACAAAAACCCAAGAAACTTTGGAGATTTTAACGAAGCGAATCTTACCGGAAGAGGAGCAAATGCTAGTTGTGGAGATATGTTGGAGATGTATCTTTTGGAGAAGGATGGAAAAATAGAGAAAATATCTTTTAAAGGAATTGGATGTGCTATGACTACAGCTTCGGCCAGCATGTTAACTGAGGAAATTGTGTCTAAAAAAATGAGTGTGGATCAAGTGCTAGAAATGGATGAAGATGATTTGGTTGAAATAATGGGAATAGAAGTAAGCCCCACAAGAAGAAAGTGTGTAGAGCTTCCTTTAAGGGTGTTACACGATTTATTGAAAAAAAATGATAGATAAAGCTGTTGATTTTCTAAGAGGTGGAGGGGTGGTCATATTTCCCACAGATACTGTTTGGGGAATTGGGGCGTGGATAGAAAGCGATCAAGGACTGGAAAAACTTTATAGATTGAAAGAAAGAGAAAAAGAGAAGCCAACGGCTATTTTAATTGGGGATATTAATCAGGCAGGCAACTATGGTTTGGTTGATGGTAGGGCAAATGAATTAATGATAAAACATTGGCCTGGCGCTTTAACATTGATAATTCCCGCAAATGAAAGAGTCCCAAAGATTTTGGTAAACAGTTGGGGTGGAGTGGGAGTAAGATATCCAAAATCTAAAATAGTTGAAGAAATATGCATAAAACTTCCTGGAGGAATTGTGGCGTCTTCTGCCAATGTGTCTGGTGGTATGGCTCCGAAAAGCTTGGGTGAGATAAATAAATACTTGCTTGATAAAGCAGATTACACAATGAGAGAAGCTGGGGTTTTAAGCGGAAAGAGTTCGACAGTAGTGGATTTAGTTGGAAGGGATGTTGAGATTATTCGTCAAGGTGAAGTTGTAATGAGTAAGAAATGAAGATCGTTGTGGGAAGTACTAATCCGGTGAAAATTAATAGTGTGAAAAATGCGACAAAAGAGCATTTATCGGATGTTGAGGTGATAGGTGTTGAGGTGGAAAGTAGTGTTTCTGATCAACCAATGAGCGATGAAGAGACTAAAAATGGTGCTTTTGAAAGAGCCGTGGCGGCAAGAAATAAAATGAAGTCTGATTACGGAATTGGTCTTGAGGGTGGGGTTTTTGTTGAAGATGGAAAGGTTTGGAATACGGTTTGGTGTTGTGTGGTGGATGGAAATGAAAATGTTGAGTATGTAAATGGATTTAGGTTTGTTCTCCCTGAAAAACTGGAGAGAAAAATTTTGAAAGGTGAGGAAATGGGTCCGGCGATGGATTCTTTAATCGGAACAGAAGATATAAAGAAAAAACAAGGATCTATTTGGATTATGACTGATGGATGGATTACCAGAGAAGAGTGTTATAGGGATTTGGTTAGAATTGCTTTGGGGAGAATATTGTCTAAGGATTGGTAGTGTAAATTGACAGTGGAGTGGAGGTTTTTTAGACTGTGGTAAACACAATTAGGTAGGAGGAATATGTTTTTTCGCGACAAAGATAAGCCGATGTTGTCGAAGCTATTTATGATGCTCTCAATGGTGTCAGTTTTGTTGGCGATAATGGGTGCGTTTGGAACAGACATGATTTTAGCCAGTACCCAGTGGTTGTTGGTGTCTGGAGTGTTGGCTGCTTGGGGAGTTTATCTACTTCTTGAGGCAGAATTTAGATCATAAAAAGCCCTTTGTATAGGTTAATTTATATGTGTACCAGATGGGTATTGCAAATTTACTCTGGTATGCTATTCTCTTCTTGATAAGCCTCTCTGGGGGCTGATGCAGTTAACAATTCGTTTAGTGCTTGCCCGAGTGAGGAGGTGAAAAAATACATGGCATTTTCTTATACAAACTCAAAAGGTCAGACTTACTATCTTCATAGTAAGGATGTAACCCTTAAAAATGGCAGAACTCAAACTATTTACTTTTTTGCTCGTGATGTTCGCGATGGATCTTTGGATGCTGTTCCAGCAGGAATGGAAGTGGTCGAAACCCAAAGAACCGGCATGCCAGTTCTTAAGAGATCTGATAAGTAAGCTTTATAAGCTTTTTAACCAAATGCCAGCTAATGCTGGCATTGGTGTTTGATAAGGCCTTTGTTATACTCCCAGGTAGTATGTTGAATTTTACAAAAAAAGATGTTTTCGAAAAATTAAAAACAGTAATAGACCCTGAACTTCAGGTAAATATTGTTGATTTAGGTCTGATTTACTCTGTTGAAGTTGGTGAGGATTTAAAAATTGAAATGACACTTACAACCCCAGGTTGTCCTTTGGCTCCAGTGATAAACTCAATGGTTTTGGATGCT
Organism: Patescibacteria group bacterium; assembly: GCA_042569595.1. Lineage (GTDB taxonomy): Bacteria > Patescibacteriota > Microgenomatia > UBA1400 > 2-01-FULL-45-11 > JBHPHI01. The sequence continues at coordinate 4,040 of JBHPHI010000022.1, forward strand.
ATAGATTCTTTGCCGGGGTTTTCGTCAGAAAAATTACAACTTCACCTAACGTTTGATCCCCCTTGGACTCCTGAGATGATGACAGAAGAGGTGCGCGCAGAGTTAGGGATTGATGAATGGTAAAAAACAAAAGAATATAAAAAAATTTTACAAAAAATATGCAAGAAGTAGGGTTGATAGCAGCATTATTTAGTGGGATAGTGAGCTTTTTTGCTCCTTGCGTAATACCACTTCTTCCGGCATACATAAGCTATGTTACAGGAGTATCTCTTAAGGAACTTAAAAGAGATGGGGGAATTGAAGACCATAGAAAAGAAATAGTGTTGGCATCTATTTGGTATCTGTTAGGATTTTCACTTTTTTTTGTTGCGCTGGGAACCACAGCGGCGTCTTTAGGATCTTTGTTTCGTCAGAAAACTGAAGAAATGCAGCTGATTGGGGGATTGTTAGTGATGATTTTTTCTCTTCATTATTTAGAGATATTAAAACTCCCAGGTTTTTTTAAAGGTTTTCATTTCAAGATTCCAAACTTTTTAAAACGTGTAAAAAAAACAAGATCATTTTTGATGGGGGTGATATTTGCAACGGCATGGACACCATGTGTTGGGGCGGTTTTGGGAGTGATCCTAACTCTTGCTGCTGCAAGTCAAACAGCATCTACAGGTGCTTTGTTGTTGCTGGTTTATTCATTAGGAATTTCTTTGCCGTTTTTAACTGTATCTTTGTTGGTGATAAAAACTCCAAAATTATTGTCTTTGATGAGAACACACATGAGTGTTGTTTCTAAAATTGTTGGAATATTTTTGTTTATTTTGGGATTTTTATTGTTTAACAATACTGCGAGGTGGTTTTTGGAGGGGTTAACTTATAACAATTTAAATGCTTGGTTGTTTCAATTGGCCGTGAAATTTGGATATCAAATACGTTGATTTATTTTTTTCTTTTCTTGAGATCAAAAGTCTGTTTTGATTCAATGGAAGAAAGCTTTTCTTCTATCCTGTCAAAACGTTCTGTGGTTCTTGACCAGTAGTACTGCTGTTCTTTTCTAAACAAGTCTATGGTAACTAGTGCAATTGTTATTCCAAATAAGGTTACTCCGCCAATTTCTAAGATTGATCCAACAACTCTTCCTGCGAGTGATGTGGGATAAAAATCTCCATAACCCACTCCTGTTATTGTAGTGACAGCCCACCACATCCCTTCTTCTGAGTTTGTAATTAGGGGATTTTTTGAAAAAAGGAGTTCAATGGGAACTATTAGTAATCCAGATCCTAAAGTGAGAACAAGCAAAGTGATGGTAGTTAGGGTGATTTTGTGAAGTTTTCGCATGTGAAGATATTATCGGTTAATTTTAATATCAACAAGTGGAGATTGTTGTGTCTTGATTGGTTGATTGGTAATCAGTAAGCTAAGTGCATATGAGAATATTTGTTGGTGCAGATCATAGGGGATTTAAACTAAAGCAAGATTTGGTGGCATTTTTAAAAACCTTAGGACACGAAGTGATTGATGTTGGAGCAAGTGTTTATGATAGTGATGATGATTATGTAGATTATGCAAGAAAGGCCTGCGAATCTCTTGAAGAAGGAGATAGGGGAATTCTGTTGTGCGGAAGTGGTCATGGAGTGGATATTGTGGCAAACAAACATAAGGGAATTAGAGGGATACTTGGATTTAATCTTGAAGTGGTTGTTCAGGGAAGAGAGCATGAGGACGCAAACGTGCTAAGCATTCCCGCTGAGTGGGTAGAAAAAGAGGAAGTTTTCGAAATGGCAAAAACTTTCATGGAGACAAGCTTTTCTGGTAAGGAAAACTATAAAAGACGAATAGAGAAAATAGGATCTCTTTGATGAATAAGAGTATAATTCCTGGAATATTAACAGATTCTTTTGATGACTTGCAGGAAAAAATCAATGCGGCCAGTGGTTTTTGTGAAAGGGCTAGCATTGATGTAATTGACGGGGTGTTTGCAAACAACGTTACGGTTATGCCTGAAAGTTTTTCTGAGTTGATTTTTGGGGAAATGAAAATTGATGTTCAGTTGATGGTAAATGATCCTGTAGATCATCTTGGTTATTTACACTCATCAGGAACAGATAGGGTGTTTGGGCATATTGAGAGAATGGGTAGTATGCGCGAGTTTATGGAGGAATGTCAAAATCTGTCTATTCATCCAGGGCTGGCTTTAGATCTTTACACTCCGATAAATTCTATTGAAGAAGATTTATTGTCTGATGTTGAGGGGTTGCTTTTAATGTCTGTAAAAGCTGGGTTTTCAGGACAGCAGTATGTAGATATTTCAAGTAAGGTAAAAGAATTGAGGGATTTGGGTTTTGGAGGCGATATTGTTGTGGATGGGGGAATGAATAAAAATACAATTCCCTCATTAATTGAAAGTGGAGCAAATCAATTTTCGGTAACTTCTAAGATATGGAAAAACAATGATCCCGCCTTGAGTTACAAAGAACTAGCTGGTTTACTTTAAGTATGAAGAAAACTGCCCACTCAAAATTTAAGATTATTCATAAGGTTGCATTTTTTGGAGATGCAGCAGTTCCACCCGACAGTGATGTTTATAAAAATGCTTTTGATGCTGCAAAACTATTGGGAGAGCAAGGTTTTGTGACTGTTAATGGAGGTGGTCCTGGGGTGATGGAGGCAGCTACTAAGGGAGCTGAATCTGTGGGTGGAGAAACTGTAACGGTAACGTTTTATCCAAAATACGCTACAGGTTTTGAGGGTAAGTATGTAGGGAATGTGGCTGATAAAGAAGTGGTAACAAATGACTATATCGAAAGAATGTTTACGCTAATGGCTGAGTCGGATATGTTTTTGATATTTAAGGGGGGGACGGGGACTGTAAGTGAGTTTGGAACAGCTTGGGTTTTGGGCAAACTTTACTATGGACACCATAAACCTTTTATTTTGGTGGGGTCATTTTGGAGGCCAATCGTATATGCGATGCAAGAAAATTTGTTGTTAGATGAAAAAGAGATGGATGTGTTTGAGGTTGTTGATGATGTTGATGGTCTTTTGCCTGCAATAGAGCATCTTGAGTGGAAAATGCAGCAGGCCGATCACACACACTGCAAAGTGTGTGCTGAGCATGCATTTATGAACTAGATATTTCTATGAACGATTTAGAATCTCTATCGAAATTAGTTCGATCATACATACTGAGGTCGACTACAAAGGCTGGGAGTGGACACCCAACTTCTAGTCTTTCTGCGGTTGAATTGATGGTGGGATTAATGTTTGGGGGGGGTTTTAAGTATGATCTGAAAAATCCCTCTTATCACAACAATGATCGTCTAATTTTTTCAAAAGGACATGCTTCTCCACTACTTTATTCTCTTTGGAGCGTGGCTGGAGCGTTAAGTGAAGAACAACTGATGACACTTAGGAAGTTTGGAAGTCCAATAGAAGGACATCCAACAATGGAGTTTGACTACACCGAGGTGGCAACAGGCTCTTTAGGTCAGGGACTTTCTGTGGGTTTGGGTATGGCGATGAATGCAAGGATGGATAATTATTCATATAAAACCTATGTGTTGTTGGGTGATAGCGAAATGGCTGAAGGGTCGAATTGGGAAGCAATGCAGGTGGGGGCGCACCATAAGGTTGATAATTTAGTAGGAATAGTGGATTTGAATAGATTGGGGCAGCGAGGGGAGACTATGTATGGAAAAGACGCTGGAAATCTTGCAAAAAAAGTTGAGGCATTTGGATGGAACACTCTTGTGGTTGATGGTCACGATATTAAAGAAATACTAATGGCTTATCAACAAGTTGGGTTTATGAAAGATAAGCCCACAATGATTGTGGCCAAAACAATTAAAGGAAAAGGGGCTTCTTTTTTAGAAGATAAGAGTGGATGGCATGGAAAGGTTTTGGATGATGATCAGTTGAGGGATGCGTTAGAAGAGTTGGGTGATGTTAATAGTCAGGAAAGAGGAGAGATTTTTCCTCCGAAGAGAGTAGAAAAACTTGTTTTAAAATCTAGAGATTTGGATGAAATTGATAGTGAATACAGTGAAAAAATATCTACCAGAGAAGCGTATGGTCATGCGTTGGTTGAGAGTTTTCCAAAGTATCCCAACATGGTAGTGCTTGATGCTGAAGTTTCGAATTCTACGTATGCTGAAACTTTTAAGAAAAAATATCCGAAGAGGTTTTTAGAGATGTTTATTGCTGAACAAAACATGGTTGGAGTGGCTTGTGGGTTGGCGCTTAGGGGGAAGATTCCTTTTGTTTCCACTTTTGCATCTTTTTTTACGAGAGCTGTTGATCAAATTCGTGTGAGTCAATATTCGAAAGCAAACGTGAATTTTATTGGATCACACGCAGGAGTGTCTATTGGTGAGGATGGACCAACACAAATGGGCCTTGAAGATATTGCAATATTTAGATCAATTCTTGATAGTGTGGTTTTATATCCCTGCGACCATGTGTCTGAGGAAAAGCTAGTTTTGTCGATGATCGAGCACTCAGGAATTTGTTACATGAGAACAACAAGAATGAATACAGAACCTATATATGGACCGTCTGAAAAATTTGAAATTGGCGGAAGTAAGGTGTTAAAACACAGCAATAATGATGTGGTGACTTTGATTGGAGCGGGAGTTACTTTGTACGAATGTTTGAAGGCGCATGATGTTCTTTTGGAAAATAAAATAAAAACTAGAGTAATTGACATGTACTCAATTAAACCGATTGATGTTGAAACATTGGTTTCTGCTTGTAAAGAAACAAAATCTCTTATTGTGGTTGAGGATCATTTTGCTGAGGGCGGAATGTGTGAAGCCATTCGTAGCGGGCTAGTTCATGAGAGCGTGCCAATCCACTCTCTTGCGGTAAGAAAAATGCCAAAAAGTGGAAAACCTGACGAGCTGTTGGAGTATGAGGAGATAAATAGTGATTCAATTATAAATAAAGTTTATGAAATTACATCTAGTCTATAAGGTATACTGATTTTATGAATTTTGATGTTGTTTGTGTTGGGTCAGCTCTTTTGGATGTGTATATGAAATCTGATAAGTTCATTAAGGTGACTTCACCAATATTTTCTGAAGGAGTTGCATTATGTGAAGTGTATGGTGGAAAAACTGAGATATCTGAAGCTGAAGTAACTTCCGGGGGAGGAGGAACAAATAATGCGGTTTCGTTTGCAAGAAAAGGGTTAAAAACAGGCTTGATTGCTGAAATGGGAACAGATTTGGTGGCCTCATTCATAAAGCTTGAGCTTGAAAAGGAGGGTGTTGATACGTCTATGTTGGTTCAAGAGTCTGGAGAAGAAACGGGCATTTCTTCGATTATGGTGGCAAATGATGGTGGGAGAAGTGTGGCTGTTCACAGGGGAGCGAGCAAAATGCTGACGAAAGAAGATGTCCTTTGGGATAGACTTAACCCCAAATGGATTTATATAAGCTCTTTGGGTGGGGAAATGGCGCTTTTGGAGGGGCTAATTGGACACGCGAAATCTAAGGGGATTAAAGTGGCCGTTAATCCTGGGATGTCAGAAATCGAAAAAATAAGTGGCTGGGGTGGAATGAAGCTTTTTGAAGGTGTTGATGTGCTGCTGGTGAATAGGCAGGAAGCAACAAAGCTTTCCGGAATAGATTTTTCTGATGAATCTGTTTGGCAAGGGGATCAGTGTATTGAGGGGCCTAAGATTTGTGTCATCACAGATGGATCAAATGCAGGAAGAGTGTTCGTAGGCGGGGTTTGTAAAAAATATGAAGTAAATCCTATTAATGCAGTGGAACAAACTGGAGCAGGTGATGGTTTTGGTAGCGCTCTAGTTGCTGCGTTGATTTTAGGGAAGGATGTAGATACTGCTATTTTGTGGGCAAAAAAACAGTCAGCTTCTGTGGTTTCTCATATGGGACCAAAGAAAGGCCTTTTGACTCTTGAACAGCTGTCTTAATAGTGATTAATTAGTGGAGGAATTATGGCAAGAAAAAAAATTAAAAAACAAAGCAATGAATTGAATCAAAAAACTTTTTGGGCTGTTGTTTTGATTTTTGTGGGGGTGTTTTTGTTAGCTAGAAATTTGGGACTGATTCCTGATCAATTAGCTTTGTTTTGGCCAGTATTGTTGGTGATGTTGGGTTTAATAGGGTTGTCGCAAGGTTTGTCAAAATAAATTCGTATTAGAATTATTTATTTCCTGCCTGGTAATAAATTATGACTGTAAAGAAAAAAGGAACTCAAATTGCGATTGATGGACCGGTTGCTGCTGGGAAAAGCTCTGTAGCAAAGGGTGTGGCAAAGAAATTGGGATATGTATATATAGATACGGGAGCAATGTACAGAGCAGTTGCTTTGTATATGGAAAGTATGGGGGTTAGTTGGGAGAATGAAAGCGCTGTTTCTGAAAATGTGTCTAATGCAAAAATAAGGTTAGCAAAACCTGTAGGAAAAAAAGATGATGGTAGGCCAGTTAGTGTTTATCTTGGAAGTGAAGATGTAAGTTGGGAGATTAGAAACAGCCATATTGCTGAAGGTGCAAGTGTGATGGGTAAGTATCCAAAAGTTAGGAAAGAATTGGTAAAACAACAACAAAAAATGGCTCAGGGAGAGAGTGTTGTGATGGAGGGAAGAGATATATGTTTAAGAGTGTTGCCAAAAGCAGAGTTTAAAATATTTATGACTGCTGATGTTGGAAAGCGAGTATTAAGAAAGTGGGAATATCTTAAGGAGAGGGGTATAAATCTTACAAAAGCTCAAGTAAAGGATGATCTAACAAGAAGAGATGAGAGAGAAATGAACAGAAAAATTGATCCGCTAAAACCTGTTCGTGGAGCATGGGTGTTGGATACTTCGGGTATGAATATAGATGAGGTTATTGATACAATTTGTGAAAGAGTAAAAAGTATTTAACGTTTTTGTGAAAGAAGTTTTTCAAATTGCGATTGATGGTCCGGTTGGAGCTGGATCAAGCACTGTGGCGAGGTTGGTCTCGGAGAGGCTTGGGTTTTTGTTTGTTGATACGGGCGCAATGTACAGAGCTATAACCTTATTAGGAATGAGGGCAGGAGTGGATTTGGGGGATGAGAGGGTGTTGGTGGAAATTGCTTCAAAGGCGAGTATTGAGATGAAGAATCCTTCTAAAAATGATATGGATGGTAGGCTTGTGACAGTCTTGTTGGATGGAGAAGATGTAAGTTGGCAAATAAGAACAAAGGAGGTGAGCGCGAACACCCCATTGGTTGCATCTTTACCAAAAATTAGAGAGGTGTTGGTTAAAAATCAGCAAGAAATTGCGAGCATGCAGAATGTTGTAATGGAGGGAAGAGATATCACTTACAAAGTTTTACCAAGTGCTCAGTTAAAGATATATTTAACTGCAAGCGAACATGAGAGGGCAAATAGAAGATATAAACAACTTTTGGGTAAGGGAGAAAATGTAGATTATAAAAAAATACTTGAACAGATAAAGAAGAGAGATGAAATGGATATGAATAGAGAAGCTGATCCTCTAAAGATTGTGGAGGATGCGTGGGTGTTGGATACTACAGACATGACAATAGAAGAGGTGGTAAGTCAAATATTCGATCGTGTTGAAAGGATGAGAAATGGTTCTAGGTAAAAAGAAGCCGAGCAAAAAAGAAAAACAAAACTCTTTAGAAGAGCCTAAAAAAGCTAAAAAAAAGAAAAAGAAGTCATATGAGGGTAGTAGGTGGGGAGCGTTGGTTTTGTTGATTGTTTCTGTTGTGTTGTCTTTGGGGTTTTATTTTTATGGGACTTGGGTGAACAAAAGTGTGGATTTTGATTTTGGGGGAATAATAAACTCCTGGGAATACAGCAGGTAGATTACTGAGTAGTTGAGGCGCCTTCTAAAATTCTATCTCTTGGAAGTGATTCTTTGGTTGGGTTTAGGATGTTTTCAATCATTTCTTTGTTGCAGGCAATTTTTGGTTCTGTTCCTGGCGAAAAATATTCAAATGATGTGTTGGGGCATTCCAAGCAAGTGAGGGTGTTAGTGAGGGGGCAGATAGACACTTTTATTAAATGATCTTCTATTTTGAATTCATGGCTAGGGAGATTTTTTAATAACTGACTCATAATGGTGTTAAATACTGGTGAGGCCCCGGTTATTCCACTTGCAACGTTGCTCATTGGAGTATTGTCGTTGTTTCCAACCCACACTCCTACAAAAAAATCTTTTGTATATCCTAAGGTCCAGTTGTCTCTTATTTTGTTAGTCGTTCCAGTTTTGACAGCAACTTGGTGATTTGGAATACGAAGAAGAGAGTTTAGTCCGAAAGTAGAGGATCGAGCATTATTATCTGAAAGTATGCTGTTGATTTGTTGAGCAGCTTCTGGTTTTAAATTAAGATTTTCTTCACATTTTTTTTCTTGTTTTGCACTTTTTTCAGATATGAATGAAATGTTTATTCCATCGCAGGTGTATTTGAAGATGGCGGTTTTTTTGTAGTCTGAGATATAAAGTATTGGTGAAATAGGTATGCTGTGACCATTGTTTGCGAAAGTGCTGTATGCGACAGCTTGATCTATAAGTTTAACTTCACCCCCTCCTAGTGTTAGCGATAACCCAAATCTTTCGGGATTGGTCCAGGTAGTTATTCCAAGTTGTTTGGCTTTTTCAATGAGATTGTTTACTCCAAGGTGGCTGAGTAGTTTTACCGCTGGTATGTTGTATGAGTTTGCGAGTGCTTTTCTGAGCGATACCTTGCCGTGAAATTTACCGTCATAGTTGATTGGTGAGTATGGCGGAGATCCTGGGGTTCGATATGTTATTGGGGTGTCATCAATTGTGGAAGATGGAGTAAACCCTTTTTCAAAGGCTAGGGCGTAAGTGATGGGCTTAATTGAGCTTCCTGGTTGTCTGGGTCTTAAAGAGACATTTACTTGTCCATCATTTTCAACATCAAAATAATCTTTAGATCCAACCATAGCAAGAATCTCTCCTGTTTTTGGTTTGGTTATTAGTATGGATCCGTTTTTTGCGTTTAGATGAGATATTTTTTCAAGTTCTTCTTCAAGGGCCTCTTCTGCAAGTTTTTGAATGTTGTAGTCTAGTGACGTTATTACTGTTAACCCACCTCCGTTTACCATGGATTCACCATAGCGTTTTACGAGAATATCTTTAATATACATAACGAAATGTGGGGCGATGATGTTGTTTTTTGGTCTGACAAAAGTAAGTTTTTCAGACTTAGCTTTGTCTGCTTGATCTGAGGTGATATGCCCCTCCTCAACCATTCTTCTCAAAACTTCATGCTGCCTTATGAGTGCGAGTTCTGGGTTGGCCCCAAAGGGTGAGTAAGTTGTAGGAGCTGCTGGCAAGCCAGCAAGCAGGGCAGACTCTGAGAGTTTTAGGTTTTTGGCGTGTTTACCAAAGTAAAACATTGATGCCTGTTCGACCCCGTAAGCTGATCCACCATAGCCAACCTCATTAAAATACATTTGCAGGATTTGGTTTTTTGTAAATGTAAGTTCTACACCAAGGGCTAAAATGAGCTCTTTTGTTTTCCTGATTAAAGTTTTTTCTGGTGATAGGAGGGCGTTTTTAACTAACTGTTGAGTTATTGTTGATCCACCCTGAGTTTTGTTGTCGAGAGTGTTTCTTTTTATAGCTCTTAGAATACCCCTTATGGAGATTCCTGTGTGGTTATAGAAGTCTTGATCTTCAATAGCGATGGTAGCGTCGATTGTGTGTTTGGGAATGTCTTTGAGTTCGATCAGACTTCTATTCTCGTCTTTGAAGAAAGTAAAAAGCAATCTTCCATGTCTGTCATATATTTTTGTGCTAACTAATTGCTCTCTTTTTATAAG
>JBHPHI010000023.1:0-12853 GCA_042569595.1 Patescibacteria group bacterium
ATTTTCTTTTTTGTCTTTTTTGCCCTCGCCTTTTTGTGCCTCTTTCTGAGCTTTTTCTTGGGCTTCTTTGTAAACAATTTCTCCCAGCTTTTGAGCTGACTTTAATGTTTCTTCTGTAGCTTTTTTTAGGTCTTCCGCAGAAGCTTCTTCTTTTACTGAAAGTTCTTTCAGTTTTTTAACTTGCTCTTCTAGGCTTTCTTTTTCTTTTTTATCAAGCTTTTCTCCGTGTTCTTCGAGTTGTTTTTCTAACTCAAAAACCGCTGAACTAGCTTGGTTTTTGCTTTCTGCAAGTTCTTTTTTGTTTTTATCTTCTTCTGCATGTTTTTCTGCCTCGTTCTTCATTTTTTCAACTTCTTCGTCTGTTAAGTTGGTGGCATTTTGAATAGTAATTTTTTGCTCTTTGCCAGTACCCTTATCTTTGGCGGTGACGTTTAAAATTCCGTTTGTGTCGATGTCAAAAGTTACCTCTATTTGGGGCATTCCCCTAGGAGCTGGTGGAATTCCATCTAATATAAATCTTCCAAGAGACTTGTTGTCATTTGCCATTTCTCGCTCACCCTGAAGAATATTGATTTCTACCTGGGGTTGATTGGCTGCTGCAGTGCTAAATACTTGAGACTTACTTGTAGGAACTGTGGTGTTTCTCTCTATAAGGGGGGTTCGGATTCCTCCGAGAGTTTCTAGTCCTAAAGTAAGGGGGGTTACGTCTAATAAAAGTACGTCTTTCACGTCTCCCATTAAAACCCCGCCCTGAATTGCAGCTCCTATAGCTACTACTTCATCTGGATTTACGCCTTTATGAAGGTCTTTTCCAAAAAAGTCTTTGACTACTTGCTGAATTTTAGGCATTCTTGTCTGCCCACCCACCATGATGATTTCGTCGATGTCTGAAGCTTTGAGTTTTGCATCTTTTAATGCAGCCTCAACTGGCTTCATGGATTTTTGAATAAGGTCATCAACCAACTCCTCTAGTTTAGCTCTGGTGAGCTTGGTGGTTAAGTGTAGTGGATTTCCATCTTCACCCTGAGTAATAAACGGTTGGTTTATTTCTGAATCCTGACTAGTGCTAAGTTCGATTTTTGCTTTTTCAGCAGCATCTCTAATTCTTTGGAGAGCTTGCTTGTCTTTGCTTAAATCTACTCCGCTTTCTTTTTTAAATTCTTCTACTAAATAGTCGATAATTTTTCTATCAAAATCATCTCCACCCAAAAAGGTGTCTCCGTTGGTAGATTTGACTTCAAATACTCCGTCTCCAACTTCAAGAATTGAAATATCAAAAGTGCCTCCCCCAAGATCATAAACTGCTATAGTTTCGTTGGTCTTTTTATCGAGACCATATGCGAGTGAAGCTGCAGTAGGCTCGTTGATAATTCTTTCTACCTTAAGGCCTGCAATTTCTCCTGCTTGTTTGGTGGCCTGTCTTTGAGAGTCGTCAAAATAGGCAGGAACTGTCACAACTGCTTTTTCTACCTTTTCACCCAAATAACTTTCAGCGTCTGCTTTGGCTTTTTGAAGGATTTTGGCTGAAATTTCTTGAGGGGTATAGGTTTTGTCGCCAATTTTTACAGCTGCCATTTTGTCTTTTCCAGAAACTATTTCGTAGGGAACAACCTCTGCGGTTTTTTTGGTTTGCTTGTCATCAAATCTTTGACCCATTAACCTTTTGACAGAGTAAACTGTTTTTTCTGGGTTAAGGATCATTTGCCTTTTGGCAACATCTCCTACTAAATTTTTACCTGGCTCCACTACTGAAGGGATTAGATTTCTACCCTCTGCTGTGGGAATAATTTTTGGAGAACCACCTTCCATAACTGCAACTGCGCTATTGGTGGTTCCTAAATCGATACCGATGATCTTACTCATGGTCCTCCTTTACTTTTCTTTATTTTTATTTAATTGACCACTGCCGACCTCAACCTTTGCAGGCCTTAGCACAACATCGTGGATCATATACCCTTTTTGGGTAGTTTTTGTAACTTGATTTTTTATGCCTGAACTAATCTCAACACATTCCATGGTGCTGGGATCAAATGTTTGATTGTCTGTTTCTATTTCTTCTACTCCCTCTTCTTTTAATAAGGTTATAAGTTGTTTCGCTATTAATGACACGCCATCGTCTTTTATGTGGTCTGCTGCTCTTTCAAGATCGTCTACTGTTGTGAGTAATTTTTCAATTAGGCCTGCTGTAGCAATTTTGGCAAAAATACTTCTGTCGTTTTCTATTCTTTTTTCTAGATTTTGATAGTCAGCCAAAGCTCTCTTCCATTTTATGTCTAGTTCTTGAACTTGTTCTTCAAGTTTTTTGATTTGAGCATCGACTCTAGTTTTTTTTGACTTTTTTACCATAACTTCCTTATTTGGATTATCTTGCTATTTCATCAACCAATATGCCAAAGTGGCGAACGAGTGGAATAACTTTTGAATAATTAAATCTTAAAGAACCAACTACCCCCAAAGTACCCATCTGGTCGCCGGCTCTAAACCTAGTATAAACACAACTAACTGGCTCTAAGTGTCTAATGCCAAACTCTTCCCCCATAATAACCCTTGTGGTGTCGGGGTCGTCATCTTCTTGGAAGTATTTTATTAATCTTGTGGTCTCATCAAGCATTCTAAATAAGGTTCTAGTGACATCGATGTCATAAAACTCTGGCATGTCGAGAATATGAGCATAGCCTGCGGAATAAATTCTTCCATCGTCAATCATGGCCATACCAATACTGCCTGTTCTTCTGGATAGTTCTTGAGCGGCTTCTCTTAGAAGCTGTTCTTGTTCGTGGCGCTTATCCCAAACACTTTCCTTGACTGCAACTTCTTCTGCGACTGATAAGTCTTGCTCGCGCATGATTTCATCTACATAGAGTTTGATTGCTCTTGGGGTGGGAACGCGTCCGGCTGAAGTATGAGGTTGAGAGAGATATCCTTGCTTTGTAAGATATGCCATTTCGTTTCTGATGGTAGCTGGAGATACTCCGAGTTTAAATTTTTTGTCTAGAGTTTCAGATCCCACTGGATCTGCGGTTGTGGTGTACTCTTCTACGATGGCTTTTAGTAAAAATACTTGACGATCAGTTAAATCAGTCATTTCCCTCCTTAATTGGAATAGAAAATTTGCATTAGCACTACATTAACATGAGTGCTAATGATCGTCAACATCTGATTTTCTCCTTTATTGTTTGAGGTTGTTGGGTGTGATAAGTTTGGTGTATGAGTGATTTTGAAGGCAATCCTGCAACTGATGTGCTGACTGCTGAAACCCCTTTGTTTGGATCGCCCATGCTGATGGCTGAGAAATTGGGGTTTGATGCTCCTCCCGCCGGGTTTGATGAGCAAAAAATAAGACAACATTTTTCTTCTCTGGCCTTAAAATTTATTGAGACACATAATCCAAACTTAGCTACGTTAGTAAGTAAAAAATCAATTCAAAAAGATGACCCCGATCTAGCGAAACAGGCATATGGTCTAGGACTGAGGTCCCACATCTCCCTGACATTATCTCAAATTCACTTAGAATCAATGAGGGGGGCCAGCGGTGAGGATGGTAAATACTTAACTCAAGTCAACCAACTTGTTGAAAAAATAAATGAAGTTCATGATGAGGGAGAAAAGTCAAAAGAGATTTTTCAAAGAGTGGATGGTGAGGGAAATATTGATTTTAAAGACTTGTCCATTCTTGGTAGAAGAATGGTGTTTAGAATGTTTGACGCAATAAGGGCTGGTGATGATCGGTTAAACCAGGATAGAGTTCTAACACTAAACCCAAAAGTCTTTTATGAAGTTGTTGAAAAAGCATGCAAAAATGTGCCTGCTTCTTTTGAAGGTATTCGCTGATTTCTAAATAACTTTTTTTCATCAAATAAAATCCAACTTGTCTCGTTTTTGTCGCATTCGTTCTCATAAGAGTCTATTTTTTGTAAAATTACTTCAATCATCTTTACTAAGGTTTGAAGTGCCTCTTCTTCCTTTAAATCGTTTATTAATTGAATAGAGATTGAATACTCTCTGTTCGTCCAAATGAACACGTGTGAGCTTGTGGTTTCATTTTGGTTTTCTTTTAGTAGGGTTGCTGATTCGGAACTAACCCCATTCACGGCAAGAAGTTCGCTTGGCAACTCAATTAATAGTTCTGCTGGTGTTTCTCGATTTAGGTACCAACTAATTGAGTCTTCTGTTGAATTAAATGTTCTAACCTGACTTGCATAGTTATGAGTTGGAATTTCGTTTATTTTTTCAAAAGTGGCAGTGTATAGTTTGTTTTTTTTATCTAAATAATCCCACCTTTCTTCTACAGTTTTGTTTTCAATAATATTGGTGTTTTCTTCTGTATACCCTAAATCACCTGGAAGGATTGCTAATTGGGGGTCGTCCATTTTTAATTGGCATGCCAAGTCATTATTTAATGAATTATTTTCCATTGTTTTTTGAATATTGTTTGTACCCGAAATTGATGTGTTTGTGGATCCATATGGATAAAGTGGGTTTAAAAATGTGTCTTCATTTGATGGGCTTACTGTTACATTGAAATCTGGCTGCAAAAAATCCGTTAGTAACGATGATTGTTGGGCTGTTGGAATAAAACTTATGTATGACTGTGTTGGTTGTGATGTTTGAGTTGTTGTGTCTTGGTTAAGGTTGGAAGAGTATAAATACCTTAATAACAACATCATCCAGCTTCCAAACATAAACTTATTAAGTTTTCCACTATTTCCAAAGGCAGAAAGCAGTGTTTCTAAATAAGCTCTTCCAGCTGCGGTGTCCTGAAGAGAAACTGACAAAACAACCAATCTTTCCCACGGTGGACAAATAATTGCTCCTTTGTCTTCTGTTAGGCTTAGGTCCTGTGCATTTGCTTGTGGGGAAATAAACTTGATTGGCTTATTCACACATTCTGTTTTTGGGTTTATTAAATAGTCAACCATATACGAAGCTTCTTCTTGGCTGGAAATATTCGTTTCTATTTTAGGATTTCTTTTGAATAGTGTTGGTATGTATTTTTCAACAAAATTCCATCCAGTAAACATGCTTCTAATAAGCTCTCTTGTCGCTGATGCTAGAAGTGCGTACGAGGAAGTATTTATGGTTTTTGTTTTAAACTCTTTAATTTCTTCAGGGTTTGTTTCTGCTGGTTCTGATTCTCTTAAAATTTCCATTGCTTTGCCCACCATTAATGGTGAATTTGCTCCTGGATAGAGATGGTTTGCGGTAAAACTGCCCTCTTTTCCTATTACTTCTACTTGTTTAGTTGGGATGCCAGCGTTATGCGCAATTATTCTTTTTTGCCTCTCTTCTGGAGAAATACCTTCTGGGAGATCAAGGCCTTCTGTTGATAGCATTGAGACAGGAAACATTATGTCATTGGCAGGAACAACAATTGTTCGTATTACTCCAGGGGTGTCAATGAATGGGTTCCTGGAGTAGATCTGCATTAGCTCTTTAAACCAAATGGGAGTTTTGTTGGCAATTAAATCAAAAAATGTCGACAGAGCCCTAACTCTTCCTAAGATTTTCCCTAATAGTGGCGCTTGTGTTAATAATCCCTCAATTGCTGATCCAGATTTTTCGGGAAGGATGGAGGGGTCTGTGTTTATTCCAAACATGCTTCCTGCAACTTGGGTTATTTCCTGGACTATGTTTTGGAATAAAAATTGTAGCGGGTTTTCGGCAAAATCAGTCATTCCTGTTGTTGAAAACATAATTTGTCTTACGGTGTGTTCTGGACTAAAAGCTTTTATCATGCCCGCCAATGTTGTGCTTATGTTTGCTCCTGCACTGTAGCCAGCAATGGTAATGTCTAGTTTGTCCGTTGTTTCGTCTGTTATTAGTGGGAGTATGTCGTCTGTTTCTACTACCTTCTTTTCGATTGCAGACACTATTAGCGAGGCTTCGTTTATGTATGGGGCGGTTATATTATTTTCTTCATTTATAGCCTTTGGAATTTTGGTGGTTTGCGCTATCCAAACCTCTGTATAGTCTCCATATCCTTCTGTGGCAAGTGCGTGAGAAATGGAGTCAATAGACTCGTTGTAGGTGGAGTATCCAGGTGAATATAATAGTACTTTTCTAGGTTGGTCTGGAGAGGTGGTGGGAATTTTCATTTTTGTTATGTTTACTTTTTCCACATCTCCCCAATCATCTACTTCGACCTGCTCGTGGTTGTGGAAGTATTGTTGGCGGAAATAGACTTCTCTTAATATTTCGTGAAGGTTTGAAAATTCTTGGGAGAGTTGATTCCTTAAGTTTTTAGCCCTGGTTGATTCTTCAGCGCCGTTGCCTTCCTCAATTTTTGTAATTGCGTTTTCGATTGCATATAGAGCCTGCTCTGTTTCTGTTATAGCTCTTGCTCTCTGATCTATAGATGAGGCGGTGAGTTTTCCAAATTTTCCAAAAGTTTTTGGTTGAGACTCAATCTCTTCTGAAGACATGTCTGCTAGCTCTTTTTCGGTTAGGGCTTCTGTTGTTTCAGTAATTGCCCTTGTTGATTCTTGTATAACAATGTTTTTCATTACATGATCTTCTACAAGAGCTTTTGCTTCTGTAATGGCTTCTTTTCTTTTTTTGTAGCTTAATTTTGGATCGTTTGCTTTACCGATGAGTTGTTTTATTTTTGCAACGAACAATGAGCAGTCCGTGCATCCCTGAGGCAAAGATCCTTCTTTTGCTGTTTCTTCAGCCTTTCCTAATACAAGATTGGCTGCATTGACAGCTTCGTTTCCTAGGTGTTTTTCTTTTACGCCTCCGCGTTCTTGAGTGCTTGTTTTTAATTGATTCCTAAGTTTTTTAAGCATGCTTCGAAAAACCATATTATTGTTCCAGCGGTTGGTGAGTTTTATCCACGACTGAGTCCAGTTATATGTGTTTGTATTAAACAACCCAAAATCTAACAACCTTATATGTCCTGTTTGGTTGTCAACTACAAAATTGTCGAAGGACTCTGCTGTTTTTGGGTTGCCTGCAACTCTTGTATCAAACTGAATACCGTATTCTTTATCAAGATCCTTTGCTAAATTTCCAAGATCTTCTAGTTCTTGGAGTGTTAAGTCTGAGTTAGGTGAAGATATGTCGTATTTATTTATTCTAGTGAAATCAATGTGGTCTGAAACAACAACAGACAGTCCTGCTCCATGTAGGTGATAAAGTTCTGTGTTGGGCAATAGGTCTGCAAGTCTAGGATATTTGGTTTCGACTAAGTGATTTATTGCCGAAATTGTATGTGCGTAAGTTTGCATGCATTCAATTGTTCCACTAAAGCAGTTGTACTCTGACATTAGATCTAGTTTGTGAGACAGCTTTACTACAATTTCTTTTTGCTTTATTTCCCCATTTTCTGAAAAATGAAGCGTCACTTTATAAGAGAAAAACTCTGATCCCGCTCCAATATACTCTATGTCTTGGTCACTAATTTCTCTGTATTCTATTTCGCTTGTTTTTAGTACTGTGTTTCTTACAACCTCAACAACGTGTTCGATTCCATATGGTTCTTGAGAGTTTTCTGGATTAAGGGATAGTAGGCTGTTTGCTAGTTTTGAAAATATACTCCTATTTGTTTTCAAAGTTCTTAGTGTGTCTGTTGATGGGTTTTTTGGAATTCCTACTTCTTCAATAGAATTCATTCTTCCGATTGCAGGATTGATCTTTAAGATGTTTGCTGAAGAAAAGCTTGAAGTTACTAGTTTTATGAGAACTGCCAAGGTGGTTGTGGTGCCTGTTGGATCGAAAAACATTGTTCCGGCATCTTTTGTGGTTTGGTCGACCTTTTCGGCAATAGAACAACCTGGGCTAGTAACACCCATGCCCGCATGTGCTTGTTTTACTAGTTTAACTTGACTAAGAAGTGAGCAGTCTTTCTGTTGATTTTCTTTTGGAATTATTAGTTCATCTAAGACTTTTAAAATATTGCCGTTGAATCTGATAAATAGGTCTTTTATTTTGATTAATGTTTGAGGGGTGTTCTCGTAAGCAATTCCTATCCTAAATACAAAATCTTTTGCTGTTTGAATGATTCCTGAAAATCCAGGTAGTTGGTCTGGGTTTTCAATAATGGTGGTTATAAAATTTTCCTCTCCTTTTTCTTTTGATGAGGTAAGCTGAGAAAAAGGATTAAATATGTCTATCCCTTTATTTATCCCTGACACGATGGCGAGTGAGAGTTTGTTTAATAAGGTATCTTTACCATCACTATATATTGTGTGTTGGAAATATTTTTCGATACTGAATAATACCCCACCTGCAGGAATAAATGGAAGAATAATCAGTCCTCCAACTATATTTCTTACGGTGGTAACAATTTGATTTATAAGTAGTCTTACTCCTTCTACTGGGGCGTCAATACCAGAGATTGACACTTCCTCAGGATGCTCTTCACTGATTGAGTTTATAAGTCCATTCCTGGTAAGTTCTTGTTCTTTGAGAGTGACTTCAGACTGTAGAAGCTCAATTTCTTTTTGTAAAACAGTTTGAAGTGCGGTTAATTGGTTGGCGTCTAGCTCTTCTGCTTCTTCTGGGAATGAAGCTTTAAACTCGTACGTCTCTTCAATAACTTTATTGATTTCATTATTAAAATCTCTGGCATAACCCAAGCTTTGTTTGGCATATTCTACATATATTTTTAACAATCTTGGGTCGCTAGTGTTTGCAATAAGTTCTCTTAATCCTCTTATTTCATCGGTGAAGCTAGGTCGTTTCAATATTTGACGCAATCCTACTGGAAGTGATCGAACATCTATACTAAATACTTGCCTTCCTAAGGATAGTATTGAGTGCTTGAAAAATACTATATGTTTCTTTAAAACTGTGTTTACATAATCCCAAGACTTTCCTGTAATTGACCATATTGTCCCTCTGCTTACTTGGAAAAACACCCCTATAATAGGTCTCGCCCACCATTTTGCATTTTCAAACCACCTACGAAGCTCTTTTTGTGGACTAATACCAATCTTTTTCGCCTCAAGATGAAAAGCTGTTTTTCCGTTTTTATGTGTAACAACATTAGTTCTGTAGGGCAGAGGTTGGAAGGAAAACATAGATCCCCACGTTTTCATTTGGCTTGCAAGAACAAACGATGCTGTATTTACGTCAAAAACCCCACCGGACGCTCTATTAATTACTAGGAAGTTTTTAATTCCGTTGGCAAGGAAATTTGTGGTTTTGGTGATTGCATTTGCAACAGAATTAAATGCCCAAGTAATAATCTTCCCTTGAGCAATAGAGGTTACTATTGACGTTGAAAATGCAACAACGGTTGGAATGAATGTTCCTGCTTCAAAATACACCTCCCAACCCACCTCAGCAGCCTCAATCCAGGCCTTCACTCCTAATGGGTCTTCTTTAAACATATAGAAAGAAAATGCGGGAACTAGAACGAATCTTAAAGATACTTTTAGTGAATTAATTATCACTGAGGTTAGTGCATAAGGTTTTGAATTCATTACGTCAAGAGTCCAACCATTAAATCTTTCTGGTTGACTGAGTTGGTCGTATTCCAAGTTAATTAAAGTTAGTAATTTTGCAGTTTCAAGATATTCTTCTTTGTTGCCCTCCTTGTCTTTCCCAAGAGATTTCTCTTGTTTCTCTAGTTGTTTTTTTAGCCTTACTAAATGTAGCGGTGAAGGAAGTCTTGAGTCATATAACACTAAGGGGGCTTCTTCTCCAGGGATGGAGTGGGTAAATGACATAATAGAAAGTCTTCCGCTTAAAATATCTCTCACTACCGTCCACGCCTCGTCGCCATATGTGTTCTCTAGATCATGTTTTGCAATAGACCTTGCTCTTTCGTTGATTGTGTTAATGGCTGATATATTTTCATTTCCATCAATTAACCAGGGAGGGGTGGGGATTTCAAAAGCTTTGGTGCCCTGAATCATAAATGCTTCTATCTGACCTGTTCTGCGATTGAAAATGGTTATTATTCCTATCTCTCCACTGATAGTGGTTTTGCTGGAAACTTTTTTACCATCAACATAAATATCAATTTGAGGACTTCTTCTAATCTCAACACCTCCACTTGGGCCTATTGAAAGTCCTGGTATAAATCTACTGCTTTCCTCTTCTAAAAGATTTGTGGTTGCGGTGGTTTCTTCAGTTCTTGGTCTGTTCTCTTGAACTGATCGGATGTATTCTAATGAGCTTATTTGACTTGAAATTTCTTTTTTCAGTTTTGATAGTTTTTGCTCTAATTCAATAGCCCTTCCTACAATGGCCTTTCGGTTGTCTAGGTTGGCGATAACCCACTCTAGTTTGCTTAAGTGGTCATTTACTGACTTAAGTAATTTATTAAGAGCTTTAATGCCGTTTTTTACTTTGTTTTTATTTAGATCAGAAACCTGTATATATTTCTCAATTTCCTTTTCTATGTTGTCTGTTTCTTCATCTAGATAATTTTGAGCATTTTTTATATCTCTGTCTGCTACTGCTAGGTTGTTTTTTGCTTTTCTAGACTTTCCATACCCGATCTTTTCAATGTTTGAGTCTATCTCAATAATACTGAGGGCTGAGTTCTCGGGGTTATCCACTATCTTGAATGTTATGGTTCCCGAATCAGTATTTATTTCAAGAGCGTCTCCCACTAACAAAGTGCTTGATTCGTTTTCTATTCCTATGGAGTCAACTACTGCTCCTCTTACAATGTTGACTGTATTTGCACGAACTATTGATCCAGGGTTTCTCCCGACCCTTACCCTAATGGACTTATCGTTTCCACTCCTGCTTATTCCGCTTAGTTTTATTGGTCCTAGTCGCGCTTCTTGATTATTGGTTCCTGAGCTAATATTGCCAATCAATCCTTTTTTGTTGTGAATTCCGGCCTGACTTAAATTTTCAATTTCCTCCAGTTGTATTTCTGCTTGCTTAATGAGGCCCTCAAGCTCAGTTAAAAGACTAATGCCGTCAGGGGTGTTGTTGAGATAGTCTATTGTTGATCGTTTTGATTCGTACTCTTCAAGAACTCCTTTTAATTGCTTTATCCACTTATTGAGAGCTCTGGGACTCTTGTTGGAAAATCCTACTGTTACTGCTTCTGAGGATTTTAGAATTGATCTTGCTTTTTCGGAAACTTGATTTATTGCGGCCATTGCTGGGTCTTGCTTGATTCTTTGTTTCCACTCTTGAATAGATGTGAGTTGGTCGTTTGTTCCCTTGATTATTTCGGCAACTTCTCGCTCCACTAAATCAACCTTCTCTAAGAGCAGTTTTCTTTCTTTCTCATCTTTAATCTTAAATGCCTGTTTTCTTAAATTGCCAACGCTGTTGCCGATTCTATCCAAATCAACCAGTATGGGTTTGAGCCAAAAGATGGCCTTGTTGAAAGCTCTAACTGTAGTTCTTGGGGAATTTACCACCTTATCGACAATCCCCGAATACCAATGAGCTATCCAAAGCCTGTAATACAAGCCCTCCTCTATGGATTTACTCCTTAAAAATACTTTAGTAGCAATAAAGGAAAGAGGTCTTAAAAAGATGTTTAGTTTTTGATAGTTAGTTTTTTCTATACTGATATCTTGGTTTTGATCGTAGAAAGTATAGGTCTTTTTTGGTCTTTCGTTATAGTTTGTAAGAGGGTTTTTATAGCCTCTAGCTTTTGAATACATACTGATAAATTCGTTCCATCTTTTTTGAGGCGTGCTTCTTAATAATCCACCTATTGAATGTAAAATGTTGTCTATTAATTTTATGACGGTCCCATACTTTGTTGGATCTACAATTTCAGACACCTCTAAGGAAATTTCATAGTTTTTCTGCGAAGTTATTTGATTGCTTTGCTCTTGATCTGTTATAAAATATGTTTGCGCTATTTCTGTAAATTTCTCTTCTACTTCATCAGCATCTAAGTGAGAATTTTCAGATACAAATAGTACCTGCTCCCTTAATAGGGCTAATGTGTTAGCGGCAATTTGCCCTGGTAGCCTTATAACGTGCGCTGTTAGTCTTGATGATTTGTCTGAAATCAAATCAATGTTTTTTCGCGAATTGGAGTCATCTCTGCTTCTTAGCTCTTGAATTTCTCTTATGAGGAGTCCGGATTCTCTAATTGCTCTTGCTTGGACGATAATGTTTTGTTCAAGGTTTTCAATATCGACTATTAGCGATTCAATTACTGAAATATTTAATACTTGTTGTTTTGGTAGTTTCTCGTATATTTCAAACACTTTGGCTCTTACGTTTTTTGCTCGTTTAATTAGTTTCTGACTTGATTCCTTTGCTCTTTCTAGGTCATCTAATGCTTGAATTTCTTTTAGCTCTTGGGCTGTTTGATTGTTTTCAGACTGAAGTTGTGCGATTTCTTTTAGATGTTTTGTTGTTTCTTCAAATTCTTTAACTATTTCCTCTTGTTGGAAAATAAAATTATCTACTTGTGAAACAAACGCAGAGTCTATTTGTTTGGCTGCTTTTTTTGCTTCTTGAATTGCACTTGAGTTGGTTCGGTTTTGATCATCTAAAGAGTTGGTGTTTTCTGAATTATATTTTGCCTCTGTGTTAATAAGGATCAGTTTTTCGAAAGCAGCTCTTAAGATTCTTAGGTTTTCTATCAAATCTTCTATTTCTTTAACTGCATTTGGGTTTATTTCTGACCTACGCTTTGATAGTAAGTTTTCAAGCTCTTCTATCTTTTCATTAGCTTCTTCTAATCCTGATTCTGGTGATTCAGACTGAATTTCAGACATGTACAGTCTAAAAGTTTCTGAAAGTTGTCTTCCATCATCTGAAAGAAAGTCCAGCTCTGATAAATCTACTTCCTTAATTTTTTGTATTTGAAGCTCTTCTCTTGCAACATAATGCCTTCCTTTGTTTATGAAATACTGCTCATCTTTTTTGGAAATAATTTGTTTGTTTTTGGACCTAAAAGTAGCGTTCGTCCACT
>JBHPHI010000024.1:0-12836 GCA_042569595.1 Patescibacteria group bacterium
AAAAAGCCTTGCATATTAGCTATATTCATACCCCACCAAGATTCCTATATGGGTACGAGACTAGTATTGAGTGGCAAAAACATTGGCTAGTAAGACAATATGCCAAGATAGTGAACCATTATCTTCGAATGTACGATTTTGAATCTGCACAAAAGCCAGATCTTTTAGTAGCGAACAGTGAGAATGTAAGAAAAAGAATAAAAAAGTTTTATAGAAGAGACGCTAAAGTAATTTATCCACCAGTTGATTTGCCACATATTCGTTTGGCAAGAAGGGGAGAATATTATTTAGTGATATCCAGAATTGTTGGAGGGAAAGGCTTGAGTTTGGCTGTGGAAGCGGCTAATGAAATGAAAGTGCCTTTAAAGGTGGTTGGGGTCTCTGCTGGGTGGGGAAAAGAAGAAGAGAGGTTAAAGGATATGGCTGGAAAGACAGTGCAGTTTTTGGGTCATGTGGATGATGATGAATTGGCTGGATTGTATGCTGGCGCAAAGGCATTTTTGGTGTTAGCCTCTGATGAGGATTTTGGCATAACCCCTGTTGAAGCAATGGGAGCAGGGACTCCGGTAATTGCATATGCTGGAGGAGGATATAAAGAGACAGTAGTAGAAGGAAAAACCGGAGTATTTTTTGATGAACTAAACTCTGGATCTTTGGTAAAAGCCATGAGAAAGCTAGACTCCTTGGAAATTTCTGAGGATGAATGCAGAAAGCGGGCAGAAAAATTTTCAATGGAAACCTTCAAGAGTTCGATGGAGAAGCTAGTAGAAAAAAATCTTAATAAGAAGTAACTTTTGTATATGGGAATATTTAGTTCAGCAAAAAAATCAAAAACAGACCTACTTGATCCAAAGAGTAAATCTTATTATGGTTATGGCTTGAAACTTAAAAAAATAAGTGTTGAATCAATTACTTCAAAAAAGAATCCATATTTTTCAGAAAAGTCTGCAATGCTTAGAGAATTGTCTGGCGCAGAGCCTGTTGAGGTTGTTTTAATTCTTTCAAATACAAACAAAAATAAAGGAAGACTTACGACAAAACAAGTAAAAGAGATTTTGTTTGATTTGGGATTTAATGTTGATGTGGCGGTAGGGGGATCTCATCATTCTGATATTTCTGCAGTGTTAAACATTAATGGATTTTTGATTCCTGGGTGGAAATTCTTGAGTCGTTTAGTTACTATTCCTTTTCCAAAATTAGAAAAACTTTTTATGACAAGGATGGCTCCTGGAAAAGAAAGACTGCATACTCGAGTGTTTGAAGGAAGTGATGGGTCGTGGATGATTACAAGTCATACTGAATGGAATTGGATGACAGTAAATTTATACAAGGTTTTTAACTCTCATTTTACAAAAGGCGCTGGAGATTACAAAACAGGATCAATGATGATGATGGAGTTGTTTGATAGGTTTTTACATTCATATAGGGAAAATAAACCTTTTTCTGTTGATGAGATAGAAAAGGTTACAAGGTGGGCCTATTACCAGTCAGTAGCTGATGGGTTGAAAGAAAAACTTCATCTGGCTTTGGTGTAATCGTGCCTGAGTTGCCTGAGGTTCAAACTATAGCAACTCAACTAAACAAGGTTTTGAGGGGGAGTGTATTTTCAAGTGTGTCTATTTTAAGAGATAAAAGTGCTCAGAGCGACTTGTCGTTTTTGGTGGGAAAAAAAGTGGGTCGGGTTTCGAGGCTAGCAAAGCAAATAATGTTTGAGTTTAAGAAAGAGGAGGGTGTTTTACTAATTCACCTTAAGATGACTGGTCAATTAATTTATCAATCTAAAAAAAATACAGAGCGAGTGGTGGGTGGTCACCCCACAAAAGATTGGGTGGAGAAATTACCTAGTAGCCATACGAGGATTGTTGCAGAATTTTCTGACGGATCCTCATTGTATTTTAATGATCAGAGAGTGTTTGGGTGGTGGAAGATTGTTTTAAAAAATGAGTTGAAAAAAATTATAGACAAACTACCCCCTGACGTAGTGGACTCTAAGTTTGACACGGGCTATTTATCAGGTGTTTTTTCAAAATCAGGTAGGGCTATAAAACTAGTGATACTTGATCAGCAAAAAATGGGAGGTATGGGAAATATATATGCTAATGATGCTTTGTGGATGGCAAGAATAGACCCGAGAAAACCTGCGAACAAACTGAAAAAAATAGAGATAAGCAAACTTCGTAAGGAAATGGTGAAGGTGTTGGGCGAAGGGATTGAGTTGGGAGGAGCTAGTATAAGTGACTATGTTCATGTTTCTGGGGTAGGCGGAGGATATCAGGATGTGATGAGAGTGTATGAGAAGGCGGGAGAAGTGTGTGGTAGGAGTGGGTGTGGTGGGGTGATTGAGAAAGTAAGGCTTGGTGGGAGGGGAACTTACTTTTGTCCTGTTTGTCAGGCTTAGTCTTCAGGAAATCTAGGTCGGTCCATCGTCCAGAGCTTTATGAGGGTTCTTATAACTGTGTAACCTAGAATAGGTACACCTATAGCTGCAAATATTGGCAAACTCACCAAAAGAGAGTCTTTTCCAAAAATTAGAATACTTAAATAAAGAAAGACAATAGAAATCTGACCTTCAAGTGGGCTAAATAGTTTTAGAAAAGTCAGGGTGAATTTTCTTAAGGTGGTGGTGGCCAAAAATGAGTGAACAAAAAACCCTGAAGAAAGAATGATTAGGAAGATGATTAGATATTCATTTAGGCGTCCGTTGATCAGTTTGAAGCTTGTAAAGATCGACCCGTTTAGAAGGAAGTCTCCAAAATGATCGGCGTAGTAGCCCCACCTGACAAGACCTGTCTTCCTGTGCCTTCCAACTGCTCCATCTAAACCATCTGTAACTATGTGTCCTACTACCCCAATTATTGCAAGCCAAACCCAGTAAATATTGTATTTACTTAAGTAACCCCCAATAAGAACCACAATGGCCCAGAGAAACGTAAAGGCAGTGAGGTGGTGAGTATGAATCCAGCCCGGGATGTGGGGAACTGTTTCTTTTACAATTTGATGATTAACGTCGCTTAAAATAGAGTCAATTTTGTTTTCATTTCCATCGTATGCGGATGAATGCCTCTTTTTTCTCATGTGCTAATAATAAATGCTGGAATCTATATTTTACAAGTTTTGTTTAGTGAATTTTGATGTTGTGCGTATAATTACTGGGCATGAGGGTAGAAAAAATATTTTTGCAAAAGTTCAGAAGCTATAAAAACAATCTGTTTGAGTTTGAGGATGGCGTGGTGGTGTTGGTGGGTCCAAATGCCTGTGGGAAAACGAATGTTTTGGAGGCAGTGTACCTACTTGCTACAGGAGAGAGTTTTAGGGCATCTAAAATAGATGAGATGGTGATGTGGGATGAAGAGGTGGGTCATGTGGGGGGGAAAGTTTCTAAAAATGGAGATGAAAGTGAGCTTCAAATTGCTTTAACTCGAGGAATTGTAAATGGAGAGAAAACACAGAAGAGAAAGTATGTGGTGAATGGTGTTTCAAGGAGGAAAGGAACTTTTGTAGGAAATTTGGTGGTGGTAACATTCTTACCTTCTGACTTGCAACTTATAAGTGGTAGCCCATCAAGAAGAAGAAAATATCTTGATGTGGTTTTATCTCAGGTTAATAAGGAATATAGAAGGAGTTTATTGAGTTATGAAAAGGCTTTAAGAAGAAGAAATAAGATGTTGGATTTGATACGCGACGGTGAAGTGCAAAAAAGCGCTTTGTTGTATTGGGATCATCTTTTGATTAAAGAAGGAAATGTTTTAACAAAGAAAAGACAAGAGTTTGCTGCGTATATAAATGATGATCCAACAGAGCTTAGAGTGGTTTATGATTTTTCTTCAATTTCTGAAAAAAGACTAAAACAGTATGAAAAAGAAGAGGTGTTAGCAGGATACACTTTGGTTGGTCCCCATAAGGACGATTTTTATATTGAAAGTACAGAGGGAGAAAGAAGCAGAGACCTATCGACATATGGATCAAGAGGAGAGCAAAGAATGGGAGTGTTGTGGTTGAAATCAAGAGAGATGGAATATATTAATAAAATAGTTGGGGAGAGACCAGTGTTGTTGTTGGATGATATTTTTTCAGAACTTGATGATGAGCACGAAAAAGAAGTTTGGAATCTTTTAAAAAACCAACAAACCCTAATTACAACAACAGACTTTGATGATAAAAAGTATAGTGATGTGCAAAAAATTGAACTGGGAGAATAAAAATAGTGAATGCAAATAAGTTTATGAGTGAAGATATGAAGGGATTGTATAAGCCCTCAGACACATCTCATAAGGGGGAAAATGGAAGGTTGCTAGTGATTGGTGGGAGCAAGTTATTTCACGCTAGTGTTTTTTGGTCTGCTGATGTAGCCAGCAAGGTGGTTGATTTGGTTCATTTTTCATCTCCTGCTGAAGAAAACAATGAGCTTGTGAGAGTGAAGCTTAAGGAGAAGTTTTGGAATGGAATAGTTGTTCCTTTTTCTAAGGTGGAGGAGTATGTGGAGGAAGATGATTGTGTTTTAATTGGTCCCGGAATGCCCAGAAACGATGGGCTGATGGCGGGGGAGCCTCCTACTGGGAAGATTGTTAATAATTTGCTAAAAAAATATTCGAAAAAGAAATGGGTAGTTGATGGTGGGGCTCTTCAGGAGGTTGATGAGAGTTTGTTGAATGGAAACATGATAATAACTCCTCACAAAAGGGAGTGGGAGATGTTGGTGGGTGATGGTGAAAATGTAAATGATTTAATGGAGTCGGTGGTTAGTTTTTCGAAAAACCATAAAAATGTAGGAGTGGTGCTGAAGGGTAAAGAAGATATTGTTTGCGCGGGTGAAGAGTGTGTTGTGGTGGAGGGTGGGGTGGTTGGAATGACAAAAGGGGGAACGGGGGATGTTTTGGCGGGACTGATAGCTGCATTGTATTGTAAAAATGATAAGTTTTTGGCGGCAAAAGTGGGAAGCTATGTAAACAAGAAAGCGGGCGAGAATCTTTCTGAGGATGTAGGAAATTATTTTAATGCAAGTGGGTTGGTTGAAAGTGTTGCTCAGGTGATTTCCAAAATATGAAGTGGTTGTTTATATATGCTCATCCAGATGATGAGAGTGTTGCGGCTGGAGGAACAATTCTAAAGTTGGTTGATCTAGGACATGAAATAAAGATAGTGCTAGCGACTGCAGGTGAAGCGGGGAAGGTGAATGAAAATGCGAAAGAAGAATTGAGTAGAGCAGGATCAGTTAGGGAGCTGAGAATAAAGGAAGCGAAAAAAGCTGCAAAAATCTTGGGAGTGGAGGATATAGAAGTTTTGGAGTTTGTGGATGGGCAAATAAATAATGAAGTGGTTTGGGGGGAACTAACTCTTTCAATGATTGATGAAATTGAAAAATACAAACCTAATGTTGTTGTAACCTTTGATCATTCGGGGTGGTATTTTCATTTAGATCATGTGGGAGTGTCCTTATCTGTTATGAGAGCTGTGCAAAGGTGTATGTGTGTAGTTGATGTTTTGTTATTTAACCCCTTTCATCCTCCAGGAATAAAATCGAAATGGAGTTATGATTATCCAGATGAAATTAGAGCAGATTTTCAGGTTGATATAGAGAGTGTTTTGGAAGCAAAAATTCAAGCTTTGGAAGCTCATGCCTCACAAGGCATTAGCCTGGTGGAGAAACTAAAAAAAGGTAAGATGAGCACGGAGTATTTTCAGTTGGTTCACGCAACAAAAAACGGCAAGAAGATGATGAAAAAATTGAATTTTTTTGAAACTATTTCTTCTTAGGATTTTCTTCTAAAGTAGATTGAATTTTGGTTAGTTGTAACGTGACCGCAACTGCAAGTCCGGTTACTATCATTGCGTATAAAAATAAGGAAATAAGGCCTGATCCTTGAGGTAGGAAAGGTTTTATTTTTGTGCTTACGAACTCCTTAATTACTTCATTCCAAGCAAGGGCTGCCACAAGACCAAACCCTGAGGTGGCAAGTGAAAGCATTTGAGTAATTATTGCTAACGGGATCTCTTTTGCATCTTTTGGTGTTTTTATTTTTGCCATTTGTTCTCCTAGTATATTTTGAAGTATTTTAACATGGTAATATCCGCTTGATAATTACGGCATAAGGTGCAAGAATTTATCCGAAAGGGATACATGTACGAGCCACGATATATTATTTCTCATGGAATGTTGAAGAACATAGGTAGAGTTGATGCGGCTCGTGAGGTAATAAATCATTCGGCTTTAGTTCCTGCTTGGGAAGCAAAATTTCGTGAAGATGCTTTATCTAGAACAGTTCATCATGGCACTCACTTGGAAGGAAATGAGTTGAGCCTCGAACAAGCTCAAAGGCTTGTGAGGGTTGAGGCTACAACATCTTCCGTGGCTGCAGAAAGAGCGGGGGTGGTGGGGAGAGATAGAGATGTTCAAGAGGTAATAAATTACCGAAGAGTTATGGATTGGATGGATCACAAGATAAAAGGAAAAGAGAGTGTAAAGAAATATACAGAGAAGATGTTTAAGGAGGTTCATAAGTTAACAATGCATAGGATTTTGGCTGATGATCAAGTTGGTGAATATAGAAAAGTTGATGTAGTGGTGCGCAATTCAAAAACAAATGAAATCAGTTTTAGGCCCCCTTCTTTTATTGAGGTTCCGTATCAAATTGAGGCTTTTTTTGAGTGGTTAAACGGCGAAGAGGGAAGAGAGCATCATCCAGTAATAAGAGCAGGAATAGCTCACTATGAACTGGTGAGAATCCACCCTTTTGTTGATGGTAATGGTAGAGCGGCAAGGGCAATGTCTTTGATGGTTTTGTATTCAGAAGGATATGATGTAAAACGCTTCTTTTCTTTGGAAGAGTATTATGACAAAAACGCTGCGTCTTACTATCAAGCTTTGCAAAGCGTGGGTGATTCGGAGCACTTTGACTTAACGTATTGGTTGGAATATTACTCTATGGGTCTTGCCGTTGATCTTGATAGGGTGAAACATCAAGTATTAAAGATTTCTAAAGATATGGGTTTGAAGAAAAAACTAGGCAAACAAGTGGCTCTTTCTGAAAGGCAAATAAAAATACTAGAGTCTATGCAAAATAGTGATGGAATTATTCGAAGCTCAGAACTAGATAAGATGTTTCCTGATATTTCTGTGGATACAATCTTGCGGGATTTGAAGGATTTGATAAATAAAGGTCTGATCAAGAAAAAAGGCAAGACAAAAGGTGCTTTTTATCAACTAAAACAATAGTTTTACTGTTACAATAAGTTCATGAAGTTTAGTGATTTTTGTGGGTATTTGGAGAAAATTGAAGCTACGACTCTTCGTAATGAGATTATGGAGATTTTGGCTGATTTATTTAAGAAGGCTTCTGAAGATGAAATTCAGCAAATAGTTTATTTGTCTTTAGGAAGGTTGCGGCCAAAGTTTGATCGGTTGGAGTTTAATCTTGCAGAAAAGATGGTAGTTCGATCTATTGCTAGGGCGTTTAATTTGCCTGCCGATGAAGTGATGGGTGTGTATAAAGAAGTTGGAGATATGGGGGATGTTGTAAAAAAACTGATGTCTGACTTGAAAAATTCAGAGAAGGGGAAGGTTAGCCATAGCGTGCATGAGGTATATGGTAGTTTGGAAAAAATTGCAAAGGATGAAGGTCAAGGAAGTCAGGAGAGAAAGATTTTTATGTTTGCTGATTTAATGGCCTCAACAAACGCATTAGAAGCAGGGTATATATCTAAGATTGTATTGGGAAAACTGCGATTGGGATTTTCAGATAAGACAATTTTGGATGCCCTAAGCTTCATGGAGCACAAAAGCAAGGAGGGAAGAAAAGACTTGGATCATGCATATCAGGTAAGTCCAGACGTGGGGAACATTGCAAAACTTGTAAAAAAATACGGGATTTCAGGAGTAATGGATAGAGTAAAGATTTCTTTTGGAGTGCCTGTTGTTCCAGCATTGGCTCAAAGATTGAAAACTGCGGATGAAATGGTGGAAAAGATGGGAGAAGTGATGTTGGAGGCCAAATATGATGGCACTAGGGTGCAAATACACTGGAGAAGAGAATCAAAGGAGGAAAAGAAGAGTGATGGTTTGTTTGAGCTAGAAAATTCTAAAGATTCTGAGGTGAGAACTTTTACAAGAAATCTTGATGAGAACAGTCATATGTTTCCAGAGCTTTTAGATATATCGTCTCAAATGAAGGTTGATGAGGTGATTTTGGATGCTGAGGCAATCGGATATGACCCAAAAACTGGCGATCTACTTCCTTTTCAAATGACGATTACTAGAAAAAGGAAGCACGGAATTTCAAAAGCTCAGGAAAGCGTTCCGTTGAAGTTTTTTGTTTTTGATGTGTTGTATGTGGATGGAAAAAGTGTGATAAAAATGCCTCTTCGTGAGAGAAGGAAATTGTTGGAAGAAGTGGTTGGTGAGGGGGAAGTTTTGGTGATAGATGACTTTTTGGTTACAGATAATCCTTCGAAGATTAGGAATTTTCATAAAGGAAAACTAGATCAGGGTTTGGAGGGTGCAATGGTGAAAAAAATAGATGGACCATATAGTCCTGGCAGAACTGGATGGAACTGGGTGAAATTTAAGGAAGTAGAGGAAGCGAACGGAAAGTTGTCAGACACTATTGATGTAGTAGTAATGGGATACAACAAGGGAAGAGGTAAGAGAGCTGCTTTTGGAATAGGGGCGTTTTTGGCTGGAGTAACGATGGGAAAAAGTTTGGCTACTGTGGCAAAGGTGGGGACTGGATTGTCTGATGAGCAATGGAGAGAAATGAAGAGAAGAGTTGGCGAGTGTGAGGTTGAAAAGAAACCAAAGGAATATGGCGAGGTGGATAAGACACTGATTCCAGATGTGTGGGTGGAGCCAAAAATAGTGGTGGAGGTGGCTGCTGATGAAATAACCAAATCTCCAAGCCATTCTGCTAAAAAAGCATTAAGATTTCCAAGGTTGGTAAAATTTCGCGATGATAAGAGTGTGGAAGAAATAACAAAAGTGGAAGAGTTGGATAGCATTTAGCCTTTCAAAACGACATCTTTCTCTGGTAGGATGGTACATATGAAGCCTGCTCCAAATAAAGATATTTCAAGAAAATATAATGGACTTTCAATAAGAGAAGCTGAAGAAAAGATTAAAAAGATTGGAAGAAACGAAATAGAGAAAAAAAAGAGAACTTCTTCTTTTAGGCTGTTGTTGTCACAGTTTGTTTCACCGTTGATTTTGATTTTATTAGCGGCAGCAGGAGTAACATTTTTCTTGGGTGATTATGTGGATATGTATGTGATATTGGCGGCTGTTTTGGTGAATACAGTTTTAGGATTTTATCAGGAGTTTAAGGCTCAAAGAAGTTTGGAGGCTCTAGCATCTGTGTTGTCGCCCTCAGCGAAAGTGCTACGCTCTGGAAAGAGAGTAGAGATTTCTGCTACAGAATTGGTTCCGGGGGATTTGGTGTTTTTACACCCAGGAGATAAAGTTCCTGCTGATGGCATTTTAATGTCCCACAAGCAGTTATCTATAAATGAAGCGATTCTTACTGGAGAGAGTAGGTTGGTTAATAAAACAGCCTGCAATCTTTTGGAGGGTGAAGAGTGTGGTTTAAGAACAGGAGGAAACCATTTTACGCAAGTCCATGAGAGAGATGACTCAAGGGGGAGCGAAAGTGTTTATATGGGCACGACCGTTTCAGTTGGCGTTGCGGAAATGATGGTAATTCATACAGGACATGAAACGGAAGTGGGTACTATTGCAAAAAGTTTATCCGAAACAATGGAGGGAGACACTCCTTTGCAAGAGAGATTGAATAAGTTGAGTGGGTTCTTGACTGTTGTTGTTTTAGTTGTGGCATTACTAATATTTTTTATTGGTCTCTCTGGAGGAAGCTCTTTTGAGGAGATGTTTGCTTTATCGGTGGCGGTGGCGGTGTCAGCTATTCCTGAGGGCTTGGCTGTTTCTTTGACTGCTATTTTAGCAATTGGAATGCGGCGAATTTTAAAGAGAAAAGCTTTGGTTAGAAAGCTTGTG
This sequence comes from Patescibacteria group bacterium, assembly GCA_042569595.1. Lineage (GTDB taxonomy): Bacteria > Patescibacteriota > Microgenomatia > UBA1400 > 2-01-FULL-45-11 > JBHPHI01. The sequence goes on from JBHPHI010000024.1 coordinate 9,998, forward strand.
GCTGCTGAGGTTTTGGGGTCGGTCTCTGTTATTTGTTCTGATAAAACGGGAACTTTAACTGAAGGGCAAATGAAGGTGGCAAAGAGTGATGCGGTAGATGAAGAGAAGCTTTTGTTGGCTGCTTCTTTGGGAAATGATTTAAATGACCCTTTAGAGATTGGAATGTGGGATTGGGCGAAAAATAAAATAGAAAAAGGCTTATTAAAGAAGTTGGGTGAAAAATCTATTCAAGATTTGGCAAAGAACAACTTACCAATAGATGTGTTGCCTTTTAATCCCGAGGACAGATACGCAGCTAAACTATTTGAAAAAGGATTGTTTGTAGTTGGCGCCCCTGAAACAGTTTTGTCATTTTCTAAATTAAATGAAAAAGACAAACAAGAGTGGAAGGAAAAAATATCTATGTATGCAAGCGGGGGCTTGAGAATAGTGGGCTTTGGATTTAAAGGTTTTACTGGAAAAAGGGATATAAGTAAAAAAATGACTCAGGAAGGACTTACTTTTCTTGGAGTATTGGCATACGAAGATCCTGTTCGAAGAGGAGTGGGGAGTGCTTTGAAAAAATCTTTAAGAGCGGGAATCGAGGTTAAAGTAATTACTGGAGATTATAGGGAGACAGCAAGGGGGGTAATGAAGAGGTTGGGTTGGGATATAAAAGATAATGAAATTATCGAAGGAGAGGAGCTTCGAAGAATGTCAGAAAATGAGCTTAAGAGACGTGTTTCTGAAATAACTCTTTTTGCCAGAACAACTCCAGATCAAAAACTAAAAATTGTTGATGCTCTTCAAGGCAGAGGAGAGGTTGTGGCGATGACTGGAGATGGAGTAAACGATGCTCCTGCTCTAAAAAAATCAGATATTGGGGTTGTAGTTTCTACAGCATCTGATGTATCAAAGGAAACCGCTGATATGGTTCTATTGGATAACAATTTTTCAACTATTGTTGCAGCTGTTGAGGAAGGTAGGGGTATCTTTGAAAACTTGAGAAAGGTAATTTTGTATTTATTGTCAGATTCATTCACAGAAGTGTTGTTGGTGTTGGCGGCTGTTGCTACAGGAATGCCTATGCCAATAACTGCGGCTCAGATATTGTGGGTGAACCTAGTTGATGATGGTTTGCCTAATTTAGCGCTTACTATTGATCCAAAATCGAGTGATCTTTTGAAGAGGAAACCTCGAAGGAGAGATGAGCCCATTATCGATCTGGAAATTAAAGTTTTAGTTTCTTTAATCTCTATAGTAACAGCGACTTTGGTTTTCGGGATATATGTTTGGTATTTAAAAAACCACGGTCTTACCATGGCAAGAACAATGGCTTTTGCAACCTTGGGAGTGGACTCTTTGCTTTATGTTTTTTCTTCAAGAAGCTTGAGAAGGCCAATTTGGGAGGAAGGATTATTAAAGAACAAATGGTTAGTTGGAGCGGCAATTGGAGGGTTTTTAATTCAACTGATAGCCTTATACGTGCCATTTTTTCAAAGAGTATTTGAGACTCACCCACTAGGATGGAATGATTGGTTGGTAGTAATGACTTCTGGCTTTATAGTTTTGGGTATTGTTGAGTTGATTAAGTGGGTTTTTCTACACAATCATTTAAGTAAGGCGGAAGAAGGGTTGGTTTAGGAGGCTTCGCTAAGTTACAATCAAGTTATGATTTTCGTAGTTTTAGTTTTTGGGGTTTTATTATTTTCTATGCTTTTAGTGAAAGCTACTGACATCGTTACAGATGGACTACATGATTTGGCGGAGAAAATATCTGTAAACGCTTTTGGGTTGACAGCTTTTGTTCTGGCTTTGGCCACGAGTTTGCCAGAGCTTTTTGTGGGAATCACTGCGGCCGTACATGGAAATCCAGAGATATCTATGGGGAATGTGATTGGAAGCAATATTGCAAACTTAAGCCTGGTTCTTGGAGGGGCAGCTTTGGTTGCGGGTTCAGTGAAGGCTTATGACGAATTTTTAAGTGGGGAAGTATTTCACACATTTTTGGCAGGATCTTTACCCTTATTGCTTTTGATTGATGGCAGCCTAACTAGACTAGATGGAGTGTTGTTGTTGGTTGTTTATCTTCTGTATAACTTAACAGTTCTTCAGGAAAGAAGAGAAGAAATGGTTAAGAGTAAAAAGAAGCAAATATCTTGGTATAGAAGGTTGTGGTTTAAAATAGCTGACAAGGATGTTGAGCGTTCTGTTGGTAAGTTGGTAATAGGTGTGGCTTTAATGATTGCTTCTGCTGATATGTTGGTAAGAATTGCTGAGCAAGCAGCTATTCGTTTGAATTTACCAATGGCTTTGGTGGGGATGGTTTTGGTTGCGATAGGCACAAGTTTGCCGGAGTTATCTTTTGGGATTGCAGCGCTGAAGAAAAAGGAAACAGAAATGGCTTTGGGAAATATTCTTGGGTCGGTAGTTGCAAACTCAACTTTAATTCTTGGTATTACAGCATTATTGAGCCCCTTTGATCTTGATGGGGGGCTTAGGTCTTATTTGATTGCCACAATTGCTTTTGTTGTGGTGTTTGGTTTCTTTTGGGTTTTTGTTAGGTCTAAGAAGCAGTTGGATAGATGGGAAGGCTTGGTGTTGCTTTTGATGTATGCAGTTTTCGTGATATTTGAGTTGGTAAAGATTAGGAGTGGACTTGCTCTCGTATAGTGTCTATTAAGACATTCTTTGCGTTTTCGTTGTAGTCGGCTATTTTTTTGATTGATTTACTTAAGGAGTGTATTTTCTTTGGAGAGTTAAATATTTCTTGAATTAGTTTTGTGGCTTTAATGGGGTTTTCTTCGACAAAGCCAAGCTTGTATTGTTTGATAATATCTAAGTTCCCATCTTCTTGGCC
>JBHPHI010000025.1:0-11765 GCA_042569595.1 Patescibacteria group bacterium
ACTTTTCTCCACCCTTTAATCCTTTATACTCGTTTGATTTGAAGTCTGTTGTTCTATAAATAATTGGTCTTTGACCAAAGGCTTCACAAAACTCTGCCAATCCCTCTGCAAGCTTATTAATAAAAAACTTTCTCTTTCCTTTTTCTAATAGATATCTTGGGTGTGCGCCTATGTATTCGGAAATAATAAACTCTGCCCTTAAAAGACCCACCCCATCAACGTATTTTTGGGATATTTGATGGGCAAGTTCTGGCTCACCAAGATTTACATATACTTTGGTTTTTGTTTTTATGTCTCTTATTGATTTTATGTCTCCAGGGAGTGAAATTTTAGTTCTCTTTACTTTTAATTCTCCTGAATATACATGTCCTTTGACGGAATCAACAGTGATAAGTTGTCCTGGTTTTAATTTTTTTGTTGCCTGACCTGTTCCTACAATACAAGGAACTCCAAGTTCTCTACTAACAATAGCTGCGTGGGAGGTTTGTCCGCCCTCATCTGTGACTATTGCAGCTGCCCTTTTCATGGCTGGCACAAAATCAGGAGTAGTCATGGACGTTACTAAAATATCGCCTTGTTTTACTCTCTCATTCTCTTTATGGCTTTTTAATACCTTTACTTTTCCGGAAATTATTCCTGGGCTAGCCGCAGCTCCAGAAACTAATGGCTTTGGGGGGGTTCCGTCAATACTTGCAGATTCTCCGATCGATTCTACAGCGTCCATCGTTGTTATTGGTCTGGTTTGAACTATATAAACCTTTCCTTTTTCATATGCCCATTCAATATCTTGTGGAAATTTGTAATGGTCTTGAAGTCTTTGTCCTAATTTTGCAACTCTTAAAATAACACTATCGCTTACTTTTTGTTTTGAAACTTTTGTGCTTGGAACAGGTATTTGTTTTGTTATGCCTTTTTTCTTGGTTAATTGCACTTCTTGTGATGAGATTTGCTTGTTAACTATTTTCCAGGTTTTTCTATCTATTTCAAAATGATCTGGTGTCACAGCTCCCTGAACAATAAGCTCGCCCAACCCCCAAACTGACTCTACTACGACAACACTTTTGTCATTGTTTACCGGATTTATGGTAAACATTACTCCTGAAACTTCGGACTGCACCATCATCTGAACTGGAACTGCAATGCCTACTTTAAAATGATTAAATTTTTTCTCTGTTCTATAAAAAACCGCCCTGTCTGTAAAAAGTGAAGCCCAACATTTTTGCACAGTCTCTACAAGGTCTTTTTTTCCAGAAATATTAAGATAGGTTGCTTGTTGACCTGCAAATGAGGCGTCTGGAAGGTCTTCTGCTGTCGCGGATGACCTGACGGCTACTTCTTGGTTTTTGCTTGGGAATTTTTCGTAAGCCTTTACAATCTCTTCTGCCAAGTCTTCTGGCATTTTGGCATTTAGTATTAACTGCCTGACTTTTTTACTTCTAGTTTCAAGATCTTTACTGTTGTTTGCGTCTAGTCCTGTTAAGGCCTTTTTTATTTCTTTTCTAAGATCGTTTTTTTCTAAAAAGTAGTAATATGCTGGAGCAGAAACGGAAAATCCATCAGGAACAGGAATTCCTGCCCTAGTCATTTCGCCTAAGTTTGCTCCTTTTCCCCCAACGAGAGGAATGTCTTTTCTTGAAGTATCTTTATACCACACTATATGTGGAGCTGGTTTTTTCATGGGCAGGCCTTTCTACTTATAAATTGATGTTAAAGCAATACTCTCTTGAGGTCAACATGATTTTAAACTTGTTCTCGAGGTGTTAATTGTCTTCGTCGATTTTTTCCAATGCAAACCGGACATCTTCGTTGTCGGGTACATACTCTAAGGCTTTCAAATAATTTTCTCTAGCCCTATCAAAGTCGCCTCCACCTTCATATATTTTTGCTGACATAACTAACAAATCGACTGCATCGGGCTGGTCTTCTAAAATTTTGTTTATATAATCGAGAGCTTCATTGAATTCTCCCGCTTTTAAAGAAGCTCTTAAGGCATTTTTTTGATATGTGTAAACATGCGGTGCTTGACTATATGCTTCTTCGAAATAATATAGCGCAAGTGTTGGTTTTTTCAAATTATCATAATAAACTCCTAATGCATTTAAGGCAGATGTGCTTTCTGGGTTTTGTGCAATGGTTTTGTTGAATAATGTAAGGTCGTTTTTCCAGTCTGGAATTCTCTGCGAGATTATAAAAAAGTATGATCCTAGCAAAGAAATTAATAAAAGTTTTGTTGCAATTTTTGCTTTTTTGATTGAAAAAAGTTTGCTTATGAGTATTCCCGCAATAAGTGAAAAGCCCAGTGATGAAAGATATGCGTATCTTTCAGTAAAAATTGTGTAGATGGGAATAATTTGAATTACAGGAATTAGTCCAATAAAAATGAATAATAATGAAAAAAATATTTTTTTAGATTTTCTTCTAGCAAAAAACAGCCCAACCGTCCAAAGAATAACAAGCAAAATATTTTGCCATACGTCAGGATTATAAATATTTAACGACGAAATTGCTTCATCTCCCCCATAGTTTGTAGCAAAATATCCAGTAAGTCTTGGAAAAAAATACCTATCTACACTTAAATTTAGTGGCAGTATAAGTAATTTTATATATTGTCCAAATAAGAATAAAACTAATACTGCTGATTGGAAAATGTTGTCATATACACCCCCTTTTTCTTCAGCAAAGACTGTGATTGATTGACTTCTAATAAGCCAGAATATCCCAAGCATAGTAATGTATGGATATACTTTTTTAAAAGTGTTTGAAATTTTGAAGCCTTTATTAAATAAGGCTTCATATAAAAATAAAGTGATTGGAAGTGTTGAAGAAGTTTCATTTGAAAAAATTGATAAAAATCCAAATATCATTGACCACATATAGTTTGACTCTTTATCTTCTTTTCTAATAAAAAATAAGAGTGACATTAAATAAAATAGAACTGAAAAAAGATCAAAGCCTGCTGTAATCCAAGCAATTGGCTCTGTATGAATGGGATGAAGGGCAAAAATTAAGCTAGTTACAAAAGAGGCCGTATTGTTATTAGTGATTTTTTGAGAAATTTTTAGAACTAAAAAAGTATTTGCTATGTGTATTAATAATATGAGCACGTGATATGGGGTAGGATTTGTTTTGAAAAATACGTGGGTGATTGGATATAATAAGTTTCTTACTGGCCTGTATACGCCTGTATTTTTAATTGGATGTGTGCCATTTAATATGTTCTTGATTGATGGATCAGGCATTTCATCGCGATATTCTATATATCCGTGGTCATCCCAAACAAAACTGCTGCTGATAGTACCTGAGAATGCAATCGTTATAAGTGTTGCTAATATTATTAGCTTTTTTTTCATATCGACTTATTTAACCACATGATTTTACTTTTCAAATCTATTGCAGGTTGATATTGAGGGTCTTGGAAGATTGTTTTATTTACATAATCCTCAGCTTCTTGATATTTTTTTTGTTCAGTTTTTAACAAGCTCATGTGATATAGCGCCCGCTTAAAGTTAGGTTTCAAACCCAGTGCTTCCTTGTAGGCTTTTTCGGCAAGATCATATTCTTGCTTTTCATAATATGATCTTCCTAGTTTATATTTTGCTACAACATCTTGTGGGTGCATTTTTGATTCGCTTCCCCACAAACTAATTTCGTTGTTGTATGAACTGTTTCTATACAAGGTATGTTTGGATGAAAATACTACAAAAAGTATTAAAGCTGGCAAAAGTGAAAGTTTATACTTTGTTTTTGAAATTTTCATAAATAATTGAGATGCAATTAGTGCTGACCCAAATGAAGCTAAGTACACATATCTCTCTGAAAATAGAGATCCTATGGGAAAGATATTTAAAACAGGAAAAATAGATAAAATGAACCAAGCAGCCCCAAATTTTATGTGCTTGTTTTTTGTTTTTATTACAAATAGAAGTGAGGTTATTATGATAATTAAACTTAAAATGAAACCTGAGTTGACCATGCTTGTTTGTTCTAATATTTCCTGATTTATCTCTGGTGTCGTGTATGAAGAAATTTTTCCAAAATAATGAATGAACGTTGGTTTGTGTGGCCAAACAGAAATAAAAAAGTATATAACTATCGATTGAAAACTGATAATTATGTTGTTTAAAAGTTTCCCCCCTAAAAAAGTGCTTCTGCTGGGAACGTTAATGATAAAAATCCTTAAAAGGATATATAGTAAGGCTCCATTCCATAAATATTTTGATTGGGTGATGGATTTTTTAATTGTATTTTTGTTGACGATCAATTCGTAAAACACAGCGATTGCTGGAAGAACAAGAGTGATTTCATAAAAAAATGCAGCTGCGAAAGCAAGAGTGTAGCTTAAAGTTTTCTTGTTTGTAATGTATTTATAAAAACCTAAAAGAGCTAAAACTATGCCAAAAGTATCTATGCTTGGGGTAATAAATGAAACTGCCTCTGTGTGCACTGGAATTATTCCAAAAATAAGACTGGTAATTTTTGCAGAGTTTTCATTAGTTAAAAATTTGGAAATTTTATAAACATATAAAGTAGCAATTAGATGAATCAAAATTGAATAAGCATGATAAAAAATTGCTGACTCTCCAAAAAGATTGTATGTAATTAAATACAACAAACTTCTCAGTGGTCTATATACCCCCACATGCTCGCTAGGAAGCGATCCTTTTAGAAGTTCTGAGATGTTATTTGTGCTTCTAATTTCTTCCCAATGAAAAATAAAGTCGAAATCATCTCCAACAAAATCATTTTTAAGAATAGGAATAAATATCAAAATTATGACTATTAATATGTGCTTGATTTGAATTTTTTCTAACCAACCCATTATTTTTTCTTCCAAAATCTGATGTCCGGTTGTTCTAGGTTTTTTTGATGTTGTTTAATTACTTTCCACAAGCTTGTGGTTGATACTATAAATACTATTGTTATTAAAAAGCTGGTTATTGTTATGATTATGTTTGGGTTTAGTTTTTTTACTTGATTAGTGAGTGGTTTAGTAAATGTAAAATTTTTCTTGTTAGAATCAATTTGATTAATTAAATCGTCTGGTATTTTGGAGGCCAGCAATTGAACAATTAACACATCCTTGTTTGTTTCTAAAACAGCAACTCCAATATCAGAATATGATGTGCTTAAGATGTTATTTTTGTGTTCTTCGGAAGTCATCCATGCTGAAATGACTTTCTCGGCTGAAGTGAAATTTCTTGCTAAATTTTCCCCCGCATGATGATAGTGATAATTTTGATTATTTATAAAAATCCATGGACCATTTCCATTAGCGTCAACATGATTAAAATACTCATTATCAATCATGTGTTGAGCTTTTTCTTTTGCGGCGTTATTTAGCTTTTGATTTGGATTTAGAGCAGGAATATCATTTTTTATCCTATTTAAATTGGTGAGAGAAATGATTTCAGAGATACTTAAATTTGTAGATACTCCCTTTACCTTCTTGATGTTATCCACTATTCTCCAGGTAATTCCCCAAGACAAACTGAAAATGATTGTAAAAAATAATAGAACATATCGTTTGTTTTTCACTTAAAAAACCCCCACTCATAAGATACACTTATAATTGTGAGTATATATTGTTTTTGATGGTCAATCTATGAATATTGTTGATAAATTAATTTTGGCTTTACTTGTGATTATGTTGCCAATTGGATTTTTGGTTTCATATAAAATATTGGCCGAAGGGGATCTTCCGGGAAAAGAGACTAGTATTGATGCAAAGAAGTTGAAACAAATGGTTGATAGATATTCTCAACTAGAAGAATATACTATGCCTAAACAAAAATTCGTAGTTTCCTCCGTGAGCTACGCTTCTGAATCAGGATTTTTATCAGTAACAGGCGTTGCTCCAAGTTCACAAGCTACAATTATGATGTCCGCAACAGTTCTTCCTCATAACGATTCTGAAAAAGAATTAGTATTGGGAAATTCAATTGATGCATTTGCTGTGTCTCCAAAAAATACCGGTGCGTTTGAATTCGTATACCCGGTTGATATTTCGAGCTCGGTGGTAGAAATTAGACTTGAACAAGAGGAAGTTGTTAGAACTATTAGATTCGATCTTGAGAAAAAGGTTCAGCTTCTTTAGTAAGTAGGCGTAGCTGTATAAATAAGAGATCCATTATACAAATCAGCAGCTTGATTTCCGTTTACTTCAATTGCGTAGGTAACGTACTCTGTTTCATTTGTTCCAGATGACGACATTACAGTAACATTATCTGTGCTGATTGGGCCAAATTTGTTTGTTCCACTTCCCCATCCTGTAACATCAGTATCTGTGGTGTTTGCGCCAAACCAACCGGTTTCTACATTTTTTGTTGTCCCTGTGGGTTCTGCCCATAATTGTGGACTAGTCCATGTGGCACTATTTCCTATATATGGGTCTATGTGGTTCGCTGGATATACTCCTTGGAATTGTCCCAATAGTCTTGCTTGCACAATATAGCTTACATTTGCGTCATTTACAGCTACTGTGAGTTTATGAGCCCCATACTCAGGCTCTCCTACGTCAAGATTCCCAAATGGAAGCGTGGTTATGTCTGTTGATATGGTGGTGGTAATACCGTTGTGAGTTTGTCCTATAGATTCTCCTTCGATTGTTAGTTGAAAAGCTGGATCAATGTTCGCTATTTCGATAAGCAATCTTGATGAAGTGATTGTTGTTGTTTGGCTAGATGTTGCTTTTGCCACAGTGTCCATGCTTTTTGCTATAGATGGCCAGTCGGAGTTTGCTGCCAAGTTTGCACTAACTTTTCTTTCAAAACTTGTTGATGTTGTTGTTAGCTCTGAAGTGGTGGGGGTGTCAATGGTGTCTGTGTCAGAAACGTTATATAGCATTGCGTACCCTGTTCCTCCTGAGGTTTTTATGGTTGATTCAAAATATGCGTTGAAAGTATGGGGTGCAGTGTAGTTTGCTGGATCGAATTGATTTGTGAATGCGTCTTGCGTGTACGCTGTGTTCGTCTGAGTTCTTGTTGTATTAATATACTGATGCGCAAGCTCTAGTTTTTCTATTCCCCCTGAATCTGTCTGATCTATTACTATTTTTGCATTGCTAATATATGCCGCGTTACTACCGTTTGAAGTGTAAGTTCGAACGACATATTGATCATCATTTGTGGTGTCCCAATTAGTACTAAGCGCAGAACTTCTTACTCTTTCATATGACTCACTTGAGCTGTTTATTGTGGACACTACCGTGCTATTAGTGGTGTTGTACAGCTGCGCATAAGCAATGATGGTGTTGTCTTCATAAGTCACTCTTACTTCAACTTTTGAAATATATCCCGTGTTCCCACCACCACCACTATTCCACACAACGTCGTTGTCGAGATTTTGAACATCTGTCCAACTCCATGAACTAGGAGCATTAGTGTCTGTAGTTATGTCAAAATAACTACTCCATGCCGCGCTACCTGATCCATTTGGGGGAGTGTAGTTGTGATTGTCTCCATCCCCTCCTGAAAAAACTGGTCGCAAATCTACTGTTCCTGTGGATCCTGTATCCTGATAAGAATAAGCCCTAATTTCTACTGCAGTGATCGTTCCAAGATCTGAGCCTCCGTTTGTATTTGAATTTAGCAAATGAACATCTGTATCTGTAGATGTGGAGGCATAGTTTGCTGTGTTGTTATCTGTCATGAAAGAGGGATTTGTTGACCATTCTTCAGTGCCTGAATCATAACCGTTAAAGTAGTAAGTTGCTTGAGTAGAACTACTGGTAGTTTTTAATGTGGCTTCAAAATATGCATTTTTTGTTCCTGTAAATTTATCATCGTCATAAACATAATGCTTGGGCGCAGTTATTTCTGTAGCTGAAGTGTTTGTTGTATTTTCATAATGCCCAACTTCTATGTGAGTTTGAGTGTCTGTAACACCACTAGCATTTGATTGGACGATTATTAATCTGGCTGATTTTATGTATGCGGTGCCTGCCGTCGCATCTCTCTGAAATCTTACTGTGTAGTCATCTGCTGATATTGCCAGACTTCCAGATCGAACTCTTGTGTATGTGGAATTGCTTGTATTTACTGTGGTGGCTGAAGAGCCACTGTCTGAATACAGTGAGGCCGTAACTCTGTTGTTGCCCCCTGAACACGTATCGCATTTGATGACAGCTTCAAAATATACAGTGTCACCATCATAGTCTGCGCTATTGAAGGTAATTAGTCCTAAAGAATTGTCTGTAGGACTATCAGTTCCATTAGTAGTAGAGAACTCTCCATTTGAAATATTGATTTGCTGCTCAAACTCAGCCACCCCGTAGGCCGCCTCTACTTGTGAGATTAACATCAACCTTAAGGGCCACAAAAATAGTATGAACAATAAAAGTGAACTGATGAATTTATTTATTTTTTTTACCATAAACAACCTTCGCGTCAATAAAACACGAGTAATATCATGTTATCTGATTTGAGGTGTTTTTGAAACTTTTTTTTATGAAGCTTTGTGCTTTAGTAGATAATATCCATCGTCTTCTGAAATAATTTTGTACTCTGGAGGAGACACTACGTCTGGATTGATGCACCAATATGATTTGATATCTAAAACTATGTAATAGTCTTGTGTTTTAGCAATCTTACTTAAAATTTCTACTGATTTTTTTTGATTTGTGTCTTTAAAAAAAGCTGTGTTTATGTCCCAGTGAGTTCTTTGCGTAGTTCTTTTTATCTCTGGATCATTAGAACACATCACTGAGGTCTTAATTCGAATAAAGGTATGGTGAGGATTTAATCCCTGAGCCCAATTCTGAGTGGGAATTATTGTAAAAATTGGAGTGTTTTGACCCACAAATTTGCTGATATTTTTTATAGTGCCGTATTCTGCCTGCTCAATAGTTGGGACTGTAGATCTAAGTTCTTTTAGGTTTTTGTAAGTTTTTGGAATAAAAACCAATAAGATTATGAATGCTGAAATTGGAGCTAATTTTTTCTTTTTTTGCCTACTTGAAAGCTTCAGCAAGCGAAAAAGTCCAATATATGCAAACAAAATGATGAAAGGACTTAGCAATAATACGAACCTGCCAGAAAGAAGATCTAGTCCAAGATATGATTGTTGAGTTACAAGAAATAAAATTATTGCGATCGCAGCATAGGTCTTGATGCGCAGATTTTTTTTATGTTCCCCAAACACTCCTCCCATTCCGAGCATAAACAGAAGGAAAATAACAATAGAATAGTGTTTTTTGTAAGCTAGTCGGTGATAGGGAAAGTTAAGAAGTGAGGGAAGATCTTTCGCTAACCAGGAAGTTGAATAAACACTTTCTGATTTTTTAATTAAACTAGGAAAAATTTTTGATCCAAATGTAGAGATGTTTGCTTTGATTACTCCGTTTTTCCAATATCTTTTTAAACCAATTCCTGAAAATATTAATATTGATAATGGTAAAACTATCAACAATTTTTTGTTTATTTTGAATTGTCTTTTATTGATTAGAAAAACGATTGGAATGATTATTATTGAGGATATGGCAATCTGAATGTGTAGATTAAATAAACAAATCCAAAGGAAGATAGTGAAAATTAAATTTTTATTGTTTAGTTTTTTTTTGGATAAGATATCTACTATTTTAATCAACACTGAGTATGCGATAAATAAAGCTATTATAAAAAAAGACAAATCTGTAATAGGCTCTGTCAACAGCACTGGAAACAAGAGCAGTGTGGAGGCTAGATGGTTTTTTGTAGACTTATTGAAAATTTTAAATAGTGACAATGAAAAAGAAATAAAAGTAAGACTGACCATTATCTTTATTCCATTTTCTATAGATATTGATGTTAAGGAATATAGTATTGCAGGAAAAATATGAACAATACTTCTGTCAAAATTTGTTCGTAAAAGTTTGTTTTTGATGATGTATCCGCTGCTTAGTAGGTAGTGCTGAGTATCTCCCCCAATGATTGGTTTGGACGCTGGTAAATATGAGATTAATAAAGGAATTACTGTAATAAAAGTGAGCACAATCAAAGAAATTTTTATTTTATTTTCTTTTGTAGGTTTGGATTTTTTTAACAACAAAGTTATTAGTGCAGTTATAACTGATGCGCATAAGAACAGATTTGTAGTGAGTGGAGTTTTTATTAGCGAATGAATAATAAAAACAACAAATGGATTTAGCAACACAAATGATAAAAGCCCTGCACTAGTTTTTTGAAATATCGTTCCTTCAAACCATTTTGCAATTTTAACTGAAGGAATTGCTAATAGTAAAAGGCCAAGAATATTTGCCATAGCGGCATTATACTAGCACAAAACAGCGCCCTTTCGGGCGCTGTTTGTAATTACATCCGGATAGAATCACTAACTACGCCTAAACCTTAATAAGTTGGCGTGGCGTTGAAATATAATATCCCAACATAATTGTCTGCTGGATGTGAAGAATTCACTTCCATTGCATAGATGACTTCAATGTCATCATCTACTGTTGATACTGTACTTAAAGCAACTTGTTGATTGTGAGTACCCAATGGGAAAAACTCAGCCTCTGCAGCTCCTGTAACATCTGTATCATCTGTACCAATACCAATCCATCCTGTGTCAGTTCCTGCAACAGTTCCAGTTGGCTGACTCCAAACAGCTGCGTTATCTGTAGCAGAAGAAAAAGGATCAATTTCTACATCATAAGCAACACCTGTCATGTTAGCTACTAAAGAAGCAGTAACTACATATCCACCATCCGTGTTACTAATGATTTGAAGATCATGAGCTGCGTACCTTTCGGTATTTGCAGTTAAGTTTCCAAATGGAAGAGTGGTAATAGTAGTGGTCACATCTGTTGTGATAGTTGTACTGTGCCTTTCTCCTGTAGCCGCTACTCCCGTAACAGTAAACTGAAATGAGGGGTCAACTCTTGCGGAAACATTAATAGCTCGAGTAATAGTAACTGAAGCTACGGCAGTGTCGTCTGGAGTTGCTCCTGCTGAATCAGAATAGGTAGAAAACCAAACATAACAAGTACCTGTTGAAGAATTTCCTGGAGGGTCATTAGTACAAGCTGAAAAATCTGCGTTAGCAAGATTTTGAACCGCTACAACATATTCACCAGAACCGTTGGCTCCTCCTGCTCCTGTATGAGTGTATCGGAAAGTATCCGTTGCATCTACAAAAGTGAAGACCCAATCTGCGGTTTCATCTGTGCCTCCTCCGAAAACAATAGCGCTTGTTCCAGGTTTTGAAGCACTTGCTCCATCAGCACCTGTGCTTGTTGTGCAAGGAGCAGAAGGGTTTACACAGTATTGAAAATCCATACGCGCAATAGAACCAATATCTTTTGTAAAGTAATAAGTATGAGTGGTGGTCACCTGATCTCGTGAGTCGGCCATCTCAACTTTTACACCTTCTAGAAGTTCATCTACGGCATGGGCTTGTGTAGCAAAGGGTAGTAATGCTACACCAATAGCCAGGATAATAATTAATCGTTTCATAAATCCTCACCCCCTCCCCATGTTAACGATGATGGGATGAACCCATCCTATTCATGATGGGGTGTTTTTTTCACGTTGTCAATAGGGATTGACTCAAGGAGTTGTACGAAATGAAAAATTATACTGGTGAGAGGGTTTTTTTAGAACCCTTCGATTATGCTAACTTTATTCAGCTTTACTCGAATAATTCCCCCATTTATGGGAATTTTCTCTGTCTTATTGTTTGTGATAATTATTTCCACTTCGCCTTTTTTTAATTCTGAGTACAAAGGTGTGTGATCTGGTAGGATGGCTATGTCTTGAATAACTCCTGGAGCAATAACCCTTTTAACATCG
>JBHPHI010000026.1:0-10811 GCA_042569595.1 Patescibacteria group bacterium
CAAACAAGACGATAACTCATTCGTCTGGAACGACTGTGTATAACATGTACGAATTGTATGCTTGGTTGATGAATGAGGTGGACGAGAGCGGAACTATAGACAACGAGATTCCAATGACGGCTCAGACACCCACTTCATACACACTAACAAACAGGTGGTTTATTGATGAGACAAGTATTCAATTTTTACAGAACGGATCACTAAAGTCTGATGGATGGAGTGCAAGCGCAAATAATGATGGCATAAGAATTCTTACTTTTGCTGGAGCATATACCTCGGCAGCAGGAACGGATATTGGTAAAGGAGTAACGCAGGCCACCTCAGGCCATACTGGGACACTTTTGGCCTATGATAATACTTTGCAAAAGTGGTGGGTGAGAGTGGATGATACTGGAGATAATTTTAATACAACTAACAACATTACGGTGGATGCAGGCACGGGACAAGGGATAATAAGTGCTTCTGGAACCAATGCAACGGGAGACAACATTTGGACCAACGTTTATACGTTGGGAACGCTTTATGGCAACACTCATGTATATATAGTTCAAAATGATGCGAAAATTTCTTCCTGGTGGAGTTCAGGACATATAGATATGTTGCTTTTAGTAAAAGAAGGTGGAACTCTAATAGACTATGGAAATGCGACGATTGTTGCTAGGCAATATTCGAAGTTGTATGATCACTTCTTAGTAAGTCTTTCATCTGGAGCTCGCACGCCTGTGCCATTGGCTACATTTGAAGACAGTAATAATGATTCGGGGTACAGGCAAATGGTATTTACTGATGCGGCTGTGTCTTTACCCACAGTGGGTGAGATCATCGAAGATGATACTGATGCAACTATCCAAGGAATAGTGACAAGCACTTCAGGGTCTTTGCCGAGTGTAACGGTTCAATATTATTTGGCTAGCTCAAATCTTAATGACTTTACAGGAGCAACAGGTGCTTTGACTGGGCAAACTTCTGGAATGACGGCAACCGCTGTGGCTCCAACAAATGTGGGTCCAACTACTACCTCTGGAATTACGTTTACTTTTGGGGCTACTAGTCAGGATCTTGGGAATGGAAATGGATCACAACCATACGATGTAATAATAGACTGTAATAGTAATTCGATAGAAGATGTTTACGAGTATTTGAAATATGTGACCAGAAGAGGCAGCTCTACAAGCTTGAATGGTTATGATGGAGATCAGTATGTGGCAGTTGGAGATATTCGACTGTCATATGAGTCGCAAACTGCAAACTTTGCGGAAGGAAACACTCTGACTGGAGGAACAAGTGGGGCGACTGGGGTGATTGTTTCAGATCATGACGATGGGACAAGTGGAGCATTGGTTCTCAAGGAGGTGGTGGGAACTTTCGAGGATGCAGAAACGATAACAGATGATGGTATTCCAGGGTCTGCCGCTACCACAGCAAGTGCTGTGGATGAAATAAATCCATCAAAACAGTCTCCATTTGGAACTTTTGCGGGGGGGAAGTTTTTCGGTGGTCGTGGAGTATGGCTTTCAAACGTACCCGCAGGAGATGCTAACAATTACCAACTAATTGATTCAACAGGAACTGATCAGATTCCACCCTTGTCAATTGCTTTGATAATAAACAATACGCAAAATGGAGATAGAGTAGCAATATTTAAAACTACTGGCGACAACGAAATAATTGATAAGTCTCAGTTTTCCATACAACAAGCTCACACTTCGCCTGTAGGGTATATTCGAGTAAGCGAATCAATAACTGCTGACACTCCAAGCACTGGTGTAATAAGAGTTGTGAGAATGAACGGCTCTGTGACTTTGGGGGAGGAGAGGTATTCTTATACCGCCTGGAGTAATGCGAATCAGCCTACTTATTCAGAGTTTACTCTTAGTGGGACTACAACGCGTGATTATGATTCGACAGATGACACAGCGTATGTGCCGTATATAGATGAAGAGGCTACTGGATCAAGTGTTTCTGAGTCGATCACATATGTGGCGGACACTTATGTGTTGACTCGAGTGAGAATTACGGGAATGTTGCCATTTAAAGTGAAGGGGCAAGTTACAAACTCTGGACTAACTGTTACGACAATTAGGACGAGCGACTCTATTTACCAGTAGTAATTTTTAAGCACGAAAAACCCCGCATGGATATTACTATCTTTTGCGGGGGAGACAGCAGATTATTATTTGTCTTTTTTGTCAGTAACGACCTCTTTGAAATCTTTGGCAGCTTTTTTGATTTCTTTTTCAGACTCTCCAAGGTTTTTACCCATTTTGGGCAGGAAGTTGGCGCCGAATAGGACCAACAACACGACTACTATTATGGCGATCTCTGGCCATCCTAGATTCTTAAACATAGCGCTCCTTTCCTAAAATATTTATTAAATTTCTTTTTCTTCGTCTTTTCTTGCTGTTTTGAACTCTTTAACGGCTTTTCCTGAGCCTCGAATGAGCTCGGGAATTTTTTTGCCGCCAAAGAGGACAAGTATAACAACGGCTATGATGACGATTTCAGTTGTACCAATGTTTTGAAACATACTATTCCTCCATTTACTACTTTATGATTTGTCGTCGTCGTTTAGTGCGTCAGAAAATTCTTTTTGAGCTTTTTTTAGCTCTCTTCCTGATTCACCAATACCTTTGGCGAGTTCGGGAAGCTTCTTGCCACCAAACAAAATTAGTAAGACGACGGCTATAATGATGATTTCTACTGTACCAATGTTACGAAACATCAGCGTCACCTCCTTTCAGGTGAGGCAGTCTACTAGGATGATTTAATACTAGGGCAATTTCAAATAGAAGTAAAGGTGGAACTGTCAGCAAAATTAGCGATAATACGTCTGTTGGTGGCATTAAAGCAGCAATGAGTAATAATAGTGCATAAACATAGCGCCTTTGCTTGACCAGTAGGTGGTATTTTACGATTCGGAATCGAATAAGAGCAGTGACTACAATTGGAAGCTGAAAAACAATGGCTAAAAGCACGCCTGTTAGTAAGATTTGGCTAAAAAATCCACCAATATCCCACAGGTTTCCTATTTCAAATTCAAGAGTGGTTTTGGAGAATAGAGTAACCACAAATTGGACCACCCAAACACCAAATCCAAATCCAATAAAAAATAGGAATATACTTGAGGGAATCAGACTGATTACAAGTTTATGTTCATGAGGTTGTAGTGCTGGTTTGATGAAGTTTAGAAAGTGAATTGTGAGAGGAATGAGTGCGGCGGTGAGGCCTACGGATATGCCAGTATTTACGGCTAAACTAATAAATTGGTATGGGGAAGTCATGACGATATTAATACCGGAAAGATTAAATAGACCCATGACGAATCTTAGAATCTGTTGATAATAAATGCCTCCGATAAGTCCGGCAGCGAAGAATACGATAATAACTTGAAATAGTTTTCCCTGCATTTCCTCAAGATAGGGCATGTACTTGTCCATATTATCTTGAGTGTTTTGATCAACGGATTCTTTTTTAGACTTTTTCTTTTTTGGAGATGGTTTTTTTGTGTCTTTTTCTGACATATAAATCAGTATAGCTTATGATTTTGATATAGATAATTAGTTATTTATCTTCTTTATAACTAAAAATTTACTAATTAATACTTTTTTCATAAAAAGTATTCAAAAAATTTCGATCTAGTGAAAAAACTTTCATAAAATATTTTGCTTCAATATTGCGACCAAATAATGGCTACTCAAATGGCATGTGGTCGCATCTATCGATAGGGTGGTTTCGCTCCATATTTTTCGAGCGTTTTTTTACAATGATCAGAAAGTGGATATGTACGTGAGGGCAAAAGTGTTATTTTTTGATGGCGGCGAGGTTGGCTCTGGTCTTGATCTGTTTGACGATTTTTCCAGCAGTACCTTGAGTGTTGTAGGTAGCAAGTGATTCTGACCAAACTCCTTGCGGCACTGAAGTGTCGAGGCCAGTCATAAGTTTATCGTGCTCTTCTGTGGTAAGAGCGCCAGTCAGTAGTGTAGATGAGGCAGATTGAACGATTTGAATGTTTACTCCCGGGGTGTATGCAACGGGATTTCCAGATGGCCCTCCAACTAAGTTTCCACCTCGAATAACTCCAGTGTATGTGCCTTGCCAGAATTTTACTTGCCAATTAGGGTATAGGAATAAGGTAATTCCTGTATAGACGTTTCCTCCTAAAAATGATTTTCCTGAGGCATCTGCTATTTTTGGGTAAACCATTCCAGTATCTGACTCTTCTTCTACGCGAATTTGGTTGATGAGATCTTGAACCTCAATCTCTGTTTGAGGAGATTGTACTTCTATGAGTTGAGTAAAAAAATTAAAAACCAGAGCCATATTGGAATTGTATTATATCTAGGGAATGTTAACAAATTATTATCAATAAAAAAGCCCCGAGCGGGGCTTTTAGTATTTATTTTCAGTTTAAGATTAGGTGACGATGGGGTCGTCGTTTCGGATGGTCACAGCTGAGTATCCAGTAGATCCGAAAGTACCAGTGGTTTCGAAAGGTAGGATGGAATCTCCAGCTCCATTATATCTTCGGATACGAGCAACCACTGTTCTGTCTGTGGAATATATGAT
Organism: Patescibacteria group bacterium; assembly: GCA_042569595.1. GTDB lineage: Bacteria > Patescibacteriota > Microgenomatia > UBA1400 > 2-01-FULL-45-11 > JBHPHI01. The sequence continues at coordinate 4,567 of JBHPHI010000026.1, forward strand.
CGTTACCGTTTCTGAGGTAGAAGTGGTTGATGTGTCGATATATGGAACATATGCTGTGTCACTTCCACTATCATAGGCTCTGGAAAGAGTTCCGCTTAAGGTGAAAGTAGATCCGGTCCATGATGTGTAGGCATATCTTTCTTCTCTGTTGATGGATGTATCGGCAACTTGAACCAATCTAACATATCCACTGTCAGGGGTATCTGAGGAAATGGCGGTGGTTGTAACAACAGTTCCATCTGAAGCTTCATTGTCTCCAGCACCGCTTGATAGGGTATAGACAGCTTTGTCTATAGTAGTGCCAGAACTGGTTCTTGCTACAAGAACTCTGTCTCCGGAAAGTAGGTTTGAGATAGTAATGGACTGGAAGTTTGGTGGTGTTTGTGTGTCGCCATCACTATCAATAAGTTGGAAAGCCTGAATATCGGCGTTGTCCATGTTGAAAACCCAAACACCTCTGGCGCCGAAGAATTTTCCACCAGCAAAGGTGCCGAAAGGGGAGGCTTTGACTGGAGTAAAGACTGTGTCTGGAGCGTATCTGGCGTTGATATATTCTTCTCCGTCATGAGCTACAATCGAACCATTATTGAGAGGGTACATGGTTTGGTAGTTGATTTGATCGGTGCTATTGCCTGACTCTCGAGTAACATATTTGAGCCATTCATATACCTCCGACATTTCTCTGCCCGCACAGTCAATTAGAATGGAATAAGGTTCTGCAGTACCCTGGGTAAAGTTTCTGTTGATGGTGTGGGTTTCGGCTCTGTTTAGAGTTCCCGCAAGTGTATACCCATTTGATACATCTATTTCTAGTCTTTCGCTAGCTTGGATGGTTCCCGCAGTTTCATCGACGTTGCCTATAGCAATGGTATTAGCATCGACTTCTTCTATAAATACACAAGTAGCTCCTGATGTGCCTCCAGTTAAAGCATCACCTTCTACAACGGTTCCATTATTTGAGGCGAAATCTAAGGTAGTGTTCATGAAGGTGATTTTAATGTCGTCGTATGCGACTACAGATCTGGTGGCTGCAGCGTCTGCAACGCCTCTGGTGGAAGCTGTTACTTGTAGATTTTCTGCTGCGGAGTAGTCGGAATAGTTTGTGGGCTCTATAACCAATTTTCCTGTAGTACCATCATCTTGAAGGCCTCTTAGGGTACCGGTTGCGCCTGAGGTGGCTCCAGTGACTGTGTCGCTAACTGAAAATCCGCCACCAGCTTCTGAGCTGTATGTTACATAACTGTATCCAATTGTTCCATTTGAAGTAGCAGATCCAGATCCGGAATCTGTTATAGTTTCATTGTCCTGAAAGACTCCCTTTATGTGACCTAAAGTTAGCACTCCTTCTGAGCCCCAATCAGTGACTGCAAGTACTTCTGCAGTTGCTGCGGAAGTGCCTCCGGTAACGATGAGTCCAACAGTGAAGGCGACAGATTCTGCGTCATAGAGGAGATATCCTTCACCAGTGGTATTGTTGTTAAGATCTGTGGCAGATGCAAGCGGAACAGCATTTCGTCCGCCGTTAGTAAGATCGATTGGGAAGTGGTCGTATAGGTCTCCGTAGTTTCTAACAAACACTGTAATAGCGGCTCCGTCAATTTCTGTTCCAGCCTCACTGACTTTGATAAGTACGTCGATGTGAGCATTACTGTCTCCACGACCCCACCAAGGAGAAATGGATGATGAGTTTTGGAAAATATAAGTTTCAGGTTTTGGATCAGTGGCAATGGTACCTAGAGTGTAGATGTTGGCGTAAAGATCTTCACCAGTTACAGATGCTACAGAGAGGGTTCCGTTGTTTGTGCCCCCATCATCAATGTCTATGGCTGTTCCTGTGTCAGAGAAAGCGTCTGTGGTTCTAACCCACCATTTTCTTGTGGTGTTGTTGTAGTGAAGTAGGGTGCCGGTATGTGCAGGAGAACCACCATCGTACCCAACTTCGCCTCCAATTTGATCTGGAGTAACGCTAACGTAAGCGGCTGAGGCAAATGTAAGCATTCTGATGGCGCTGCTGTATCCACTAGTGGTGATAGCACCACCAGTGAGGAATTTGACTGTTTCATCATCGATAAACCAGCCGTTTATGAGGGTAAACTCTGTTGGCGTTTGAGCTGACATAGGCACTGTGTCGTCTAGTTGGCCAAGCTCATCAAAAGTATCTTGAAGATATGAGTATAGAGCTCTTGAGGTGTAGGTGGTTGTTTTGGTTGTGATGGTGCTAAAGGTAGCAGTAGCTGTTGAAGTTGCGCCTGTAATGGTGCCGGTAGGAGTATTGGTTGCGTAAACAATATCCATGGCTGTAGCGCCATTGTCTGTGTTTATGATGGCTGATTGTGCGCCCCCACTCCATGTAACTGTTTCTCCTGCTTGGAAGGTGCCAGACAAGCCTGTGTAGGTAACAGTGGAAGGAGAATGAACAACAAGTTTGTTATAGTAGTCTACAAAAAAATCATCAGCTATGGCCATGGCAGGGCTCCTTTATGTTTATTATGCTACTTTTTCTTCTTTTTAGCAGCAGCTATTTTTGCCTTAATGGCATCTTCAGCTGCGGATGAGCTACTTGTCGTTGGTTTTTCTTCTGGTTTGGGTTCTTCTTTTGGTTCTTCTTTTTTTACTTCTTCTTTTTTGGTTTGGATTGCGTCTCTTAGGGTGTTTTTGATGAGAGTTTTTTTCTTTCTTTTTGGTGTTTGTTCTTGGGCTATGACCACTTGTTGTGGTTCGGTATTTTTGTTTTCTTCTTCTACTCTCGCTGCTGTATCAGGGTCGATTGGGGGGATGACTTTGGTTCTAATAGCTGAAGCAAGAGGAGTGAGAATTCTGGCGCCGACGTAGGGGGTTGCAATGTCAGGATCAACATAAACTATATTACCCTGTTTCCATTTGGCTATCTTTTTTTCGCTATAATCTTGCAGTACATAGTACTGTTTCTTTCTGGTTTCACCCATGTATTCATCCTACTGAGGTATATAGGGTAGTGTCAATAAGAAAAACAGGGAAAGATTGGGGAATTTATTGGATTTGATCGGTGGGGGTGGTGGTGTAGGGATTGATGAGACCCTTCAGGATGTTGAAGATAGCTGGAATAAGAAGGATTGCGCCTCCGAAAGCTAGAGAGATAGCCCATTCAAGAGGGATGACTTGAGCATTGGTTGCAACTTCTTGTAAAGCGTATAGTTGCATGAGGCTTCCAGTTACTAAAAATATTCCACCTTTGGCTCCGGGATGAAACTGAAAGAAAGATATAAGCCACATAGGAGTGAGTAGGAAAGCCATGCCTCTTATGAGTATAGAAGTGGTAGAGAAGGCGTATTTTCCTAAAGTGGGTCCATTGAAGTAATGGTATGGAGTGGGAAATGTGGCTGGAAGAGGATCTACAACTGCGTCGAGCAGGTAGGATAGTAGAAACATTCCGGCAATGATGATTAAGACATACTCTTTGGGTATCTTCATAAGGATATTATAGTACAAGGTTTTTTTGGATGGGAAGGGACTAATTTTCCAAGTCTTCGTCGGGGTCTTTGGTATACTGTCGTTCTTGTGGTTTGATGCCTCTTTTTATATCCATTTTGATGGCTTTTTCTTCAAGTTCTTTTACATTTTCTACTGCCAGGGTGTTGCCCATAGCTGGAACTTCTTGGATTTCTTTGGCTACTACGTATTGGGAGGTGTGGTCTGGTTTTACGTCCCAATCCTTGTCTATATATATGGATGTTTTGCTGTTTTTTATGACCGATCTTCTTTGTCCTTCACCTTTTCCTCGAGATATCCAAACCATAAAACCCATGTATTCATTGGTTTTGAGTTTTTTGTTTTTGTCGGTGATGGAGAGGTTGGTGGCTTTGGTCACTATACCAGTAAGGTCTGAGGGTGATTCCTTTGCTCCTTCAACGATGTCTTTTAATTCAGGGTTGAATTGTAAGAATTCTTTGATGGTGTACCACTCGTGGTGGCGTTTGAAGTCTACGCGAACGTATCCTGAAAATTCAGGGTCCAGGTAAGCTTTTTTTGCTTCTCTTTCGTTTCCGTTGATGTCTATGATTTTCATACTAGCTTGTTATACGCCGTGGTAATTTATAAGTCAACGATGTTTAGTCGAGTACAGATCACTATACTTATATCCTCCTCCTTATTATATATAGTATTTTGGGGGTGCATTAGAAGGCTGGCCTAGCTAAAGATGTTGTTGTAGTAGTCGTATGAAAGACCAGCCCTATTGGTCCAGCTTGTAGAGAAACTAGTGCTTCCGCGTATGTATCTAAAAGCGCCAGTGGTGTCTTCTTTTGTGATATACCATGATCCATTAGTATGCACAAATCCATAATATGTATCAGTTCCTGAGTCGTCAATTTCACTAACTTCATAACCATCAGTTGGTTGTTTTTCCGCGGGATCTATGGTGCTGCCGGAGCTGTCTTTTATAGATACTGTTCCGGGTCCAGGGATGCTACCAAAGAAAGCTGCTTGAGCTTTTTTGGTAAACAGAGCCATGATCACCATGGCAATTGAGCTGGTGCCGATGAATTTTAAGAAAATGCGCTTGTTTGTGTCCGAAACATTAACCTGGTCTTCTCTGTCTTGTTGTTGTTTTTTGGTTAAAAATTCTGGTTCTATTACATCTGGATCTGTGTTTCTTTTGTGTTTGCTGGGAGTAGACAGGATTTGATTGCCAATTTTAATGGGAGATATAGAGTAGGTTTTTTTGGTTTGTTGTTGAGGGGATCTTCTTTTGAATAACTGAATTGTGAAATAAATAGCCACAGGAAGAAATGCTAGAGAAATAATGACTTGAGTAACACTTTGAGCACTTGCAAGTCCAGCGATAGTGATAATGACAGCAATGATGAAGTTGTAGGTAACTAGAGCTCTTTTTTTCATATACCCATCGGGCTAATTAGTTGTTGAGAGATGTCTTGGGCATCTTGCGGTGTCATGAATGTTTTTGCAAATGCTGCTACAAGAGCAACTATGAATAAACTGAGGCTAACTCGAAACATAAATGAGTCTTGGAGGAGAAAATTGGAGAAGGAAAACTCCCTGTTTGGTTGAATAGTTGGAGCTTGAGACTGCATGCCTTCTTTTGGAAAGAGCTTGTGAGAGAATTCGTGTAAAAAATATATAATCATGGGAGAAAAGGCGAGGACGGCGAAGATGTTGGTTTTGTTGAAACCTACAACAAAAGCAGCAATAGAAAGAACTACGGCTAGTATGGTGCCATAAGTAGCTAGGGCTGCCTCGGTGACGTTTTTGTTTTCATTCATTGGTGGCTGTTCTGGTGGTGTTGATGTGTTGGTAGGTGAGGAGAATGAAGACTCCCACCAGGCTAATTCTTATGATTTGACCAAAAAGCGAGATAGTTGGGGCGGTGATGATGTCGCCAATAATTGCCAGTAGTGAGAAGAGAATAAGAACTTTTGCCACATTGCTTGGTAGTGAGCTTGGGGTTGAAATTGCGGAGGCGTGTTGTTGTGGTGTTGAGTGATTGATTGATTGTGGTTGGGGTTCTGGTTCTGGCTCGCGAACGTGATCGACTATATCTATGGGAAGTTCGGTTCCTAAAAATTCTTCGATAGCTTGGTGGGGGATGCGGAAGCGGCCCTGCTCTAGGTCGCCGCGGGCTGAGCGAAGCCTACCCTCATTCAAGTATTTGTAGACGGTATTGGTGGAAAAACCTAGGATTTTGGCTGTTTCTTTTACTGTGTATATTTGGTTCATTTGAGCAGTTTCTCCATCAAGATAGGACCTTACTTGACTAACTGTAAATAGTTTTTACAAGTTTGTACAAATAAAATATCTTACTGTAACAGTGTAGAAAATGATTCTTGGGGTGTCAAGATAGGAGTTTACACATGTATAAAAAGTGTGCTCGTTTTTATATATAGTGCTTCATTTTTATTAATTGTTCTAATGTTGGTTGTGGCTTTGCTGACACTTGAAAATAGGGAATAAGTTTGTCAAACTGGGTGAGTCATAAAACAGGAGGGATTATGAAGAAATTTTTATTGTCATTTTTAGTGCTTGGTCTGGTGATTTCACCGGTTTTTGCTTTGGAGGAGTCTGAGGATAGTAGTTTGGTGGGTAATAGTGATGCGGGCGTGGTTTCTTCTGAAGATGTTCCAATGCCAGGAGGATTTTCTGACTGGTGGCTTCAGAATGTAACGGAAAGATTTGAAACATTTGCGGCCAGAACAGATGAAAAAAGAATAGCTCTTGAGGAGAAATTTGCTTCAAGGCGTGAAGCTCAGCTA
>JBHPHI010000027.1:0-10552 GCA_042569595.1 Patescibacteria group bacterium
CTTGAATATGACAGGAATGAGGGAGTATTGGATGCTGTTCTTTATACCTTTGACATAGACGAGACCCCGTTCGTCCAAGAAGCGTTCTTAGGTAGCAAGTCTGCAGGAGGACATACAACCTACCATGATGATGTAATTGGTGGGACTATGACTCTCGATTTTGCAGACGAAGATTACGCATTAGAGGTTCCTTGGAGATATATAGACACTCAAACTAACTATGATCAACTCTCCACATCTGATGGTAGATTTCAGGCGGCCTTAGAAGATCCAATAAGAAGAAATAAAGTTATTATCATGGAAACTTCTGGACTACCAGGAAAGGTAAGCGGAGATGTGTTGGCAGGACCTTACTTTATAGGCACTGTTGGAAATTTGCCTGATACAACTGCAGAAATATCAATCAGAGCCTCCGAAGAGTCAGAAACCGCCACCATCATGGGATGGGATGGAGAAGAGTGGATAGAATATGAGTCTACAGTTGATGGAAAAACAGTTTCTGCAAGTGGAGATCTGGTCTCTACATATATTGTGACGAAGTAACATGTCAAAAAAAGATAAACAACCAGAGACAGAAGTAAACGATCTAGAAAATGATTCAGCTAGCGTAATTGAAAAAGAAGTCCAAGAAAAAATCAAAACAATAAAGGTAAAGAAAAAATCAAATTTATACTTTTTTGCCTTAACGTTCTTATTAATCGCTTCAGTTCCGGCAATTTATCTAATGTACAACAAACTAATTGGCGTGGAGTCAAATATTAGAGACATTATTCCTAATATAGTTAAAAAACAGGAAGAAAAGATTGATAAACCCACTCCAACACCAGAAGCAAAAGACGATGAAGAAGCTCCAAGCCTCCTTTCAAACTTAGTTTTTTTTAAGCAAGGAGAGTTGTGGACTAGAAAAGATGGAGTGTTGGTGCAGCTAACAGACACAAACAAATCAATTTATAGCTACGATGTAAACTATGAAAACTCCTTAATCTCTTATGTTTCTGGAAATTTAGTAACTAATGAAAACGGATATCAGCATGTTCAGCCAAGAGAAGTATCTTTATTGAGCCTAAGTTCTAACGAAACAAAAACCATTCACACACTTGAGCCATCAAATCCAACAGAAAATCAGGAATACTCAAGAGAACTTAAAACAACCACCTTTTTCCCCTCAGGAAAAAAAATAGCAATTACTTCATCAAATGCTTTTTGGGTATTCGATATCGATGACAATACTTTAAAAGAAATATTTTTCAATCAAGAAGAAGAAAGCAAGGGAATGGTGTATGCCTATCATAGTCCAGTCTTTTCCAAAAATGAGGATAAAGTTGTATTGGGTGTAGGTTATTACGAAGGAAGCTCTCAATTGTTTGTAGATATAAAAAACAATCAAGTAAAAGATCTTCCTTACACAAGTTATGTATCAGGCAAAAAAATAGTATCACATATGGCGGGAGATGATTGGATGCTGGTTGAGTATGGATCTTCTGTTGATAACGATTCGTATACAAAAATATCAAGCGTAAATATTTCTGATCTATCAGAAGAAGAGATAGTATCAATAAATGACCTCTCAACCTCTCAGCTTGTGCCGCTAAAAGACTTTTTCATTCTCTTCGGTCAAACATACAAAGAAGAGCCAAACGAGGATGGTGTAATGATTGGCTATGCAGGAGAAAAGATAATAACCTGGAATAAAAATTCAGGCACAGTGAAGACAGTTTCTGAGTGGATGCAGACAGAAAAGGGCTCCAACAAAAGTATAAGTAAGGGTAAAGCTGAATATACAAATATAGGCTCAAACAATTTTTATTTAGAATTTAGAGAACATACATACGGAGATCATCCAGAAACAAAGTTGTACATACAAAAATACAACTATGAAGCTGAAGCTTTTGAGTTAGTTGAAGAAAACGCTCAAATCACTCCAAGTAGATAATTATCCGCAAAAAAAGGAATATATGACAAAACTAAAAACTATAGTAAATGAATTGAAAGAAAAGCACTCAAATCAGCTAAAGAACTTCAAAAAGATTCATGATGAATATGCAAAAGATAGGAAAAACAATCAAGAAAAGTTTAATTCTGAAGGAAAAAAAATAATGGAAATGTTGAGAACCTACGAGAACATACTATGTGGAAAACAAGAAAGATCAGACATGGCCAGATATTCTTCAAGCCTATCAGAAAAATACTGGGCTGAAATAAAAAAAGACTTTCCCTACATCGATTTTATTGGTGTAAAAATAACCTAAACTACGTTTAATATTTCGTAAGTATTTTTTCCAGCCGGGACATCAACATCAACTTTATCTCCAGGCCTTTTTCCCTGCACAGCCTTTCCAATAGGACTATACACAGAAAGCTTACCTACATTTGGGTCCGACTCGTATCCACTCACAAGTTCAAAAGTCATCTCGCCCTGATCACCTTTAATCGTTACTGTATTTCCAAACCCAATAACACCATTGTCATCTTTCTCCACAACAACCCCATACATTGACAGTTTTTTCGCATGTCTTAGTTTCCTATCGCAATCTCTTAATTCAAATTTTGCGTATTTATACGCACCATTTTCAGACAAATCTCCCATCTCTCTCGCAGTTTGTAGTCTGACTAAAATCTCTTCCCGCAGTGTTGATAGTTTTTCAACATCACTTTTTGCTTTCTCAAAACCATCTCGAGAGAGCTTTATGGGATCTGGCTTTTTTTGATAATACTTTTTTCTCATAGTGGAATTGTATAACAATCAAGTAAGTTATAGAAACAAAACAATTAGCAATAAATAAAAATAACTGCTAAAATGCAAACTTCTGCCCAAATAACGACCTGGCAACAGGTTTTTTTATTTGAAAATAATTATGAAAAAAATAAAAAACATTGCTGTAATAGCCCACGTAGATCACGGAAAAACTACTCTAGTAGATGCATTGCTAAAACAAACAAAAACTTTCAGGGAAAATCAAGAAGAAATGTTTTCAGAAAGAATTTTGGATAGCAATGACCTTGAGAGAGAGCGAGGAATTACAATTCTAGCTAAGATTTGCTCCGTAGTTTATCAAGGTACTCACATAAACATCATCGACACTCCCGGACACGCTGATTTTTCCGGAGAGGTAGAAAGAACTCTGGACATGGCTGATGGCGCACTTCTAATAGTGGATGCCCAAGAAGGGCCCATGCCTCAGACTAGATTTGTACTCAAAAAAGCTATGGAGTTGAATCTTGCTATTGTTGTATTGATAAACAAAATAGACAAAAAATACGCACGTGTAAAAGAGGTAGAATCAAGGATTGGTGATTTATTTTTGGAGCTTGCGAAAGATGACTCTCATCTGGACTATTCCATTTTATATGCTGTTGGCAGAAACGGCACGGTATTTACCAGTCTTCCCGAAAACCCTTTAGAATCTGGATCAGTCACTCCACTTTTGAATGAAATATTAAACAAAATTCCAGAACCAAAAACTAGAGAAGGCAATACTTTCAAGATGCTTATTTCCGCTCTAGACTACAACGCTCATTTGGGAAGAATAGTTATAGGAAGAATACATCAGGGAGAGATTTCAATTGGGGATAGGGTTGTTATATTAGGAGAAAATGGAACTACTCACTCGGTTGATAAAATTATGATTGCAGATGGGTTAGAAAGAAAACAACTAAAAAACGCTTTATCTGGGCAGATCATAGCTATATCTGGCATAGGCGATGCGAGCATAGGAGATACACTTGCAGATACGACTAATGCCCAACCTCTTAGTGCCACCCTAGTTTCAGAACCAACTCTTCACATGACTATGGGACCCAACACATCTCCTTTTGCTGGCAATGAGGGAAAATACACTACGAGCAGACAAATAGGAGAGAGGCTGAAAAGAGAGCTAGAAAACAACGTTAGCCTAAAGGTTGATTGGCTAGATGGTGGAAAATTTAAGCTATCTGGAAGAGGAGAGTTGCACCTATCCGTATTGCTAGAAACTATGAGGAGAGAAGGATATGAGATGGAAGTAGGAAAGCCAGAAGTAATAGTTAAAGATGTGGATGGAGTAAAGTCAGAGCCAGTAGAAGAGCTAAGTCTTATGATCTTAAGCGAGTACATGGGAGCCATAAATCAGGAAATGGGGATGCGTCAGTCAAAGTTAATTTCCATGGAGCCGGTGTCAGAGCGGGAGGTCGAGTATATCTACCACATTCCCACCAGAGCACTTATTGGTTTGCGAGGCTTATTGCTCACTCTTACCAAGGGGACTGCTATCTTTAGCTCTCAGGTAATTGGGTACGAACCACTGGGAAGGCCTATTTCTAAAACTAGAAAAGGTGCTCTAATATCTAGCAATACAGGCAAAGCAGTAGAGTATGGACTAAGGAACTTAAAGGGTAGGGGCATCTCATTTATCAATCCAGGCATTGATGTGTATGAGGGAATGATAGTAGGACTAAACGCCAAAGATGAGGACATAGAAATGAATATTTGCAAAGAAAAGCACCTCACCAACCACAGATCCAAGTCTCACGACGGAATTACTCAATTGGCTCCAGACACAGAGTTAAGCCTGGAGAAGTCTATTGAATTTTTAGAAACAGATGAGCTACTTGAAATCACTCCATTATCTTTAAGACTTAGAAAGAAACACCTCACTCACATTGAGCGAAAAAGAGCTGATAGACCCGGATCCAGAAATTAGCCAGGAGAAATATTTATTTATTTACAAAAACAACCCCTAATTAAAGAGGTTGTTTTATTTTTAAGCTCTCTACAATCCTTTAAAATCGTCTAGATTCACAGAATCCATTCCTTCTGGAATTTCAAAGTCGTCCATCGATTCCTCAAGCTTCTGTACAGATTCTTGCATCATTGCTGCCATGTCCACAAAGCTTACGTCAGTTGGGGGAGCGAACATGTCATCTGAAACCACTACAGGATTACAGTCAAATTCTACGTCAGGTGCTTTAAATTCTTGGGGTTCATCCATTTCTTCAACATTTTCATCAAAATCTTCCCACATAGTATTTACCTGATCTCCTTCAAAGCAAAACTTTGTACCCTCTTTTGAATCTGCGTCCCAATTCCACATACACTCATCTTTCATTATCACTTCTGAGATCTTGCCTTGCTCCATAACAGCCTTGCCTCTGTAGTTCTTTCCTTTTATATATCCCTCAGATTCCATCTCGTCACCTATGGAATATGAGCACTTCATAGGAACTCCCAATTTTACTGCAGCGGCCATACTTCCCTTAAAAGCTTCTTCTTTCAAAGACGCTCCAAGGTTTATGGATTTAGAAGTTTTATTTCCCTTTATGAAATACCAGCCCGCCCCAGCAGCGACTAGTACAAAAAAAGGGATGATTACTTTTTTCAAGCTAATCACCCCCTCTCAATTAGATAAGAAATTATCATAAGCCCATTAAACACAATTTATGACAAGTTTGGCAACAAATCCTTTTCTATCAAAGAAAGCACACCTTCAAAATTTTCAGTTTTCATTAGTTTTTCTCTTATTTTTGCAGCTCCAGGAAAACCATTTACATAAATTTTATAAAATCTCTTAAGTTCCGAATAATTTTTTTCTTCTCCCCAAATATCTTGATATAAAGCTATGTGTTTTTTCATCAGTTTAACCTTCTCCTTAGGAGAAGTCATGGAAATATCGTGTTTTTCATTAAACACCCAAGGATCTTTAAACACACCCCTACCTATCATTATTCCATCAACTTTATATTTCTTTATTTTCCCTTCTGCGTCTTCAAGATTCAGTACATCCCCATTTCCAATTATTGGGGTGTCGACTCCCATTTCATTTCTCATCTTTACAACTTTTCCAATCTCATTCCAATGACACTCGACTTTTGATAATTCTTTTGTTGTTCTGCCATGCACAATCAGAGCATCAATTTTTTGAGAAAGTAAAAATCTGCTCCATTCCTCAGTCACAATTTCGTCAAAGCCTATGCGAGTTTTTACAGAAACAGGTATTTTTCCAGCAACACCCTCTTTTGTTGCTTGAATGATTTCTCCAGCTAGCATGGGGTCTTTAATTAGGGCAGAGCAAGCACCTCTTTTTATTACAGACTTTTCAGGGCACCCCATATTCAAGTCTACGCCATCAAAACCAAACTCAACAATCATTTGAGCAGCATTGTGAAAAAGTTCAGGAGTGACGCCCCAAATTTGAGCAATAATTGGTCGTTCTTTTTCTGCATATTCCAAAAGCTGCTGAATAGCTTTTGATCCAGGAGAATATAATTGATCCACACATAAAAATTCTGTCATCATCAAATCGGGCTTTCCAAGATCAGTTACAATTTGACGAAAAACAGTATCAGTTGCCCCTGCCATAGGCGCAAGACAAATAATTGGTTTTTTGAGTTTATTCCAGATGTTCATGAGGGTCATTTTAGCACGCAGTTTGTCAGAAAAATAAAGAATTAGGGGTTTTGTTGTTTTGAATACCTACCAGAATACACTGCCTCGCCTTTTGTTTCTTCAAAAATTATCTGACAAATTGCAATCCCAGGATGAATTGCAAGAGGCATTGGTCCAGCGTTCGTCATTTCCAAAACAAGCTTGCTGTTTGTTCCAGGGTGGATAAAATTTGCAGTGATATGAACCAATAACCCAATTCTTGCCAGAACACTTCTTCCTTGTATCCAGCCGCATATATCTCCAGGGAGAGAAAGGGTTTCTATTGTGATTCCATGAACAGACTGTCCGGGTAAAAGAGTAAGGTGATCATCTATTTTTATAAGTTTTGTAACATCAGAAATATCCATCTCATCCGTTACATGAAATAAACTTTTTGCTTGGCGAAAAACTCTAAAATCCTTACCTAAATGGAAGTCAACAGACCCAGGGCCAACTGAAGAGGGATTAAAAGGAGATATTTTAATTCGTTTGTTTCCAATTTCCTCAAGTATCTTGTTTTTTGTCAAAATCGCCAAAACTCCTCCAATCGCATATGTTTACTTCAGGAAATTTTAAACAATTATAGATCTATTTTCAATATGGTTATGCGAGCATGTTCTCGTTGTTGTTTAAAAAGTGAGAAATTTTCACCATTTTATTTTCATTAAGGCATTATTCGGGTTTATTTTTGGTTGACATTGATATATTAAAGTAATTTACTAAACACAGTGGTGAAAAGTGGTGAAATGTCTGATAACATTTAACTATGAACTTAATAGGCCGTTTTTATCACGCACTTGAACAAAAAGGAAGGCTTGCCATTCCGTCCATATTTAGAAAAAAAATTGGTAAATCAACCATTTTAACCAGAGGCCTAGAAGGATGTTTATTTTTGTTCCCAACCCACTCATGGGAAGAAATAATAAGTCAAACATCATCGCATCCTTTTACTAAGAAAAGAACCAGAGAATGGATAAGGCTACTAGTTCACAATGCTCAAGGGGTTGAGTTTGATTCTCAAGGAAGAATCTTGATAACTGACCACTTAAGAAAATTCGCATCTCTTGAAAATAATTGTGTAGTGGCCGGGTCAATAAATTATTTAGAAATATGGGATAGGGATACCTATCACACATATATGGACTCCATAGAGTCACGAGCTGAAGAAATAGCAGAAAGCTTTGAAGATATTAGCCATGAATAAATACCATAATCCAGTATTAGTTAATGAAGTCATAGAGGCGCTAAAACCTAGCAAAAACAAGGTATTGATAGATGCAACTGCAGGTGGAGGGGGGCACATCAAGGAGCTGACACATGCAGGTTCAAGGGTACTTGGGATAGATCAAGACCCTGACGCAATAAATTTTATAAAAACACGTCAGGATTTTGACCAATCTCAGCTTACTTTAGTTGAGGGGAACTTTGAAAATATTCACCAAATTGCCATCGATCACAAGCTTGATCAAGTTGATGGTGTTTTGATGGACTTAGGAGTCAGTAGTCATCAATTCGATACTCCAGAAAGAGGGTTCAGCTTCCAGCATGAAGCGCCTCTAGATATGCGAATGTCTCCTAATCTAGCAGTTACTGCTAGAGACTTAATAAATGGACTAGGAAAAAAGGAACTATATGACTTATTTACAAAATATGCTCAAGAAAAGCTGGCTAGGCCAATTGCTCAGGCTATTATCAGCGCCCGTAGCGTAGAACCTATTGAGAGCACAAAGGAGTTAGCGAGAATAGTTGAAAGAGTGTATGGCAGCAAAAAAAGCCATCTTCATCCAGCCACAAAGGTGTTTCAGGCATTGAGAATGGCTGTGAATGACGAAATAAACACTCTAAAAACAGTATTACCTCAAGCTTTGAGGCTATTAAAAAAGGACGGAAGGCTTGCAATCATTAGCTTCCATGAAGGAGAAGACAGGATTGTAAAACAATTTTTTAAAAGCATTGAGGGGGAAAAATACGAAATATTAACAAAAAAACCAATCACTCCAAATAGAGATGAATTGTCAAAAAACATTAGAAGCAGAAGCGCAAAATTGAGAATCTTGCAAAAAAATAAATAAAAAATGAAAAAAAACAAAAAAACAAACAAAAGGAAAATATTACTGAGCATGTTTCTTGTAGTTGTTGGTCTTTCGATTATCAATATCATTTCTTCAGCAACTCTCTCAAGTAAAGGAGAAAAACTAAGAGAGCTCGAGCTACAAGCTAGAGAACTTAGGCACGAAAATCAACTTCTTGAACAAAAAATTGTTGGCCAAAGATCGCTTACAAAACTTGAGGCAAAAGCCAAAAACTATGGTTTTGTTGAAAAGCCCAAAATGATTATGCTCTCAGAAGATGCTTCAGTTGCGCACGTCTTTGATTCTCGTCATCTGTAGTACCATGAATCCATGAGGGGAAGAATAACAATCCTTCGAATCGTATATACCTTATTAGTTTTTGTTATCGTAGCAAGACTATTTTATTGGCAAATTTTATCTAGAGACAAACTACAAGCTATAGCCGAAATTCAGACAAATTCTACTGTTGAAATACCAAGCAGAAGGGGAAGGATACTGGCATCAGACGGGTTTCCTTTAGTTACAAATCAACCGAACTATCTTCTTTTTGCATACCTTCCAGCCATTTTCGAATCTGCCCAGGAAATAAGCGAAAAAATATCACCACTTATTTCACCAAATCCCGAAGATATTGGAGCCACTCCTTCTGCAAAAATCAAAGAAGAAATCGAAATGAACACATATTATGAGGTTTTAGAAAAGTTGACTTCCAAAAAACTTGCTTGGGTGCCCCTACAAAGAGATTTGTCAGAAGACAAAAAACAGGCAGTAGAGTCGTTAGAAATAAACGGTCTAGGGTTTGAAGCAGGGCAAGCCAGGTTGTATCCAGAGGCTTCAATGAGTGCACAGCTTACGGGCTTTGTGGGGCTAAATGCAAGCGGAGGGCAAAAGGGATATTTTGGTTTAGAAGGATATTACGACCTAGAGTTAAAAGGAAAGTCAGGATTTGTAAGGCAAGAGAGGGATGCAAGTGGAAGGCCAATAGTAGTGGGAGATTATAGAGAGACAGGGGTTCGAGATGGTAGGGATCTAAAAACACACATAGACAGGGGGGTACAACTATTAGTTGAAAAAAAACTAGAAAAGGGGATGCAAAAATATGGGGCAAAAAGTGGGGAAGTCACAATTATGGATCCCAAAACAGGTGGAATTATAGCCATGGCTAGCCTGCCTGGGTATGAGCAGAATAAATATAAGCAATTTGAAAGCAGCTTGTACAAAATACCAAGCATCACTGACATATATGAGCCAGGATCTACGTTCAAAGCTTTTGTTATGGCAATGGCTCTTGAAGAGGGAGTAATTGAACCAGATACAAAATGTGATGAAACGTGTGATGGGCCAGTAACTATAGGAAAGTTCACAATACACACAGCTCTAAAAGAATATATTTCCAATCAAACAATGATGCAAACGCTTGAGGAATCGGACAATACGGGCATGGTGTTTGTCGCTTTCAAGCTTGGAAAAGAAAACTTTGTAAAATATTTAGAAAAGTTTGGACTAAACAAACCAACAGGAATAGATCTGGAACAAGAAGAAGTTCCAATTTTCAGAAAAAAATGGGGGGATATTGATCTAGCCACGGGGTCTTTTGGTCAGGGCTTAACGACCACCTCAATGCACATGCTCCAGGCAATTTCAGCTTTTGCTAATGAAGGGGTTATGATGAAGCCACACATTGTAAGGGAAGTTATCGGAACAAAAAATCAAGTAATTAAACCAAGGGTTGTAAATCAAATTGTCTCAAAAGAAACAAGTGAAAAAATCACAAAAATGCTAACCTCGGCAGTAAAAGTGGGACTTGCAGAATGGATGCAGCCTGAAGGCTATAAAATTGCAGGAAAAACAGGAACAGCTCAAGTTGCTATATCAGGTCATTATGACAAAGACAAAACTATTGCCAGTTTTATAGGTTTTGCACCAGCAGACGATCCAAAATTTGCCATGATAGTCAAGCTTAGAGAACCAACCTCTTCCCCATGGGCCTCAGCAACTGCAGCTCCACTTTGGATGGAGATAGCACAAGATTTATTTTTTCATTATGGAATTCCGCCATCAAATAATTAGAAATATATCG
>JBHPHI010000028.1:0-8422 GCA_042569595.1 Patescibacteria group bacterium
CAAAAAACTTAATACCAAACTAAAAGAAAAAATTAAACGTCATACAATAAATGTATTAAAAACAGTAAACAGCGAATACAACAAACTAGAAAAATCAATTGGCAAAAAAGCTCACCCTGTAATAAAACTACACAGATACAACCACCCTAAATATTTCCCAGCAAATAAAATAAGAAAGTCATCTTAAATGAGGCCTGTAATTTTTTCTTTCAAAAACTCAAAGAAATATAAAGAGACCATAAAAAACAATAGGCCACAAATAAGTGATAACTATAAAACATTCATTAAAGAGCTTTGGAAGATTAAGTACCCAAAAAAACAAATCCCAACAAACAAACAACTAAATATAATCAAAAAAGAAACTGGACCAGGCAACTGGGCATATTTTCCTTGGAACAACACCTTAACCCGCATCCCTTCAGAAAATCACATGTTTAAACTAAAAACTGCAAGAAACAAACTCTTAATATCAAAAATCGAGCAAAATAGACTAAGAAAAACCACTGCTGCTTTTTTGGGTCTTAGTGTTGGCTCTCATGCATCTATCACATGGATGATGCAATCTCACGCTAACAATATAAAAATTGCAGATTTCGACACTCTGGATGGCAGTAATCTAAATAGAATTCGATCTGGATGGCAAGACACAGGAAAAACAAAAACAGAACTTACAGCTCAACAAATATATCAGCAAAACCCTTACGCAAGGGTGTGTTTATATAATGGAGTTACTCACGAAAACATTGAAAACATACTAAGAGATGATCCAAAAGTAAATATTATTATTGATTTAGTAGACAGCTTAAGTATGAAGGTTGAGCTTAGAAAGATGGCAAGAAAACACAAAATCCCTGTAATCATGGCAACAGATGTTGGGAATAACATTAAAATTGAAGTTGAGAGATATGATTTGAATAAAAATACTCCCCTTTTTAACAATCAATTAGGAAAAATTGAAGAAATTAATCTTTCAATACTTTCTCGTCCTGAAACCATCAAGCTCATTGTCAAACTAGTCGGACTAAAAAACAACTCTACCCCAATGCTTGAATCTTTGCTAGGAATAGGCAAAAAGATTCCCACATGGCCACAACTCGGATCTTCCGCGACTATAGGGGGAGGGGTAATTACAACCCTAATAACAAAAATCGTGCAAAAGAAAAATGTAAAATCAGGCGTCTATTGGATAAATCTAGACAAAAAATTAGACTCTTTATATAACTCCAAAGAAAAATCAAAAAAAAGAAGCTTTCTTAAAAACACCGCAAAAAAAACCTTAGGTTTATAACTACAATTCATTGTTTAGGCCAGGTATACTAGAACTATGGAATATCTGCCCTGGGCAGCAACGATTCTTGCTGCATTAATAAATACCATACTTGGATTTTTTACCTACTACAAAAACCCAAAAAGCCAAACCAATAGATCGTTTGCTTCTTTCACCCTCACCTTAGCTTTATATTTATTTATTAACCAACTTTCCCTTGCGAAAAACTCACCAATCATAAGTCTCTTTTGGATGAGAACAGTGATGGTCTTGGCAGTGGTGCTAAATATCTCATTTTATTTATTAGTTCATGTTTTTCCAGAGCAAAAACGCTCTATCTCCAGAAGAAAAAAATTATTTTTGTATTCATTTACTGCAATTATGGGTATCCTCGCGGCTTCTCCTCTACTTTTTTCAGGAATTGATATAGAAAATTTCAAACCCATACCTGGACCTGCTATGCCCCTATTTTTGCTTCACACTATATTCTTTTTAGGAGGAGGGGTTGTAAGCTTAGTTCGAAAGTTGAGAAAGTCAAAAGGCCTAGAAAAAGCCCAGATAAGATTTGTTTTTGTTGGCGCTCTTTTGATGTTTTTGCTCATTATTATTACAAACGTGGTGTTGGTATTTGCTTTTAATAATAGTAGTTTTGTGGGCCTTCTCCCTCTCTATACTACTTTTTTCGCTGGATCATTGGCATATGCCATTGTTAGACACAAGCTATTAGACGTAAATGCCATTGTCTCAAGGGCAGTCACCTATGCCTTCTTAGTTATCATCACAACTTTTCTATATGCAGGATCTCTTTTGGCACTTGCAGATCTAGCTCCAGAGTCAAGTCACCAATTTATTACTATTGCTCTTGCTGTAATTCTTGCGTTCACTTTCAATCCTTTAAGGAAGATTATTCAAAAATCTACAGATAAACTATTATTTAAAAAATCGTATGACTCAAATGTATTGTTAGATGACTTAGGTGACATAACAACTTCCACCCTATCTTTAAAAACAATTAGTCAAAAAGTATTAAAAAAATTAATAAAAACTCTCCAGATAAACAAGGCAGTTTTTATTTTTATTCAAACAAATCACAAAGTTGAGTCAGTCAGCATGGGATTTAACGACAGCTTCTCTATTTCAAAAACGGAAATAAAAAATATCACAAAAAAAGCAAAAACAAATCCCCTAGCTTATGAGGACATAACTAGCCAAAAAATAAAACAAATATACAAAAACAATGATTTTTCCGTGGTTCTTCCCCTGGAAAATTCAGGAAAAATTTACGGATTACTTGCATTGGGACATAAAAAATCTGGTGATATTTTCTCCACTCAAGACTTAAATACCTTAGATATCTTTGGACCACAAATTTCAGTTGCTATTCAAAACTCACTAGCTTACGAAAAAATCCGACAATTTAACATAACCTTAAGAGAGGAAGTTAAGCTCGCAACAAAAAAACTCAGAAAAGCTAATAAAGACCTGAGGCATTTAGATAAACTAAAAGACGAGTTTGTTTATGTTGCAACTCACGAACTAAAAAACCCCGTTACAGCCATGAGAGGATACCTCTCAATGATTAATGAGGGTTCATTTGGAAGAATTCCAAAACAACTACAAGAACCAATAGTCCAATTAAACCAAAGCAATCAACAATTAGTTAATCTCGTTAATGATTTACTCCAAATTGCAAGAGCAGAAGCTCAGACTCTAAACGTCGATCTTGAAGACGTGAACATTTGTAAAGTTATAGAGGAAATAATTAAAAATATTCAACCTCTTGCTGATCAAAAGGATATAAAAATTAACTACTCATGCTCCAAAAAGGAAATCCTTATCAAAGCAGATTCTGACAGACTCAAAGAAGTTTTTAATAATCTAATATCAAACGCTATTAAATACTCAGAAAAAGGTACAATAGCCATTTCGTACGCCCAAGAAGGAAAATATATTGCCACCCACGTAAAAGACCAAGGAGTTGGTATTCCAAAGAAGGATCAAAAGAAAATATTCACCAGATTCTTTAGAGTCGAAGAGGAGGCTGCAAAAGGCATTCCAGGATCTGGTCTTGGTCTATTTATTGTAAGACAATTAGTTGAAAAAATGGGTGGAAAAATTTGGTTCACAAGCAAATACGGTAAAGGCACGACATTTAGCTTCACTCTTCCAAAAGCATAAAAAAGAGCCGCTTAAAAGCGGCTCAATTAAATTTATTTTTCAAAAAACTATAAAGACTCTTCGATTAATTTCTCAAATGCAGCATAAGGCTGTGCCCCAACTAAAGATGTGCCATTCACAAAAAATGAGGGTGTTCCAGAGGCGCCTACTTTTGCTGCAAGCTCTAGATCAGCATCAATAGCTTCTGCAAATTTATCACTCTCAACACAACTTGAAAAATCAGTCGTATTCAATCCTAACTCGACTGCATATGAAGCAAATTTTTCACCTGAATCCCCTACAGACCATTTGTCTTGATTTTCAAACAATAGACTATGCATCTCCTTATATTTTCCCTGATCTCCCGCACAACGAGCAGCTAAGGCTGCAGGTTTAGCATTGGGGTGAAAACTGAGTGGAAGATCTCTCATTATGTAACGAACCTTTCCAGTATCTACATAATTCTCAACGATCTGAACAAAAGTTTCATCAGTATATCTTTTACAAAATGGGCACTCAAAATCCGTAAATTCAACCAAAGTAACAGGAGCATTTTCATCACCAAAGGCATATGCTGGATCAACCAAAAGGTTTTCAAGAGCATCCCCTTCCAGCACCGTTGGTTCCTCAGGTTGTTGAGCTTGTTCTTTTGCATTCAATGGTCCAGAAGGGCTCCCTCCTTTTTCATATACCTGAACCTTTCCCCACATCATTCCTAAAGCAAAAGCTGCTCCGATCAGAGCAATCACCATTACTGGTAGTGCTTTATCTTGTACTGATTTTCCTGCCATTATTCCTCCTTTTTTTAATACACGGCAAACTATACCTATCAAAAAAGACCGGGTCAAGCTGCCTTATTTAAGCTGACCTCCCTAAAACGAACATGCTACTTTCGGCTTATTCGCCCCCTAATCTTCATTGCTTTTACTACCCTCTCAACAGCTCCCATGTATGCCGCCATTCGCATAGGAACTTCTTTTTCATTAAAGCGCGTCCATGTTTCCATAAACGCCTTATCCATAATTTCTTTAAGTTTTGAAAAAACCTCTTCTTTTTCCCAGTAGTAACCCATATTATTTTGAGCCCATTCAAAATATGACACAGTTACTCCACCCGCATTTGCAAGAACATCGGGAATAGAAATTACTCCCCCATCATGCAATACCTTATCAGCCTCTGGGGTGATTGGTCCATTTGCAAGCTCAATAATATATTTGGCCTTAATATTTTTCACATTCTCTTTTGAAATTACATTTTCCAAAGCAGCTGGAACCAAAACATCAACATCAAGCTCCAGCAACTCGTCATTAGTTATTGATTTTGATCCTTCAAAATCCAACACACTTCCCGTTTCAGTTTTATGATTATAAACAGCTTCAATATGAAGGCCCTTCTTCCTATAAACCCCTCCTCTAGAGTCTGAAATTGCCACCACTTTGTATCCAACATCTTCTGCAAAGTCCGCAAACCAATAACCCACATTTCCCATTCCCTGAATGGCTATAGTAACTTCATCTTTTTTCAAACCTTTTACTTCCGCAAGTTTCTCCAAAACATAATATCCTCCCAACCCAGTAGCTTCCGTTCTACCAAGAGACCCACCCAACTCAATTGGCTTTCCAGTCAGCACTCCAGGCTCTTGTTTTCCTTTAATAGATTCATACTCATCAAGCATCCAAGCCATTATTTGAGGATTTGTATTTACATCAGGCGCTGGCACATCCTTCCAAGACCCAATATCATCCGCAATAAAGCTAATATATTCCCTACTCAATCTTTCAAGCTCCGCTTTAGATAGTTTTTTTGGATCAACAATCACTCCGCCTTTACCACCACCATATGGAATTCCAACAGTGCTACACTTCCAAGTCATCCACATAGACAGCGCTTTTACCTCATCTTCACTCACTTGTGGATGAAACCTTATTCCACCCTTATGTGGCCCAACAGCATCATTATGCTGTGAACGAAAGGCTGGAAACTCTTTTGTCGTTCCATCGTCCATTTTTACTTTTAGTTTTGTCTTCAACAATTTCTGTGGCTTAGATAAAACACTTACTGTTTTCTCATCAAGATCCAACAGTTTTGATACTTGCTCTAACTGAGCAACAGCATTCTTATACGGATTACTCATCAACCCTCCAAATAAATACTGATAAACTAATTATTAATCTGCAGACTCAATTCTAATTTCTCTCTCAAGGTACCATTCAACATCCAAGGCTGCCATAGCACCATATCCAGCAGCAGTAATTGCTTGTCTGTATCTAAAATCAACCACATCCCCAGCCGCAAACACCCCATCAACACTCGTCATTGTTGGATATTGAACCAAACCACCTTCATTTAGGTGATTTAAAGCCATTTCTCCACTTTGCTTAGACAACGCCAGTCTTGTTAGTAAATATCCTTTATCATCCAAATCTAACGAATCTTTAAACAAATCAGTCATCGGCCTATGGCCTATGGCCAAAAACAAACCGTCAGCTTCTAGTTCACTGGTGTTTTGATCTTTATTGTTTAAAACAACAATTTTCTCCAGTTTTTGCTCACCCAAAACCTCCTTTACCTCCGCATTCCACATGACCTTTACTTTAGGATTTTCCAACACTCTTTTTTGCATAATTTTACTTGCCCGAAGCTCATCTCTTCGAACCAACATTGTCACTGACGAAGCAAACTTTGTTAAAGCCAGAGTATCTTCTATCGCAGCATCACCGCCCCCCACAACAAACGTGTTTTTATCTTTATAAAAAGGTGCATCACAAACAGCACACACCGCCACCCCACGCCCCAATAGCTTTTCTTCCCCAGGAACCCCAAGCATAATCGCCTCAGCTCCAGTAGAAATTACTACAGCATGGGATTGATATTCGTCATCGCCAGACCACACCTTAAATGGTTTCTGAGAAAAATCTACCTTTGTAATGTTTTTATCAATCACTTCAGCCCCAAACCTAATAGCTTGCTTTCTCATTTCAGTCATTAGATCAGGCCCCATAATGCCGTTCTCAAAACCAGGATAATTCTCCACCTCAGTCGTAAACATCAATTGCCCACCGCTTTTCTCTCCAGCAAACATTAAGGGTTTCAAAAAAGCCCGAGAAGTATATATTGAACTCGCCCAACCAGAAGGACCAGATCCGATGATTATTAAGTTCCTGACCTCAGACATGACTCCTCCTTTTTTAAACAGGCTTATTTATCCAACATATCTCTATATCCTTGCTCTCCGCCAAAACCTATTTTTCTATCCTTTTCCTCTCCCCCATCAAACAACACCACCGTGGGGATGCTCATTACACCATGTTGTTGAGCCAATTCTTGGTTTTGATCAACATCAACCTTAACAATCAGCGCCTTGTCTTTGTACTCATCTGCGAGCTTATCTAACACTGGAGCTGCCATCTTGCATGGACCACACCACTCAGCAAAAAAATCTACCAATACAGGCTTGTCAGACTTTATAACCGTTTCTTCAAATTTATCGCTGTTTATATGCATAGCTGCCATATTTCCTCCTATTTAAATAACGTCAAACAGACTTTTTAATACTTTATCAAAATCTTCTTGTTTTTTGGGTTCTCTAGAGCATGCAACTGCCTCATTTGTCAACAAATCCTTTCCTATTCTTCCAAGCGCTTGTCTTGCAGCTATTACCTGCTGAACAATATCCAAACAATCACGACCCTCATCATACATCTTTTGAATTCCTTTAATCTGTCCCTCTATTCTGTTTAATTTGCTTTTCATCTTGTCCATAACCCCTCCAATTCAAGTTGTAATATACTCCCCCCCAGTATGTATGTCAACGGTATGAAATCTTCATACTTTTTATGTATACCAAAATCAACAAATAAAAAAAAGGTAAGTTAGCCAAACAACAACCAAGCAGACATCAACAATAACAGACTTCCTAAAGATAGCTTCATCCATTTCTCTGCCTTATGCTCCCATTCTTTTATCTCCACTATCTTCTTCCCCCTCCAAACCACAAACAACACAACCAATAATGGCAGCACAAACAAGAAGTTGTAATATAAGAAATAAAGCACCACAATTGGCCACGCAAGCCCAGAATTAGACAAAACTGTTGCAGTTCCCACATACAAAGGCAAAGAACAGGGTGTTTCAAGCACTGTCACAAGAAATCCAAGCGTAATTACTCCAGGAACAGACACTTTTTCTATCAACTTCATTAATTTTTCCTTGCTCGCCCCAGGAATTCTCAAATGAATTGGAGACTCGGGCCACACCACATCTTTCAACATTATCAAGGAGGCAACTCCCAATATCCCACCCATCACCTTATTTACTATGTCTATTGAAATCACCTGCTGGATTTGAGTTACAAAAGAATAAAAAACCAAACCAATCATAAGGTACGTCACAAAAACAGTTGAAGTATAAATCAAGCCCATCTTCACAATTTCTTTCGGTTTTTTAGCAAAGACTAAAAGGTACCCCAATAACATAACCATCATTCCAATAGCACAGGGGTTTATTCCATCCGCAATACCAGCAATCGTAACTAAAGGAAAACTTACCAAACCACCTTGTTTTTCTAAATAACAACCAATAGCTGTACAGTCACCCATAATTTCTCCATACTACCTTGTGTTTGATCACATGCCAAGAAGTGGATACAATAAAAATAATTATGGACCAAGAAGAAGCACAAACTCAAAAAAAAGAACTAATAATCCCGGAGATTAAAGATAAATGGTATGACGTCATCTACAAAAAGATACCAGCCGGAAAAAAACTTGATCCCAAACTCTTAATGTATGTTGGTTTTGGTTCGTTGGTTTTTGTTGGAGCAATCGCCAGCACACTTACTCCAAAACCAAAAAAGTCAGCACCTTAATATTGTTGTCTTCAACCCAACCAGAATTTACCTCTAAAACCCAATCTATTGGCTCGCTAGGTTTATGAAAAGGAAGATCCTCATTTTCAGTTTTTGGGAAATCAACATTTTCGGAAATATCCACCACAACC
>JBHPHI010000029.1:0-8185 GCA_042569595.1 Patescibacteria group bacterium
TTTTTCCATAGCATTCCTTAACATTGCTAAAGAATTTATGTTGTAAAAAATTATTTTTATGAAAGAAAAATTGTTAGGTCAGTAGATAAAATTTTTGGAATAAGCGAAAAAGATGTCGGTAAATTAGTTGAAAGAGGTGCAGATAGAAACAACGTTAAATGGCTTCCAGTCTCTTTAGACACAAAGAATGTTTATAAACATAAAAAAAATAGAAAAGAAGTTTTGATAGTGGGCTTAATGTCTTGGGCTCCCAATAAGTTTGGTATCTTGTGGTTTTGTCAAAAAGTTTACCCCTTACTAAGATCTAAAATTCCAAACTTGAAGCTTTCTTTGGTTGGTCCAAATCCTGAAGAAGACATACTGTCTTTGGATGGTAAAAATGGGATAACTGTTTATGGTGAGGTAGAATCACTTGATTCGTACTATAAGAGAGCTAGTGTTTTGGTTGCGCCAATATTCTCTGGAAGTGGAGTGAGAATAAAAATACTTCATGCCTTGTCTTTTGGGGTTCCTGTTTTGAGTACGAAAATTGGAGCAGAGGGTATGAAAACTGATAATAGGTCTGGCGTGATAATAAGCGATTCAAGCCCAATAATTTTTGCGGAAAACATACTAAAAATTCTTAATAGCAAAAAAGAATCAAACAGACTAAGTCGTGATGGAATTAAATATATTAATAAACACTATTCTGATTCTGAATCCGAGAGAATAATTAATTGGGGTTTGTTGAGTTAGCTAAGGTATCCAAACTTGAAAAATGTGTCAAAAGCTTTGATTAATAGGTAAGTTTTTATTTTTGCAGTTTTTTTGATTTTTTGTTTTTTTGTGTAGCCTTGATATTCGCTTGGAATGTTTTTTATCCTATGAAGGATTGTTTTTGGATTCAGGGTTGTTGATGATATATATTCATTTTTAATTTCCCATTTTTTAGTTAGAATTGCTGCTAGTTTTCCTCGATAATAAGCTTTTTTTAGATAGAGAAGTGCTTTTTCTCCCTCTTCATGACTTACAATCATATTCTTGTTGTAGGATCCGAACATATTATTAGATTCTAACTGGAAACCAAAGTCTGTGTCGGCAGAATCATACCAGCCAATAGATATTTTTGAGTCAAATTTAATTTTTATTTTATTAATTTTATGTGTTTTAATTGCAATATTTTTTGTATCAAGATTAAAGGGGTGGGGACGATTATTTCTTTCAAGATTGTATTTAAACCAGTAATCATGTCTGACGTGTGTGGCTAGGGCTATGAGATTTTTATTATTATATAGTTTAGTTTTGCCAACAACAAAATCTGTTTTCTTATTCTTGAAACCCACAAAACACTGCTTTATCCAGTTCTTATCTAAAACACAATCGTCATCTACAAAAGCAAGAATTTCAGTTTTGCAAAGCTTTAAGGCCATATTTCTTGCTTTGGGTACTCCTTGATCTGTGCAAAGGTAATATTTTGTTTGAGGTAATGATTTATTCCTGTCAACAATTTTCTTTGCCGAAGCGTTTGGATCATTGTCTATGATAACTAACTGGTCGGGACTAACTTCCTGATTTGATATGCTTTTTAGACAACGACTTAGTTTTTTTGTTCTATCTTTTGTAACAATGGCAAGTGTGATTTTCATATGCTAGATAAGAATCCCAACATTATCATCATCATGTCAAAGCTTGGATCTTGGTTAAATAGTGGATGAAATTGAGCATTGATAAAAAAGGTAAAGCATCCAACCCAGACCCCCCAACTCAACCAGGATTTTTTGGATTTTTTATAGCTTGATTTTAATAAGGTTAATGAAAAAACTAGAAAGATAGTGCCAGCCGGAATTCCCAACTCTGAGATAAACAGTAAAAATGTGTTGTGAACTGGATAAGT
Source organism: Patescibacteria group bacterium (assembly GCA_042569595.1). Taxonomy (GTDB): domain Bacteria; phylum Patescibacteriota; class Microgenomatia; order UBA1400; family 2-01-FULL-45-11; genus JBHPHI01. The sequence continues at coordinate 1,874 of JBHPHI010000029.1, forward strand.
AAATTTAAATGAACTTTCTGATGGATAATTGGATTTTAGGTGTGTTGTAAATTGATTCAATCCTATCCCAAAGATCGGATATTTTTTTGAAATTTCAAATGATTTTAGTATCAAATCAACCCGACCCTTTCCTGTTCCAACTGTCCATACGTTTTCAAAAGACTTAACCCTAGAGATTATTTGTGGAACATAAGTAGCAATAAGAATTGTGGCCAAAAGAAAACCTACGAGCTGGGACGGTGTAATTTGTTGTTTTTTGTGTTTTTTTATCATGAGAATTAATGAGACGGACAGTGTTATCCAGGCGCTCCTGCTGTAAGTGGCAATAGTTGCAAATACTCCAGTGATGGTGAGCAATAATATGAACAAATTTCTTCTTTTGTGTTTTGACAGTTTTTTTATAGAGTATCCAATCGATAAGGGAATAATTAAAGAAAGATAGCTTCCAAAGAAGGTTGGATGACCTGTTGTTCCAGATGATCTGAACAGGTCTTCTCCAGCTTTTGTATAGAAAGTCCTGCTGTATTGAGTGTCCTCTATGAAAATGTTAATAGGGGATTTGGAGAGTCCTTGCCTTATCCCTATGAAGCTTAAAAATATTAGCGATGACAAAACTATTAGAGCAAATATTTTTTTGTTTTCATTTTTTCTAAACATTATTGTGGAAATAATCAACCCCAGAACCCCTGCTAAGAGTCGAATTAAACCCAACATCGAATGTACCTGATTAGCTGATACTATGGTGCTGATTGAGGCGAGAATAGAGAAATATATAAGCAACTTGTGATTATTGCCTGTTTGTATTTTTTCTCTCCTTCTCATAAGCAGCAACAGGGCTAAGGTTGTTAGAAATATCAGTTTTAAAGATATTCCAAAATGAAACTCGTATCCCAATATTCCCAGGTCAATTCTTTTTGGAATTGTTTCAAAAATCCACCACCTGAGACCCTTTTCAAAAGGTAATGTGAAAATAAGCATCGAGAAGATAGTTTGAATAAGACTCATCTTTATTAAGAAAAATAAGATTAGTCCATACATCAAATGAGCCAATATATAGCTTTTGACGTTGTAGGAGAAGTAGAGAATAAGATAACTACATATTGTTGCTAGGAAGATCCAAAGATCCTTGTGTTTTTTCTGTGAAATCATATACGCTCTGAATAACAACAGGAAGGGTTATTTCTTCAAAATCTAACCACAAAAATTCATTTATTTTTGCGGTTTGTCTTTCTAGATACATCCATTCATTGTTTATATGTTGGAGGGTGACTTTGATTTTTAAGATTATATCCTTTGATCCAGGAACATTGGTAAAGTTAACCCTGTTGTTTTGCTGATCTAATGAGGCGTAATTTATCGTGGCTGGTTCAGTATTATATTCAATTATTTCTGCCATGGCCTTCCCTGTTTTAAGGTTAATAACTTTTTGATTTTGATAGATATTTTCAATAATCCATGGTTCTGCAGAAAATACTCTCCCAGTAATGATAATTTGTTTTTCTGGATATCCCACTGATGAAACGCCCTCATCTACTACCTGGCCTGTTATTATCATTTCTGGAAATTCTAGCTCTATGGGCCCACCTACATATACAGGGTTTCCGAGATAGCTAAATATTCCAGTGTTGGTGTTGGTTTCTCCTCTGAGCTTAATATTTAGAAATAGATCAGTTGAAGGATCTCCTCTTCTGTATTCATCTACTTTTGTTATTTCGGCCGTGAGTTTTCCGTTTATTGACTTTATTTGGTCGCCAACGTTAATTTTTTTTGAGAACCATATTGGAGGTTTGAATCCTCTGTAAGATACGAAAGAATCATTCCAATTTTTGCCCACAACCTGAATCCTAAATGTTTTGTAGTTTGGACTTCTTCCATAGAACTTAACCATTGCCACTGTTGAGACAACAACTATTATTAGAACCATCCATTCAATGTTTGAGATTTTTTTTGTTTTGTTTTTTATTACTTTTAAAATTTTATTCATTTATAATCTTTTTTTTGATTGATAAAAAGTTATTTATAAAATATTTCTTATTTTTTTCGATTGCAAGGGCAAGTGAATTATTATCGCTTGATTTGTTTACGATTGGAAGTAGGTTTCCAATGTTTACTTTGGGAAGGTTTTTTATTTTATTGAGTTCTGATAGTAATTTTACGTGGTTGGGGTGTGTGGGGGAATGAACAGCCCTGCTTTTATATTCCTTGGTAGAAAATGTTCCCCAGTTTAATAATTTTGAAAAATAAATATCATCAAACTTAAGTTCGCTGCCTAGTTTTGTAAAATCAAACATTTCTTTATAGTTGTTATTTTGAACCACGAAACTGATTCTTGCATATTTGATTTGCCCCTTTTTCTTTAAGGAACTAATATAACTTAGATTTTTTAGGAGTCTTTTAAAACTTCCACCTCTTCTGTTCTTTTTGTATGTATTTTCTGTGGCAGCATCTATGGAAATTTCTACACTTTTGATTTTAGATCTGATTGGCTTTATCATGTCCCAAGATTTTTTTGTAAACAACTGACCATTTGTGTGGAGATGAATAGACTTTAGGTTGGGGAAGTCTTTGGGCTTCATGTTCCTGAGCCAATCAAAAAAATACGGACTACCAAACGGATCTCCAGATCCAGTGATTATTAACTTGGTAATGTTTTTTGCATAATATTTGTTGATTTTATCTATTGTAAGTAGTACTTTTTTCCTGTCTTTTCCCATGGCAATAATCTGTTTGGCCCTACAAGATGGACAAGATAAGTTGCATGATCGATCAAAAGCACAATTTATAATTTTGGGGCCGTAGTTAAGTTTATATTTTGAGTTTTTAATGTGCTTTTTTATTTGGGAATCATTAATTTCTGACAACTTTTTTACCGGCCCTTTTTTTCTGATGATATTTGGACATATTTTTTTGTCACAATATTTAAATGAACCGTCAATAACAGACCTTCTTATTTTTTGGGCAGCTTTTCCATTCCATAAATCATCACCCTCTTTTTCTAAGATATTTCCAATTGGTTTTGGAAGCCAGGTTGGGCAGCATGTATACACATCTCCGTTTGGTGTTATTTCAAACCACTCATATGGCATGGTGCAAATATATTTATTTTGATCTTTTTTCATTTTAAGAATATGGATTCAACAAGCCTAGCCAACTTGTGTTTTTTGTTGTTTTTTGGATCAATCCTAATCCCCAGTTTCCTGGGAAAACAATTGAGTTGTGTTTTTCGGAGAGTTCATCCCAAAATCTTTTTGTTTCTTTTTCTAAATCTGGGTGACTTTTATCTGGATTTATGTCGTGAAACAGCATGTATCCATTAGTGTTGAGTTTTGGCCAAAACAACTTGTAATCTTTTTTTATACCTTTGTATGAGTGATCTCCGTCTACATAAATGTAGTCCCATCTTTTTTTTGGAAATTCATCTGAGAATTTTTCGGTTGTTAGTAGGTGAAAACTTATGTGCTTTGAAAGGTTTAGGGTGGAGAAGTGTTTTTTTGGGTCATTATTTTTCCAAAACCCAACTCCGCCCCAAAGAGATTGTTTGTTTGGTTCTCCAAATCCTGCATCGACAAAGTCTACTTTTCCGACCCCATTTTCTCTACATGCTAAAGCAATGCAAGCTGGAATGAATCCTTTTTTACTCCCAATAGACAAAACCTTTTTGGGTTTTTGGTTTCGAACAATTGAGTAGTGAATTAATCCATAGCCGATGTTATTTTCTTTTTCGTTGAAATTATGCCACTCTCCAACACCATCATAATGAGTAATAAGTTTGTTTATTGCGGTTTTGTTGAGTAGTGAGGTCATTAAGTTGTATTATTAACTATAAAATTTTGAGTGCCATAGTGAAAGAAATATTTTATCTGATTGGAGCCTGGGCCCGTTTGAGATCGATCCTTTATTGGCTTTCTTGAGTCAATAATTCTGCTTGCTTTCCACTCAGATCTCCTGATCCATTTGTAAGGAACAAGCTTAATATTTACTTTGGTATTAAGGTGCTCTGATAGTTTATTTTTAATATTTATAATTTTTCTCCTTTTGATTGGGAGCTCTTGCTCAAGAGTTAGTTCGATAATATCTTTCTTGTTTGATTTTTTTGCCGTTAATTTGTATTCACTTAATCCTACAAGTTTTCTGACAAAGGCATCAATTTCGTGATGGGAGTAAGTCTTTTTGTTTAATGTCAGTTTACTGCCAATTCTTTCTATTAGGTTGTTTTTTAGTTTTCTGAAAATTGATCCACAAGAGCATCTCTCTGAAATGATTTCTACTAAGTCTCCAGTTTCGTATCTTAAAAGTGGATAATCTTGCCTCCATAGGGGAGTTAGGACAAGAAGTCCCTTGTTGGATGGCTGTTTTGTTTTAGGATCAATAACTTCAATTATATTCGAGTTTTCGTAGAGATGTGCATGTTCGCTTTTTTTGCACTGACAAGTAAACTTTCCGCACTCCGATGAGCCTGCTGATGTGTATATTTTTGCATTCCAGATTTTTTCCAATAATACGTGAATGTGCTTGTTGTTTGATCCAATCTCACCTCCACAATAGATTGAATGTACTTTTGATTCTGTTTTTAGGTTTATCCCCATTTCTTGAGCAGCTTCGGTAAGCTTTATAATGTTGGTGAGGGTAGCCTGGATAATTGTTACTTTATATTTTACTAATTGTTTTACGTTGGCGTACTCATTTATTAGTGGGGGAACGCTTTTGATTCCAGCCTCTCTGTAGCCATCTACTTCATAATGGAAGGCTCCTGGGGTAAATAGAAATAGCACCCTATCAGTGCTGTTTGGTTTTATGAAATATTTTGTTGTGGGCCCTGAATATAACCCTCTTCTTTCGAAGTCTCCCTTTGTATATGGCATGATTAAAGGATTATTGGTTGTTCCGGAAGTTGGTTTGATTAGGTAAAACTTGTTTTTATTTATCGAAAAATTATTTCCAATTTCGGAGTATTTTTTTTGATTTATTAACAACTCTTTTTTTGTGGTGGTGGGAATGTTGCTTAAGTCGTCCATTGTGATATTTTTCAAATTTATTTTTTCGTTTTTTAACTTTTCTTTATAGAACTTACTTTTATTTGCAGACACTAATACCAGATTTAGATGATGTTTTTGGAATGCTTTTAACTCTCTTGTGTTTGAAAATATATTTTTATTAAATTTATCTAATTTCATATTGTGTTTTGTAGTTGGGTTTTTTTAACCTACCCGTTATTAACAAGTCCTAAGTAATTTTCTCTTTGTACAATCCATGTGTCCATGTAGGGATTTGCATCGCCTTTTGTTAATAGTCCAGTCTTGTTTCTAGTTTTTGTTTTGGCAATTATTCTGTGTGTGAAATATATATCTAAATTAGGAAAGGTGAAAGCAATTATGTCGCCGGCATTTAATTTAGAATAAGCTTTTTTGGTTATATTGATTTTTTCACCCTTACTCATCACTGGTTTCATGCTGTTTGAAATCACGGTTATTTTAAAGTCATTTCCAGATTCAATAATATTCTTAATTTTTGATTTATTTTTAGTATTTAATTCTTGATTCAATAGTACTCCATTATCTATTGTAATGATTTGATTACATAATCCCATTAATAAATGAAGACTATGAGAAGTTATTAGTATGGAAGTTGATTTTTTTAATTCCTCAATTTTTTTATGAACTTTAGATCTGAAATCGTAGTCTCCCACAGACAAAACCTCATCTATTAAAAGGATGGTTGGATTTGAGTGTGCTGCTATAGAAAAAGCTAGTCTAGCGACCATTCCCGATGAATATTTTTTTATGGGCTGGTAAATATAAGTGGATGATATTTCAGAAAAATTGATAATTTTTTTAGTTTGTGTGCGAATTTCATCTTTTGACATCCCCAAACTAAAACCATATAGAGAAATATTCTCAAACCCGGAAAGTTCTGGATGAAGTCCGGTCCCTAGTTCTATTACTGAGGCAACTTTTCCCTTAGTAATGATGGTTCCAGAATCTGGTTTGATTATTTTTGCAATAATTCTAAAGAGGGTGCTTTTTCCTGATCCATTTGGTCCGTATATTCCAGTTGTTGTACCCTTTTTTATTTTAAGATTAATGTTTTTTAAAACCTGAATGTCGTTTTTGAATGATTTTTCAGAAAAACCACTAAGATGAGGTTGTTCTTTTATTGTAAATGACTTTGATATGTTTGATAGTTCGATAACGTTCATTTTAGACGTACTCCGGCAATTTGTTTGAGAATTTTCTGAAGACATAAATTCCAATAAAAAATATCGTCATGGAGAATGAGGGGACAACAACTGGAATATACGGACCAAATGGATCA
>JBHPHI010000030.1:0-7503 GCA_042569595.1 Patescibacteria group bacterium
CTTATGAAAAAATACGCACTCCAAGTTATTTCTTTGTTGTTTGCTGCAGTTGTTTGAGTCTATTCTTGGTAAAACATTAAATCAAATTAGAGGAGACTATAACCTTTTTAGCAGGGCAGAAATAGAAAATTTTATCATAAGTCAAAAGCTTGAATCAGTTATTCGTGAGAGAAGGGCGGAGGAAATTTCTAGGAGTATTGTGTACATGTTGTCGTCGGGACACTCTTCTTTTGAGACTCAAAGGTGGTTGGGACAACAGCAAGTTGAGTTTTTAAAAGAAATAGACTTTGGTGTCTACGAAAGAGGATTGAGGGATGGGTATGTAATGTTGGCTTGTGGAGCAATAGCTTTTGAAGATGGAGCTATTAATGAAGCTTTTGGGGGCTTTGATTGTCCAAGTTGCACTAGCTTCATTCCTTTTGGAAGTGGTGATAATTGTCCTCATTGTGGATACACAAAACACGAACATGTTTCAAAAACTGGAGAATCATGTGATTGATGTATTCGTACAAAAACTAATCATTGTTCACATTTAGTGACGAGTCTCAAAAAAGCGAAGACATACTAACTTAACCCGAATAAAAAAATTGCTGGCAAAAATTGCAACAATTTTCATACATGAAAATTTTAGCCTGGTAATGAAAAAATGACCCCCTCTGATATGTTTGTTTCTAGTTGACCCACTACGTGTAGTGCCTTTACCTTTATATGTACGCTACAGCTAGTGTTTTAGAAAAGTTTAAAATAAACCAATACAAGGAGCAAAAAGGCTCTTTTTAGGAGAAAAAAATGGATTGTCCATATTGCGGATCAGGAGAACATAATGTGTTGGAATCCAGAGCTAGTGAAGATGGTGCCAGCATAAGAAGAAGGAGAGAGTGTCAGAAATGTGAAAAGAGATTTACTACCTACGAAAGAGTGGAGGGGGTTGATTTGGTAGTAATAAAGAAAGACGGCACAAAAGAGGATTTTGATAGAGAAAAAATAAAAAGAGGCCTAATGAAAGCCACCTGGAAAAGGCCAGTGACAATAGAGCAAATAGATAAGCTCATTACGGAAGTTGAGCAAATGTTGAGAAGAAGGCAAGGAACTGAAGTGAAGAGTTTTGAGATTGGAAAACTTGTGATTAATAGACTTAAAAAACTTGATAAAGTTGGATACTTGTTGTTTGCCACAGTATATAAAGACTTTGACGGTATTGAGGATTTTGAGAGAGAAATTAGAGAGTTAGATAATTAATTATTTAGGAAAAACTATGTCTTCTACAGCAACTGCTCCAATCCCGAAGAAAAGAGGTAGAGGTCGTCCAAGGAAGGCAAAGTCTTCTAGTGGTCAAGCGAATGGAATTTTGAATGGAAAAACTAATGGGCACGCAAAACAGTTGAATGGAAAGAGTGTGTCTGAGTTTTTGATTAACCCAGGTTGGAATGTAAAGAAAATGAAAAAAAAAGTGAAGTTTAAAGAAAGGAAGTTGTTTAAGGGGTTGGGTGAGGCTGTGGCAAAGAGAACAATATTGCGAGACAAAGAGGAGTGGAAGGATGTGGCAGAGAGAGTTGCAAAAGGAAATAGTTTGTTGGTTGATGGCAAAAAAAGAAAACATAGAAAAAAAGAGTATGAGTTGTTAAAAAAACATATTGCAAACGCGTCTCTTCTAATGAGTGGAAGACACCTTCAGCATGGTGATGAAACTCAACCAGGAAGAAATATGGAAGTATTTACCAACTGCTCTACGGCTTCGGCGTCTTTCATATTGTTTTATTTGCTTTTGAACGGTTCCGGGGTGGGAAGAGCATATGACGATGATATGTGTGTGGTGGATTGGGATTATATGCCAATCATCAGGTGTGTTTTGGATGAGTCTCATGCTGATTTTGAATGGGGAATGGATGAGTCAGTAAAGGATGCGAGGCATAAATACGACAAGGTTTATTGGTTTGAAGTTCCTGATTCTCGCGAGGGTTGGGCTCAAGCGGTAGAGAAGATGGAAACAATGGCGTATGAGAAGAAATATAAGGATGATGTGTTGGTTTTGGACTTTACCAAAGTTCGTGAAAGAGGAGCTCCAATTGGAGGAATGCAAAACAGACCAGCTTCTGGGCCAAAACCCTTAATGAGAGCAATAGAGAAGGTATCGACTGTTAAAAATGCTGGAATGTCCAAATGGAAGCAGGCAATGTATGTAGATCATTATTTAGCTGAGTGTGTGTTGGTAGGAGGGGCGAGAAGAGCTGCTAGAATTGCTACCAAAAATTGGACTGATGCTGATATTTTTGAATTTGTAAATATTAAAAGAGGTGGGTTTTTGTGGAGCGCGAATAATAGTGTGACTGTGGATGATAAATTTTGGCAACAAAAAACAAAACACTCTAAAAAAGTATTAGATGCAGTTTTGAAAGCTAGTTATCACCATGATACTGGAGAGCCAGGTTTTATTAATCAACATACTTTAGTTCAAAATGATCATAAGTTTAGCGGATATTTTGATGGAAAATATGCTGATGGAGAAAAGTATAAACCTGCAAAGAAGACCAAGAAAATGTTGGCTCATTTGGCAAAAAATGCATCTTCCAAAGTTTATATGCAGATTCCAAACCCTTGCGGGGAAATAACTTTAAACATGCTTGGTGGGTATTGTGTGATTGCGGATGTAGTGCCTTACCACGCACCTACTGTTGAGGATGCAGAAGAGGCGTTCAGGGTGGCCACAAGAGCTTTGATTCGAACTAACACAATGAACTCTTTGTATAACAGAGAAGTGAGGAGAACGAATAGGATTGGCGTGGGAATGACAGGGGTTCATGAGTTTGGATGGAATGCTTTTGGATATGGATTCCGTGACTTGATAGATGAAAAGAAATCAAAAGATTTTTGGCTAACTCTTTCAAGATTTAAAAGAGCGGTGAATGATGAGGCAGAAAAATATAGTAAAGAGTTGGGAATGGTAGTTCCGCATACAAATACAACTATTAAGCCTGCGGGAACCACATCAAAGTTATTTGGATTGTCTGAAGGAGCACACCTTCCTGCGATGAGAGAATATATTCGTTGGGTGCAGTTTCGCAACGATGATCCTTTAGTGAAAAAATACGAAAGACAAGGATATCCATCACAGGTGTTGAAAAGCTATAGCGATACAACTGTGGTTGGATTTCCAACCAAACCTGAAATTTGTAGACTTGGAATGAATGGAGAACTAGTGACTGCTAGTGAAGCAACCCCAGAAGAGCAATATAAGTGGTTAATGCTTTTGGAAAAATATTGGATTGTGGGAGTGGATGAGTTTGAACAACCTCTTGAGGATATTGGTAATCAAATTTCTTACACCTTAAAGTACAAAAAAGAGAAGGTTTCTTTCAAACAATTTAAATCCATGATGAAAAAGTATCAGTCTCAAGTAAAGGTGTGCTCTGTGATGCCTCAGCAAGATGCAACAGCATATGAATATCAACCAGAACAGGCTGTAACAATAGGAGACTTTATGAAGGTTTTGAGAGAAATATCTGGTGAAGATGAAGTAAAGGAAGACATAGATCTTGAAGCACTTAAGTGCGATAGCGGAGCCTGTCCGATTTAATCAGGTGGGAGACCTGCCCTTCCTAACTGTAAAGCCTTACACATGTAGGGCTTTTTCTTTTGAGATCAACTGATACAATGCGCTTATGCAATATCGAGTTACAGTGAATGCTTTTATTTTCAATCGCGAGGGAAAGATTCTTATTTGTAGACAACCTGAGGGGAGAGGCGTGTTTCCAGGACAATGGGCTGTTCCTGGTGGCGGGATAGATGAGGGAGAGACAATGACAGAAGCGCTTAAGAGAGAAATAAAAGAAGAAGTGGGTTTGGAAATAGGCGACATAAAGCCTTTGTTTTTTAGTGATGATGTGAGGGAAAAATTTAAAGATGGTGAAAAAACTTCAGACGTATATATGATTTACCTTCGATTTACCTGTCGGACTGAATCTACTGAAGTAAGACTGAATAAGGAGCATGATGATTACGTTTGGGTCACTCGTGAAGAAATAAGAAAATATAATTTGAATAAACCAACAATAGAATCGTTAAAGTATTTGGAGTGGTAGTGGATAAAGATCAAATTCACAAAGAGTGGGTGAAGCACCCAGTGGGAAAAATTGGTAAAGGTGGTTTTTGTGATGAGTGTAAGAGATTTAATGTAAGAAACACGACAACTCAAATGATTCCGGTGAGGGACGGAAAGATACTTTTGCAAAAAAGAAACCTGAACCCTGAAAAAGGTTCATGGGCTTTGGTGGCTGGATATTTGGGATGGGATGAGACCTTGGAAGAATGTATGGAGAGAGAACTTAAGGAAGAGTTGGGTTTAAAACTAAACCACTTGTCTTTGTTTGGAATATATTCTGATCCAAAAAGAGATAAGGATGGGAGGCAAAATGTGGCAGTGGTATATGTGGGGGAAGTGGAGGGAAAGATAAAAATAGATCCTTATGAAGTAGAAGAAGCAGGATGGTTTGATTTGGACGACCTACCTGAAAAGATTGCTTTTGATCATAGAAAAATGATTGAAGAATACAAAGAAACTTTGTTTAGTCATGGTTGTTGCGGTGGAGGTTGTGGTGGACATTGCTGAGTTGATAGATAAAACAAGAGATTTAAATAAAAAATTCAAGAAGTCTTTTAGTAAGCAAGATAGAATGATGGATTTAATGGAAGAGGTGGGGGAGCTATCTCAGGCGATGTTGATAGTAGATGGCAAAAAACTTACAAATGATCCTAAAAAACAAAAGACAAGGAAAGACATAGCGGATGCTTTGTGTGATGTGTTATATGATTTGGTGCTTTTGACCGATGATTATGAGATTGATTTGGGAAAAGAATATAAACAAATGCTTGAGAGACTTGAAAAAAGAATAGATAAAGGAGAATTTTCATGAGTGATAAAAAGACAACAGTAGATGATTTGAAGAAAAAACTTTTGGATTATAGACGAAAAAGAGGTTGGAAAGGTGAAGATCCTAAGGATGTGGCAATTTCGTTATTATTGGAGTCTTCGGAATTATTGGAACACTTTCAGTGGATGACCGGCGAAGAGGTGGAAAAAGAATCTAGGCTTTATGGACCAATATGTGATGAGTTGGCAGATGTGTTGTGGTGGGTTTTGGTGATGGCAGAAAGACTTGATATAGATGTGTCACAAGCGTTTGAAAGAAAGCTAAAAAAGAATGAAAAAAAATATCCAGCTGAGTCATTTTCTGAAGATAAGTCTGTAGAAGAGAAAAGGCGTGCATATTATGACATCAAAGCAAAACATCGGGGTGGACACCCTTTGGCTGAGGAAAACTAGCAATGAAGTTGGTTTTAGCATCCCAGTCTCCATGGAGAAAAAAATTACTATCATGGTTGGTTGTTGATTTTGATGTTGTGGTGAGCGATTTTGATGAAAGAAGTGTTGAAATTAAGAATCCAGGTGAGTTGGTGGAAAAATTGGCATTGGAAAAAGCGAAGGTGGTGGCGAAAACTTTAGGCGAAGGGGTGGTTATTGGAGCAGATACTGTGATAGTGGTGGGCGATGAAATCCACGGAGATCTTAGAATATTAGGAAAGCCTGACGATATTAACCATGCAAGAGAGATTTTGAGTAGTTTAAGAGGAAAAACTCATCAAGTGTATACGGGTGTGGCAGTGGTGGATGTTTTGGATGGAAAAGAAGCTGTCGAAGTGGATGTAACGAAAATGAAGTTTAAGGAATTTTCTAATGAGGTTTTGGAGAGCTATCTTGAAACTGGTGATTCCATGGGCAAAGCGGGAGCTTATCAGTTTTTGAAGATTGCGAAGAATTTTGTTGATGGCTATGAGGGGAGCGTTACCGGAGTGATTGGACTGCCTTTAGGAAGGTTAAAGAGGATGTTGGGTGAGATGGGCGTTGATGTTGGGGTGAATACGGAAGAAATTGTGATGAAAGAGATAGGTTTTAAGGACTGATTTAGCCTGGATGCGGTAATTGTGCGGTAATTGTGCGGGAATAAATTTGATACAAAAAACCAGACTACTTACTTTATTACAACTATTCGCCGGTGGCGAAACAGTATTGCAAGGTAAGCATAGTACGTCTGGGATTTTATGTTTTTGGAGTTTAAGGCTGTTCTTCTGGAACAATTTCTTCAATGACTATCGTCCATGACCTTGGAGAGTAGATTCTTATCCAAGCACCGTCAAAATTTACTCTTACCTCATTATTTTCTCCAAAAAACGTATCTCCCTCTGGATAAACCTGAAATTCCTCATCGATTTTTCCTGCTGGTTCAGCACCAAGCTCAAATCCAATTACAGAAATTGTGTTTCCACTTGGATCATTAATTCGTGCTGTGTTTCCAGCTCTTAACACTGATAATTCAGTGTCTTCTTCCGCCGAACCGCATCCAACTAGGAGGATTGCGGTGAAGAGGATGGCAATGAAAAAAAGGACTTTCTTCATTGGGTAAAACCTCCTTTAACGAGATGAATAGTCTCGTTTTACATGAAGTGTTTATTCTTCACATCATCTAAAACGAGACCATGAATAGGAGATACTTATTTTAAGGTTCTCTATTTGAATATACATCAGGCTAAACTAATGATTTTCAAAAAGATTTGGTGATTTTATCAGATTAGTATGTTTAAAGGCAATATTGTCTTGTTGTCATGATATTATTTGGTCATGAATAAGGGATTGGTGCATGTGTTTACTGGCGATGGAAAAGGAAAGACAAGTGCTGCATTGGGCGTATCTGTAAGAGCGGTTTGTGCTGGCATGAAAGTGGTGGTAGTTCAGTGGTATAAAACCCAAGATTGGAATATAAGCGAGCATAAATTGCCAGGATTTATGGATGGTATTGAGGTTTTACCAATGGGAGAGGGGTTTTATAAATTACCCACAGACAAAAAAGATCCTAAGAAGCACAAAGATGCTGCTAAGAAGGCTTTGAAAAAGTCTGAAAGTTTATTAGGAAGAGTAGATGTGTTGGTTCTGGATGAAATAAATAATGCAGTACATGATGGTTTGTTGAGTATTGATGCGGTTGTTGAGTTGATGAAAAAAAGGGGTAAAACTCATCTAATTTTGACTGGAAGAAATGTTGATAAAAAAATAACTGAAGTGGCTGATCTTGTGACGGAGATGAAAAAAATAAAACACCCATTCGATAAAGGATTAAAAGCTGTAAAAGGGCTTGATTTTTGAATACTTCCTCTTGTGCTAAGATAAAAACATGACTAATAACCTGCCTAGCAAGACAGATGATTCTTTGGTGGATCCTAAGGCAAAAAACCAAACGACAAATGTCTCTGATGATAATGTGATGAATGGTCAGGCTGGAAGCATGGCAAAGGAGCAGCTTGAAAGTCGACCAATTGTTGATTCTCAAGAAAAAGTTCCTATTACTGAAATGAAGGAGAGTGAATCAGTTCCTGAAGAGGTTTCTAGTTGGATGGAAAAACTTGAGCAAGGAGAGGATGTAAAGTTACCTCAGCCAGTTGTTCATGATGATC
>JBHPHI010000031.1:0-7175 GCA_042569595.1 Patescibacteria group bacterium
AGGGAGTCCAGCAAGAACGCCTCACTTCAGCAAAAGCATGTTTATGCGGATCAACATAGCAGCTTTTGTAATGTTTTTAGGTATGGGATCCCCAGTGGAGACATCGATATGAATAATTGATTTGGAAAGAGCTTTTGCTGAAGTGAGGCGTTCTTGCTGGACTCCCTCTGTGAGAACTAAGTCGGCTTGACCTCCGTAGGCGGTTGTAGCTCCATAAACTGGAACACCATTTTTCACCTGAGCCATCATATTTTGATACACGTTTCTTAGTCTTGCCTTAGTTTTTTCTGAAGGAGAAACTTCTACGCTTGCGTTGTTGTTGGCTACGGAAATAATTTCTGGAATTGAAAGGTTTTGGTCTCCTGATAGAGAAATAGGGCTTTTTGGCTTAAGTGTTTGTCTGCTTTTTTTTATTACCTCATTTATCATTGGTGTACGGCAAGATTTATATATAGCCATGTTAAGGCATGGAGAAGGGTTGATCAATTGTTAAATACTTTTGTATTGTAAAAATTGGTTGTTTTTCTTCTGTCTTGATAAAATACAAGGATATGAAATTAAAAAACATTTTAATCGGGTTTTTATTGTTGGCTTTTTCAGTCCTCCCAGCCTTGGCACAAGATGCTTCTGAAGAATTACCAACATTAGCAACAGAGAGTGCGGTGGCATCTGAGAGTGCCGAGGCAAGTAAGTCTGCAATTGCAAAAGTGGTTGAAAAAAAACCTGATATTACTGAGCCTGAGGGAGAGATAAAAGGAAAGCTTGAAAGATACTTGGAAGAGAAGGAAATAGGATCTTTGAGTTATGGGAATGTATTGCAACACACTATTCGTGAAGCAGTTTCTAGAGGGGTTCCAGCAAATACTATTGTTCTCTTAATACTTTTCCCTGTGGTGGCTGCAATAATTGCTGCTAGTAGGCACTTGTTGGGTTTGAGAGGTTTTGGAATCTTCACACCCGCAGTTCTTTCTGTGGCCTTTGTTGCGACAGGTCTTGTGAGTGGTATTTTAGTGTTTTTGGTAATTCTGATGGTGGCTAGTATGGGGAGGATGGTTTTGAGAAAAATGAAGCTTCATTATTTGCCGCGCATGGCTCTATTGCTTTGGTTTGTGTCGCTTGGTGTGTTTGCTTTGATGTATTTGTCTTCGTTTGTGGAGATAGAAGCAGTGGTGAAGTTGAGCATTTTCCCAATACTTATCTTGGTTCTATTGGCAGAAAATTTTATTGAGGTTCAAATTGGCAGAAGCAGAAAAGAGGCAGTGTCGCTAACTATGGAAACGGTAGTATTAGCTGTTGTTTCGAGCTTGATTTTGAGCTTGGATGTTGTTCAAAGAGCAGCTTTGCTTAACCCTGAAATTATTGTTTTTGGAGTATTGGTGTTTGATGTGTTTGTGGGAAAATATGTGGGTTTGAGATACATGGAATATGTGAAGTTTCGAAAGATAATTACCAAATAGTTTTTATATGAGAGCACAAGACGTATTGGGCATGAATGCCAGGAACCATGAGTATTTGAAATACAATACACGTTCTGGGAAAAAGATTGCAAACAGCAAGCTTTTAACAAAATCTACCATGCGAAAACTTAAGATTCCTGTGCCGAGATTGTTTAAGGTATTTAGGGATAGATCTGAGTTGGATAAGTATGACTTTACGAGATTGTCTGATAGCTTTGTGGTGAAGCCAAACAATGGTTTAGGGGGAGAGGGCATTATTGTTGTGGAAAGAGGAGGTTTATATGCAGGTGAGTGGATAACTTCTAGTGGAGATAAGATAGATGTTCAAGACATTAAGCTTCATATCGAGGATATAATTGAGGGTAGATTTAGCATGGATGACACTGCCGACTTTGCGTTTGTGGAGGAGAGAGTAAAAATTCACCCGGTTTTTGAAAAGTATGCGTATCATGGAACTCCTGATGTTCGAGTAATTGTGTTTAATAAAATTCCAGTGATGGCGATGCTTAGGATTCCAACTAAAGAATCTGGGGGGAGAGCTAACTTACACCAAGGAGCGGTGGGGGCTGGGATAGACTTGGCTACTGGAATCACAACTCATGCAATTGTGTACGCAAATGAAGTTGCTTTTATGCCTGACTCAAGAAGAAGGGTTCGGGGAATTCAAATTCCAGAGTGGGATAAAGTTTTAGAGTTGTCAATTATGGCATCGGAAGCATCTGGGTTGGCTTTTGTGGGGGCGGATGTGGTTTTGCAGCCAAGTACAAAATATCCTGGAAAGACGTTACCAAAGATTTTGGAAATAAATGCTCAACCGGGTTTGAAAATTCAGTTGTGTAATAAGGCAGGACTAAGAAGTAGGCTAAGAAGAGTGGAGGGATTAGAGGTGGAGTCACCGAAGCATGGGATTTCAATCGGAAAAACTTTATTTGGAGAGAAAGACATGAAGCATTTATCAACTAAGAAAAAAAAGATTAAAGTTTTTGAAGAGGTGGAGGTGGTGAATCAGCTTAAAGAAAAGGTGCTTGTTAAGGTGAAGGTGGATACTGGAGCGTTTCGAACGAGCATAGATCAGGCGTTGGCTGAGGAGTTGGGGTTGTTGAGGTCAGACAATATCGTGATGCAAAAAGAGTATGAGAGCGCCTTGGGTCAAACAACAAGAGACGTTATTCGGATTGTGTTTTATTTGGCTGGAAAAAGGATTGAAACTACCGCGAGTGTTGCAGATAGGTCAAAACTTAAAAGGCCATTTTTAGTAGGGAGACGAGATCTTAAGGGGTTTCAGATTGTTTTTGATTAAATATTTTTTGATTTATTTATTAAATGCTTGATCATGTGATCTGCAATATCGATATTAGTAGTGTTTTGAGCCCTTGCGAAGTTGCACGGGAAATTTACTTCTAAAACCAGTGGATTTTTGTTTTGATCGATTAAAATATCTACACCTCCAAATTCAGAGCCAATAGCGTGGGTTGCTTTTATAGCAATTTCTTCTACTTTGTCTGAAAACTTTTTTTTGCGAACCCTTGGTGAGTTTCCAACATTCGATCTAATGTCTTCTTTGGTGTTTAAGTACTCAATACTATCAACAACCTCGTTTCCGACAACGATCAACCTAGCTGATCCGTTTGTATCAATAAACTCCTTCAGGACGAGGTGTTTTCTTTCATCTCTTTGAAGGTAGTCTGATACGGATATTAAGCTTGAGAAAGAGTCAATTTTCATAACTCCGACCCCATGACTTCCCCCGAATGCCTTGAGTATTACAGGAAATCCACCAACGTGTTTTACGTAATTTTTAAGTCTATTTTTTGAAGGAGGTAAGTCTCTTATGGTTTTTGGAGTTGGAATATTTGCTTTTTTGAAAATTGCCTCATGTCTAGACGCATTATGGGGAACATTGCTATTGTTGTAGGCTGAGTGGAAGGTGGTAGTTTTGTTGGTTATTATTGTTTGTTCTATTCTTTTTGCCAAAGATGATGTGGAGGCTCTGTAAAGCATGTGTCCCTCTGTGTTGGGGTATTCAATAAAGTCAAATTCGTTTTCAAAAATTGGAGAGTATTCCACTGAGTTTTTTTGACAAGCATCCTTTAAAAGGGGATATATGCTTTTATTGTTTTCGTTTGCTATTACGTATAGTTTCATAATTGAAATATTCTTTTTAAAATAATTGTGGCGACATCTTGGATTTTACCAATGTCTGGATTATAGTGCATTTTTGATCCAGGGTTGTGGTTTACCTCTATGATAGTGGCATTGTTTTTTGTTGGTTTCTTGGGATTTTTTATGAGGATATCTACTCCTGATAGACGAGCGTAAACAGAGTCTGATGCTTTAATAGCTAGTGTTAGGAGTTTTGGGTGTATTTCTGTGTTGTCTATGGTTTCAGCTATGCCTCCCGTGGAGTAGTTCGAATTTGATCGAACCTGAACCTTTGCGTTTTTATGAAGTACTTCTTTTAAGGAGGTGTTGTTATTTGAGAGGGTGTTTTTTAGGGATTCATCTATTGATATTCTATTGCTGCTTGGTAGATTTAGAATGAGTTTTTTAACTGTAGATTTTCCATCTCCAATGATAGTAGGTGGCAATCTTTTTACTATTCCTATGACTTGCCTATCAAATACTAGAAATCTGTAATCTTGACCATGCTCAAAGCTTTCTATGACTATTCGACTATGTTTTTCGAGTAGTTTTTTTGTAATATCTCTTACTTCTGTTTTTTTGGTTATGTTTACAAAAACATCTTTTCCGGCAATACCGCTGGCTGGTTTAATTACAGCTGGGGTGGAAAACTCCCTCTTATCTAGATAGGAAAATTTGGTGACAGACGTTTGGGTTGGAGTAGGTAGTTTGTTTTTTTTGAGTAAAAATGATGTTAGATGCTTGTGTCTGCAAAGCTCTGCTGTGAGGGCGCTATTTATTTGAGGCACTGCTCGATGGAATAAACACTCTTTGTTTTTGAGGAATAGTCTTATTAGTCCATTCGGGTGTAGGACTTCATGGGATATTCCTAGTTTTTTTGCTTTATCTATATATATATTTGCGTAGTAGTTTTTTGTAGTGAGTTTCATTGGGGTATTTTATCATCTGGTTTTATTTTTTTCTTCTCTGGTACAATTTGTCCATGAAAAACAAAAAAGTTGTTGTTGGTTTGTCTGGGGGGGGTAGATAGTGCTACCTCTGCGGCTTTGTTGGTGGAACAAGGCTACGATGTTTCTGGGGTGTTTCTTGAGTGCTGGAGAGCTCCTGGCTGCAGAGTAGATGAAGACAGAAAAGATGCGATGGATGTAGCGCTGCAGCTTGGAATTCCTTTTAAGGTGTTGGATTTTAAGAAAGAGTATAAGGATAGGGTAGTGGAGTATTTTTATTCTGAATATCAGGAGGGTAGAACTCCAAATCCTGACACAATGTGTAATAAAGAAATAAAGTTTGGGATGTTTTACGATTGGGCAATGAAAGAGGGTTTTGATTTTGTGGCAACAGGACATTATGCGCGAGTAGATAATGGAAAGTTGTTGGCTGGTGTGGATAAGAAAAAAGATCAGAGTTATTTTTTATATTTAATGAAAAAGGAGCAGCTGGATCATGTGCTTTTTCCTTTGGGGGAAATGATAAAAGATGAAGTTCGCGAAGAGGCAAAAAAAAGAAAGTTGATCGTTGCGGACAAACCTGACTCACAAGGGATATGTTTTATCGGCCCTGTGGATGTAAGAAAGTTTTTGGAAGAGAGAATTACTCCAAAGAAAGGTGATGTTGTAAATACAAAAGGGGAGGTGGTTGGAAGTCATGACGGGGTGTGGTTTTATACTGTAGGTCAGAGGCACGGATTTACTATTGATGGGAAGTATAAAAGCAAGAGTGGGGAATGGAAGCATTCTATTCCACCTCTTTATGTAATAGAAAAGGATGTGGAGAATAATTGCTTGGTTGTGGGGTTTGGAGCGGAAACTTTAACTTCTGAGTTTGAGGTGGAGAATATTCATTGGATTGAAAAACCTGAAAATGGAGATTTGTCAGTTAGAATTCGTCATAGAGGAAAGTGGATTGGTGCCAAATTTAAAAAAATTTCAAAAGATTGGAAATCATTGAAGGTTATATTAGATGAACCTCAAAGAGGCGTGGCTTCTGGGCAGGCGGCTGTGTTTTATTTAGATGAACAGGTTTTGGGTGGTGGAATAATTGTTTAGTTGCAGAGGTTTTTGTAGAGACCAATTTTGTGAGTTGAGTAATGATATGTGTTTTGGTTTTCGTCGTGATATACAAGCATTTGGGTGTTTGGGTTGTAATATCTTAGAGTGAGTTTATTTTGGTTGGGATTTTCCTCAATCCAGTGAATGAGATTTCCTTTCCAGTCCAGTACGATTCTGGTGTGTGGATGTTGTTTGTCTGTTTCGTAGGAAATGATGTTTGATTTTTCATCAATGATGAATTGGTCAGCAATATTTATAGTGCCTTGGGATTCTAGGGCTCCGATTAAGTTTATTTGGGTGTTGTTTTGGTGAGTGAGAATGCAATGATTTTCGCACGAAATTTTGGGATATGAACTTTGACTTAATATTTGCTCAAATGGTTTCGGGTAGATTAAGTCAGAAGGATTTGGTTGGCACTCAATGGGCGTAGGTCTTGGTTTGAATAAAGCGAGTTGTTTGTGGGGAAGTAAGTAGTTTGACTTTTGTAGCGGCGCTCCGTTTGAGTGTCTAAATGTTTGGAAAGTGAAGAAGACTAAAAAAACATAGACTGAAATGAGGGAAAGAAAAATATAAAGTACAATTGTTTTATTGCGGGCCATATAAATATTGTAACTTTATGAAGCGATTTTTGGGAATTTCTTTAAATGTTTGGTGGGTGTTGTTGATTTGGATGGCGGTTTTACTGGGGCTGTTGCTACGAACTTATAAGGCCGACGAGTATCCTCTTAGTCAAAATGATGATGGGTTGTTTTATGCGTGGGTAGGAAGCAGTTCTTGGGATGACTTTCTTCATCCAACAAGTTTGACGATTTTTGAAGACAGTGAAGCTCTTTTTTGGAGGAGTCAGTATAAAGACTTTGACCCTCGTGACAGGTTTGGATTTAGGCTTTCTGAGCCGTGGTTTGATAGTCCAGTTTTTGCATCTATGTTAATAGCACTTCCGGCCAGGTTTATGGGCTACGTTGGTTTTGAGCAGATCCCGCATATGTTGGTGAGGTTGCCGGCAATAGTTGTAAGTGTATTTACTTTAATTCTGACATATTTGCTGGGAAGAGAGTTGTTTGGGAAAAGAGTGGGGTTTTGGGGGTTGTTGGTTTTATCGGTGTGGCCTTTGGCAGTTTTTTCTCAAAGACAAAGTTATTTAGAAAACTTTTTAACTCCATTGTTGTTGCTGGGATTGTTGGGTGTATTAAAACTAAAGAAGAGTGAAAAAAAATGGGAAAAGATAGTTTTATTAGTGTCTTTGGTTTCTGGGTGGGTGAAGTTTTCAGGGTTTTTTATTCCCGCAATACTAGCGTATTGGTTGTCTACGAATAAAAATTGGAAGCTTTTTTGGAAGGTGTTGTTGGTGTTTGGTGTATCCATTGGGGCATATTTTGCGTACGGCCATTTTGTAGGCGGGGGTGTTTTTTGGGAGACGCTACTAAGTCAAGGAGGCAGGGGTTCTTATTTACTGAGCTGGTTTCATGTAATGGGTAGGTCTGGTATTTATGAAAATATTTCTGACTCTTGGTGGTATTTGGGATGG
>JBHPHI010000032.1:0-7008 GCA_042569595.1 Patescibacteria group bacterium
GGATTAAGAAATTGAAATTTTTATAATCGATTGATGGGAGTAGTGTGATTATCTTGTTGTTTTGATAAAAATACAGATATTGTTCTTGAGGTGGACGAGCTAAAATGAGGCAAAAACGTGTTTTTGGTGAAAAATACATGGACTCATTGTTTTGTGGTGATGTTTTGTTGATAAATAATCGTGCGTTTATAATTTATTTCAAAACAGGACTCTGTAATATGTTCTATAAGTCTTGTTATGGGTCATATTCAATTTGAGCGGTCGCGAAGCTTGCATTTTTGTTTATGCAAGTGTTTGGGTATTTTTTTTGCTTTCGTATTAATTGTTTGAATGGTTGGGAGTTTTAATTTTTCGTTTTAATTGTTTGAATGGCTGGCTGTAGAACATTTGAAATTTTATGTTTGGGTAGGGTTGTATGTGTAGTTGTTTAAAAATTCTTATTTTTGTCAATTTTTTGGACAATTTACAATTTTTGTTTTCGTGAAAATTTTACTATTTTATCAATTGCCCCAATTAAGGTAATTTTGAGCGATGGTAGGAGAAGGTGAGTGAAAATGCTGAAAACCAATTAAATAATCGCTCATGGTTGAACATGTTTGTAAAACTTAGACTTTGAATGTATTTAGTGGATAGAAATTGAGCAATTGGGCGATTGAGCGTCTTATAGTAGTATAAATATTTAGATGTGTGTTGATGACTTTAGTTCACTATATGTATTCTTGTAAATAGACTGATTTAAAAAGCATTATTATTCTATTTCGGTTGTAATCTTTTGTGATTTTTCATTGATTATATAAATAGGTGTCTGTAAGGCATTTCATGTTTTTGGGAGGAGGGCAATATAGTGTTCAATGTTTATTGAGTTTGTGTGCACTTTAGGGTGGTTGTGATGTGATTTTATTGGAAAATTTTAAAATTGATTGTTGTTTTAGAAACTTTGTGTTCTATATTGAATTTGTTCATTAGCACTTAAAATAGTTCAACTGATAATGCATGCTATCTGACTATTTTCCCTTGGTATCGCGTTTTTTTAATCACTATTTATGTTAGTTTTTTCAGCATTTTTTCTATTACAAAAGCGTATTTTTATAAATTATTGCTGCTGATGATGTGAGTAGGGTCCTTATAGTTTTATATACCTTATAGTATTTTGTATAAATAAAAAGGCTTTTATAAGGCTCTATATGGGCGTAGTCGAATTTGCATTTGCTTAATTTTTTTTGAAGAAAATCTTTAGTTTTCCACACTATTTCTTATCACTGTTAAGTTTTAACTGCTAGTTTTTAATTCTTCTAAAAACTCATCGATCTATATTTAATTTTTCATAAAATACGATGAAACAGTTGTAATAAGCACGAAAAGCGTATTTTCTACGAAAAACACACCAAAAAAATATTTTTGAAATTTGCTTTAGAGAAGAGTAGAGATCTGCTCTGAGGAAATTCTAGGCGTACTTAGTCTTCAAGCAAGTCCTGCATGCTTGGGCCACCTTGGTTTGTCGGTTGTATTTCGTCAAGAATAAGTTCGGGGCCCTCTAATGTGTTTAAATCAGGAGTTTTTGCCTGACTTGAGCCCTTAGCGGGCGGGGTAGTGACTTTGCCAATTTCAGACACTGTAGGGTTTATGGATTTAGCCTTTCTACCTCTTTTGGTTTTCTTGCTAGCGTTTACCACTCTATGGTTGTACACGATCTCCTTCCAGTCATCGTCTTGAGATATTCGATTTAGAATAAGCATTGTTGAAGGGCTTGCGTTCTTAAGCCATGAAGAAACTGCTCCTGTTGCAGAGTAGGAAACAGATAGCATTTGAGTGATGGCTGTTTGGCTGTGGTCTCTCAAGAGGAGAATGGCAATTGCCACACGCTTGCTCATCATGATTGTTTCAGAGTCGGTCAAGAAGTCGGAGAAGAAAGAGGCGGTTTGTTTGGGTGACTCCAAGTGGGTGATGGTAAAAATGAACTGCTTAATGATAATTTCCTGGATCTGTTCGGCTAATTTTTCTTGGTTTACCTTTGGCATTCTAATCTCCTTGAGTGCTAATTTTTTAAATGATTGTTGATTGATTTTTTATTAAATTTAGGGATGCAAAACATCTGGTGGGTGAGTGTTGATATAGTGAATGTGTCTGGTAAGTGGTTGGTTTCTTTGAGCTGTGTTTTTGCTAGGTATTTTTCGGATGTTGGTTGTTTTTGCGTGATTTTGCCTCATTTTTGTAAATAGATGGTAAATTTGTGGGGTCTTTTGATTAAAATATACACTTTTTCCCATCGATGTACAAGTAATTGGCTACCAGGCATATTCTAGAGTAAATAGATACTCAAATAACCGAATAGGACCCGAAATATAGTGGTAAAAACTATTTTTTACACTTTTTTACAAGTTGGATAAACTGTGAGTAATTTGTATTAGCCTGGTAGCGCTTTTTTTATAAGATTATAAGATAAAAAATGAGAGAATGGAGTAATTTTCGGGTTAAATTATTTATTTCGCCTATTATTCGGGAGCTGTAAAATCTTATAAAGATGTGTATATTTAATCTTTTTTATGACAAGTAAATATTTTTTGAGTTATATATTTACTCATTAAAATGCGCTATATACGCATAAAAAATAATTATTCAATTTAAAATAAATTGTGAACAATTGTATAAAAAAAGAACTAATGTTTTTGTTATTATTTACATTGTTTTTCGTGTGTATTTTCTACCAAAATCCACACTAAATTGTTATAAGGCCTAACAACGTGACAATACTATGAGATTTTAAAGGGTGTTAAAAAGTTGTAAATCAAATATTCGACAATGTGTTAATTAGTTGTTTATAACTACCAGAGGTAGAGAACTTGAGAGGCTGACTTTGAAGATTTTTTATACTGTTGCTTGTAGGGCCAAGGCTTGAATTGCTATGATTAGGTGATGAAGAAACAGAAAACGGACTACACCTACAAAGTCGTTGAAGTCGATGAGTTTGAAGTAATGGCAACTACAATGTTGTTTGCTTTTGTTGCTCCAGCTTTCGCGCTGTTTGTTGAACAGATAGTTTATGAGCCGTGGTTGGTTGAAGAAATAATTAAGGCTGTGATAATAATTAGAGCTTCGATGCTGGATGATAAGTTTTTGAAGATTGCTTTGGCAGCTGGTGTGATATTTGGGATAAGTGAAGCTATGCTTTACATTGTAAACTTGAGTTTTTTGGGCAATCTAGAGCCTTTGGGCTGGAGGCTTTTGTTTACTGTTCCTATGCACGCGATGACAATGCTTGTATTTGCGTATTTTTCTAGAGGAAGAGGTTGGTGGATGGTGGTGGGGTTGAGTTTATCCATGGCGATACATGGAATGTTTAATGCGATTGTGGGCTAGTCGTTTAGGACTTCGTAGTTTAAGGAAATGTAGTTTAAGTTAAACGGGCGTATGTCTACTAGCCGAAGTGGTCTAACTGCAGACAGTTTATGATTTATAAGAGTGTGGGTGCCAGAACTTCCAACCAGGAGGGGGTAGACAATAATTGTGAGGTGATCGATGAGACCTTCGTTTATCCATTTGGAGTTTAGTTTCCCT
Source organism: Patescibacteria group bacterium (assembly GCA_042569595.1). Lineage (GTDB taxonomy): Bacteria > Patescibacteriota > Microgenomatia > UBA1400 > 2-01-FULL-45-11 > JBHPHI01. Next base: position 3,556 of record JBHPHI010000032.1, read on the forward strand.
GCAGATTGAATGGTGACTTTCTTTACCTTTTTTTTGTGAAGTTTGATGAGTAAGTCTTTTCTCATGAATCTTGGTTGTCTAATGAGAGATAGATTGCTGGGGAGTTTTTTTGTGTCTGTGATGGGGTGTTTGTTGCCGCAGACTAAAATGAGTCGATTGACACACTTACTTAGATAGACGATGCCTTCTGCTGTTAGGTCTCTGTGGTGGTCTAGGACTATAAGTCTAATATCCTCTTTCTCTGGTTTTCCAATTCTGTCATTAATGTGGGCCATGCGACTTCCTGGTATGAGATTATAGACTCCGGCTTCACTGGTGATTTCGTAGAATTGCTGGAGATAGCCCCTGACCCCTGGTTTTTGTTTCCAGTTTTTGTTTTTGTCTAGGGGATTAGAGTCACTGCTAGTGAGTCTACCATCTACTGAGGAAGCTAGGATTAGAGTGGTTTCTGGGCGAGGTGAGGTTTTGGTTATTTTATCTGGCATTTGGGTGAATTATATCTGTTTATAAAATCTGTTTGATTTATAGGTGGATTATAGCGCATCACTGTCGTTTGCGATGAAATCTATTGATAGTTTATGTGTGAATTATAGCGCATCACTGTCGTTTGCGATGAAATCTATTGATAGTTTATGTGTGAATTATATCAAGTAGGGGCTTGCTTATAGAGATGGAGAGGATAGGAGGCTAGTTTCTATCCACCAGTCTTTTTTGTCGTCGTCTTCGGAAAATCCAACTCTTGAGAAAGATGTACCACTAACAGGGTCTTTTTCTACCCCAAAGATGTATACAGTTTGAGTGGAGCTAATACTCATAACCTTGCCTGCAGTGGAAGATGGGCTAGTGAGGATATTGACTGGATCATTTGTGATCTCAACTATCATTTCGGCACTAGTTGTGCCTAGAACTGGATCTTTTTCGACTGCTTCGGTCACATTAGATTCTGCCAGTTTTTCGTCTGGATTTTGCTCTGCCGCTTCATCTTTTTGGGTGTTTTTAATGATAATTCCTTGGGATTGAGCGGTGGGTTGATTTGGTGCTTGGGTTGGAGCAGGAGCTACTTTTCTGCTGTTTTTACTTATGATGCCTACAACTACTGTGGCAAGGGCAATAGTTAAGATTCCGGTGAAGGCGAGCCTACCGTATGGAGCTTTGGTATTGATGGATGGCTTGAAATCTGTGGATCTAATGGGTTTTCTAGGCATGCGGACTCTGATGGGGTTGTGGGCTGTGACAGGTTTGGCAACAACAGTTCTTCTGATTCCCACCCCTGCTGCTGCGGGCTGCATGCGTCTCATGAATATAACGAGGAATACAAAACCCGCTACGAATATAAGGATAAGTCCCCAAACAGCAACTGTTTGAATGCCTCCAACCGCACCGACGATAGATTTGGCTGAAGTGGTTTCGGAAACCAGCTCTTTGAGGGTATTCATTTTTTCATCAACACTTAAGAGATCTAATTGGGCCTCCCTTACGATACGAATACGATCTTCTGGGGAGGTGATGCCGCCAATTTTCACCCTGATTTTGTCTAGAGTAACTTCAATATCACTTTTTATACTTGCGGCTTGACCATAAAGGGAAGATTTTCTGAGGGAATCAACCAAGCCCTCGGCTTGCTTGAGGTAGTTATCCAAGGTTTCATCCGTAAGACCCCAAATGTTTTGAGTTTCTACGTAGAAAGTAACAAGTTCTCCTGGATTTAGGGTGTAGCTGGCTGTAACCATAAATGCATCTTCTGGAGGATCGTATTCAACGCTTAGGTTGTCAGTGTTGTTGAGTAAATGCTCTTTGAGAATTTCGGCTGGGAGAGCGAATTTTACCTGGGCAGTTTTTTGCTGAGAAGAGGGGTTGAGTACATAGCCCCTGAAGAACATGGATTTGTCCTGATCTTGTATCCAAAGATCTGAGACTGGATTACCAGATAAACTTCCTAGTTTTTGATTGTTTGCGCCAATAATAGCCTTGAGTCCATAAAGAGTGTATTTGGGATGAGGACTATCGGGATTAACGGGGTCATCGAGTAGTCTTTCTGCGCCTGTGATCTGGTTGTTTGCCAATATGGTTTGGGAGAATTGAGCTACTTTTTGGTTGATTTGACTGATGGAGTATTGATCATAGTTTTTAAGAAGATCATCTATTTCTGAGCTAATTGAGCCAAAATTATCATTGCTTGATTCAAGCTTCCTTAAGAATCCAAATAAGGTGGTGGCTCCAAGTGAGTCGCTAGCATCACCAATTGAATCTTCGAGAAGTTTGATGACATCTATGGATTCAATGAGACTGTCTTGAAACTCAAATCCGACAGTTCCGCTGCTTCTTAGGATGTTTTGGATAACACTTACGCTGGTAATGGTGCTGTTGGCGTTGCTTTGAATATCTTTGATGATAGGATTGTCGCCCCAGCCCTGGAGAAGGACGTTTAGTGACCCCATAAGAGAGCTATTTTGACTGGTGTCTGCAGTGGTGCCCAGCAACCCAATAATACTTTCTAGTTCTGTTTCAATTTTACTGGTAGTGAGGGTGGGCCATTTGAGCATAAGGTTGGTGAGTTTGGCCTTGATAGACTGAGTCTGAGAATAGATACTGTCGGATGCAGCTTTGGTTTGGGTGATCTTTTCTGACAAATCTACGGTTTCTTGTTCTTCTATAAAGTTTTGCATGATGGGTTTGTTGAGGAGTTCTTGAATGAGTGTTCTATTTTGAGCAATTTGAGCGGACAGGTCTGGTATGGAGTCAACGGATCCGCCAGCATCAGTGGTGTTTGTGGTGGTTAGGTAGTTGAATGTCTGACTGGTTGTAGTGGAGCTACTGGTGTTGCCAGTCAGTTGATTGGAGTTGTTGAAGATACTGGTAATTTTGGTGGCAAAACTTCCTAGAGAGTCGCTTGAGTAGTCCCAAATCTCTCCTATGAAGGTAGTGCGCTTGCTATCATCCCAGACTTCGTCGGCAATTCTTCCTCTTTTACTACTGTCCCAGACAGCATCGGCAGTTTCTTGTGCGATTTCGGCAGCTCCATCGGAAACTTCAAAGGTTTTGTCTATACATAAGTATTCTCCACTAGCGTTGCAGCAAACTTCAGTACGGTAAACTCCAAGGTCTGTTCCAATAGAAACGTCGTATGAATACCAACCATCGCTGTTGGCGGTCATGCCAACATTGTTTAGTCTGGTGGTGCCATCTGGGTTTTTGACTGTGATGGTACAAGAAGCGTTTGAAATGGGGGAATAGTTGTCGTCGTAAAGGAATTCTCCTACTTGGCAGTTTGAGCTTTTAGAGCATTGCAGTCATTATCCTTATTCTCTTCGGTGGTAAAAAAATCCCCGAGTTCATGCGTGGTCTTGGAATCGGGATAAAAGAATATAAAAAATCCAAAAAAGAAGACTAATCTGCCAACATGACTAACATCAAGAAAGCTGCCATTCTTTTCATTTTAGCGGTTCCTTTAAC
>JBHPHI010000033.1:0-6473 GCA_042569595.1 Patescibacteria group bacterium
CACCCACACCACCACTTAGTAGTACATTACCTACAGCTACATCAGCTAACCGAGCAAGAGATGCTGCTCCATCTGCATAAAGTAAGTCTCCAACAGCGTAACTACTTTGACCTGTACCACCATAAGCTTCACCGACTACATCTGCTGTCCAGGTTCCTGCGTCAATATTCCCAGAAGCATCTACATTAAAGGCATTTCCTGTTCCTGAAGTTAGAGTGCCAGCAAAATCAGCGTTAATAGTGGTGGTTAAGCTGCCAGTAATGTCTACACTATCGTTGATAGATATATTTCCATCTGAATCAGATAAAGTTCCTGCTGTAGTGATATTAATTCCAGTAGTAGCGGAACCAAGATCTACGGTGTCATTTAGAACTATGTTTCCATCAGTGTCTGTAACAACTCCCGCAGTGGTGATATTTAAGCCAGTAGTTGCTGATCCTAAGTCAACTACATCATTAATAACAACATTGCCGTTGTTGTCAGATAGATTTCCTGAAGTATCTATATTTAGGCCATTTGCAACTGATCCTATGTCTGTAGTGTCATCTAGAACTAGGTTTCCAGTGGAATTGCTAATGTTTCCTTGTAGGTCTGAAGTTGAAGTAACGGATAGAGTGCCAGTGATATCTGTATTGTCTAAAAGAGATAGGTTTCCATCGATGTCGGAAATGACTCCGGCTGGAGTGATGTTTATTCCGGTAGTAGGAGATCCCAAGTCGATTGTGTCGTCTAGAATTAAATTTCCGGTTGAGTTGGCAAGAGCATCTTGAAAGTCTGAAGTTGAGGTAACGGATAGAGTGCCAGTTATGTCTGTGTTCCCCCCCAAAGCGCTTGTGCCTGTAACCACTATGTTTTCGTTCAGGGTTATTCCTCCAGTTGTAGCTCCTCCGATGGTTAGGTTTTGAAGGGCTGTGGTTTGAAGACTTCCGTCAGCTGTTAAGTAAGCTGCTCCAGCCTCACTAGCAGAAACACTAGCTGTGGGTGTGCCTGAGTCTATATTGAGAACTGCAAATTTTGCAGATGAAGATGCATCACTTCCAATAAGAAAATCTGTGGTGTTGTTTGTGGGGAAAAGGGCACCATTTTGCAGGCTCCAGTATGTTGATCCACCCCCACCACTTTGAGCTACCCAGGAAAGAGTGCCGGAACCATTTGTAGAAAGAACATAATCTGCGCTGCCGTCTGCTCCTGGCCAGGTGTATGTAACTGTGTTGAATTGAGTAGTGCCGATATTGGAAAGATTTCCTGCATTAGTGATTCTAGTTGTGGCGGCGGCTCCTGTTTGAATGTTTCCTGAGAAGACATTTAGATCATTTAGAACTTGGAAATTTTCGTTAACGAATATGGTGTCTGCAGCTGTGCTAGTAAGTACTGGTCCAACTCCATCTAGGTCAATATCTAGGTCTACGTCTGCTGTTCCACCTGTTCCCACGAGAGAAATGAAGTCATCTGTTTGACCGTCTATATATTCGTCGTTTTCAAAAGTAATCAGACCACCAAGGGTGAAGTCGCCAGTGTCTGAAATAACATAGGTGCTTCCATGGAAGTAAATATCTCCAGCCCCGTTGGGATCTATGGTGAGGTTTTCATCTGTATCTTCTGTGGATATGTTTGCAGAAGCATCGTTCAAGCCCAAAACTAGATCTGCTGCTTCGAACGATCCTGTATTGGTGAGAGTAGCTCTGGTGGTTCCGGAGGCGGAGGCGGTAAGTATGTCGTTTCCGTTAATTTCATTGAGAGAGACCAAGGCATTGCCGGCGTAACCTCCGCCAATCTCAAGTTTATGTTCCGGGCTTGTTAAGCCTATTCCAATAGTATCTTCAGAAGCGTCTATTTTAAAAAGTTGAGCATCATTCTGTCCTTCAATGGTAAAGTCATAGTTCCCACCTGATTCATTAAAAGTGTGGTTCATGTAGTATGTTTGAAAACTCGTACCACCTTTCATGTAAAGCATGGCGGTGCTGTTGTTTACAAACTGCAAGGTGCCTCCAGTACTAATATTCATTTTGTAGTTTGTAGCACCAGCTCCTGTTCCAGTTAATCTAAAGAGGTCTGTACCTGTAGCCCCTTGCACATCAAGTATTGCTTGAGGATTAGCTACTCCCACCCCAACTCTGTTGCTGCTTGCATCTATAGATAGGGTATTACTATCGAAGTTTAAGGCATCAACCGCATTATTTAGAGAAATGTCTACTGTTTGGTTAGATAAGTCCCACGCACCTTCGTTGAAGATGAGTCCTCCTGTGGTGGAGCCACCAAATGTGAGGTTTTGCATGGCGGTGGCGGCAAGATTTCCGTCAGCTGTTAAGTATGATCCACCGCTTTCTCCGGCACTAACAGAAGCGGTGGGGGTGCCGGAATCGATGTTTAAGACTGCAAATTTTGCAGAAGCTGAAGCGCCACTCCCAAGAAAGAAGTCCATGGATGTGTTTTTGGTGAATATGGCTCCATTTTGTATAGCCCAATGATTGGATGATTCTGTAAGGACTGAGGGGTCTTGCCAGGAAAGGGTGCCAGATCCATTGGTGGAGAGAACATAATCACTAGTTCCGTCCGCACCTGGCCAAGTGTAGGCGACAGTGTTGAATGATGTTGTTCCAGTTGTGGTAAGGTTTGTGATTCCTGATAAATTTCCTGAGTTGAAGGCCCAGTCGCCGTTGAAGTTGCCATCTGCGATTGTGTTGGTGCCAATGTCCAATGTTCCAGACATAGTAATTCCACCCACTCCAGTTAGGTCTCCGCCCGTGAAAGTGGCGGTGCCGTCTGTAATGGTGGAGCCTTGAACGGTGGATAGGGAAGTAATGTTTCCTGAAGAATCAAGTGTTCCTGTGATGTCTGCATTTCCTAGTAGGTCTGATGTGCCGGATATAATAATATTTTCATCTAATGTAATACCTCCGGTGGTAAAGCCTCCAAGAACCAAGTTTTGAAGTGCGGTAGTTTGAAGGTTCCCTGAGGCTGTGAGATAGGAAGCTCCTGCAGCCCCTGCACTAATGCTGGCTGTTGTCGTACCACTGTTTACATTTAAAACTGCAAACTTAGCGCTTGCCGAGGAACTGCTTCCGATAAGAAAATCAATAGTTTTGTTTATTGGGGAGATAGCGCCATTGGCGACATCCCAATTTACGGTTCCACCAGCAACCACAGCAGGATCTTGCCAGGAAAGAGTGCCAGAGCCGTTGGTGGCGAGAATGTATGAAGTGCTGCCATCTGCTCCTGGCCATGAGTAAGTAACTGTGTTGAGTTGAGTAGTGCCAATGTTGGTAAGGTTTCCAGAGCTGTCTATTCTGGATGCTGAATTAGTTTGAATGTCTCCTGCCGTAGTGTTTATGTTTCCTGATGTTGTGAGAGTGGAGAATCCAGATCCTGCTCCAGCGGTGATGGAGGCAGTGCCATCTGTGAGGGTGGTTCCAGTGACTGTGCCCGTGACTGATAGGCTGTCTGCTAAATTGAGTCCTCCTGTGCCTGTAAAGTCTGTACCAGTGGCTCCAATATTTTGTATGGCATAAGAATTCATGTTAAAGGTTGATCCTGCAACGGCATTGAAGGTGATAGAGTCTGTGGCTGCGTCTCCTAGAGTAGTGTTGCCATCGATGGTGACGTTACCTGAATTATCTACAAAAAATGGAGCAGAGCTGGTTGTGCCTCCTATAGCAAAATCATCAGTTATGGTTTGAGGATAGATAACTCCAGACGGATTGTCCCAAATTCCAGATCCACCCCCTGCAGCGAGGGCGTATATGGTGTTGATGGCGTCAATAATGGCAGTGTCTCCGCTATCAAGTGAAGTAGATGAGTCAGTTAAGGTGACTGCTGAAGTGAGGTTGGAGTCGTTGAGCGTTATGGTTGTGCCTGATAAGCCAATAGAGTCTCCGCCATCGCCTAGTGTTACTGCTCCTGCCGAAGTTAAATCTTCTGAAAATAGGTCTGACTTGAAGTACCCGTTGTTGGCGCTAATGTTTCCGTTTTTGTCAAAGTAGTATGTTGTGTCATCTCCGATGGATAACCCCTGAGAAAAGGTGATGTAGTCGGAATTGTTCGTTAGGGAATTGCTGGAGCTTGAAAAGTTGATGGGGCCTCCTATTTCTATTCCACCCATGGTTTTTAGTGAAGTAGAGGAGCTGCTTGGGTCAAGATAGTAAGATTCGTTATTTGAATCTATGAGTTTGGGTGAGTATAGGTTGCCTGATATTTGGGTGGGTTGGTCAATTTGGATGGGGCGACTAAGTTGGGGGTCTATAGTGAGAAGTGATTCGCCAGCTTGTCCAGAAAACACAGCTTTTGAGGAGTCACCCTTAATGTTTACGAGAAAATCAGCGTCTGTGCCTATTGTGTCTGCTAAGGTGAATGAAAGATCTTGGCTGGTTGTGTTGATGGTGTTTCCCCCGCTGTAGGCTGTTTGGAGAGAAGAAACGATGCTTTCTGAAGTTGTTGAATCTAGATAGATCCATTCAGATCCATTGAAATAGGCCAGTTGATTTGTGGTCTGATCAAGATAGATACTGCCAACTTGAGGATTTGTTGGTTGAGAGTGGGGAATGAGGTTTAAGGCTCCACCAACTGTAACATCTTGAGCGATTGAAGCACTTCCGGTGTTTAGGTTTAGATTTCCATCTTGATCGAGTGAGGAAATAGAGCCTTCATCTGACCCAATACTAATCTTGCCCCCTAAAAAGTAGCCGACGTCGCCACCAGATGTATTTTGGTTGTATTTAGGAGAAGACGATGGTCTGGGAAAGTATCCCGCCTGAGATCTTTCCTCTGGCAATGGTTGCTGGTTGGTTACGCGAGAAAGAAGAATGAGAAAAATTATCACTATCCCTACAGCTACGCTAGAGGGAACAAAGTATCGAAGGAAGTCATTTGGCGTAGATTTTTGTGATTTAGTGTTTTCCACCTCTGGTTGTTTTTCTTCTTTTTGTGGAGTTTTTTCTTTGCTGGGAATGGTTGTTTGTTGAGTTGAGTCAAAACCCTGAGGCAGTGAGTACTGCTTTCCTGATTCGTTTTGGGAGGTTTGTATTTTTCCCTCTTTTTCCCAGCGATTGATGGTGTTTGAAGTGATTCCTAATTTTGCAATAAGATCGTCCTTAGAAAATGCATTTATTTTTTTGGTTGGTTCGGGTAGATAGGGTGTGGTCTTTTGGAGCTTTTGTTTGAGGATGGCTATGTCTGTTTCTGTGTAGCGTCTTTGGTTGCCTAAGGTTCTGATTGGGGATACAGACCCTTTCTTTTCCCACCTTCTTAAGGTCTTGGAACTTACACCAAGGATATTGGATACTTCGGAGATGGTATATGTTTTTTTAGTGCTCATGAGCAGAATATTTATTCTTGCAAGAAATATTTGTTAGACATTTTTACCTCATGTAATGTCCAACTTTGTAGCTACTTTTATTTCTTTTCACATTCAGTCTAGTAAACCTCAAGTTATGGGTCAACTAGCGTTATATATATAGAAGTACATCAATTCGTGGTGTTGACGATTGATGAGTGGGACCCTACAATGTGATCACGTGTCATACACTTTATAGGTATTGTGAATATATGATTTCAAAAAGATTAGGTATCGATCTAGGAACAGCAAACTCAATTGTTTGGCTTTCTGGTGAAGGGATAGTCCTTAATGAGCCAACTGTTGTTGCAGTATCCATGCGTGATGGAAAGGTAGTTGCAGTCGGAAAAGAAGCAAAAGAAATGCTTGGTAGAACACCGGACACTATTCGCGCAAGTAGGCCCATGAGAGATGGTGTTATAGCCGACTACGTGGTTACAGAAGCAATGCTTAGATTTTTTATAAAAAAGGTAATAGGCAAGGCCTTTTTGTTCAAGCCTGAAGTTATGATCTGTGTACCAGCGGGATGCACTCAGGTTGAAAGAAGAGCAGTTTTAGATGCTACTTTGTCAGCTGGAGCTAGAAATGCATACCTAATTGATGAGCCATTAGCAGCAGCAATAGGAGCGGGTATTCCAATAGCGGAAGCTTCAGGAAACATGGTTTTGGATATTGGGGGAGGGGCTGCAGAAGCTGCAGTGGTAAGTTTGGGTGGAGTAGTGGTAAGTAAAAGCGTAAGAGTGGCTGGAAACAAGATAGATGAGGCGATTGCATACTACGTTCGTAAGAAACACAACCTTATTATAGGAGAACAGACGGCTGAATCGGTCAAAATTAAGATCGGATCTGCTACAAAACTATCAAAAGACGAAGAAATGATGATTAGAGGCAGAGATAACGCTACAGGCTTGCCTCGAGAGGTAAAAATCACGTCTTCTGAGGTTACTCAGGGCATTAATAAGCCCCTTATGCAGATTGTGGGTGTTGTAAAGGGTGTTCTTGAGGAAGTTCCTCCTGAATTGTCTTCAGATATTATTGATAAAGGTATTGTTTTGACTGGTGGATCTAGCACTTTAAGGAATTTTGATAGATTGTTAACAGAAGAAGTGGGAGTTCCTTGTCATGTGGCTGAGGATGCTATTCT
>JBHPHI010000034.1:0-6252 GCA_042569595.1 Patescibacteria group bacterium
GGCTGTCGCTCTAACCCCTGAGCTACGGGCCCAAATAATCCTTCAAGGATCTTGCGTACCTGCTAAATTTTTACTAGATTTTCTCGTAAAATTCAGGGTCTGCAATAAAAAACCCCTCTTTAAGGGGCTCACTTTTGCATCAAAAGAAGTCCCCTCTTATGAGTGGTTTTTCTTTTTTTTGGCAACAAAAGTATTATTCATGTCTTTGGAATGATATCAAATTGAAATTTTTGAGTCAAACAAGTGATTTTTAGTGAATTTTATCTATGGTGTAAATAACCTTACCCACGGGGGCGTCGAATTCTGCTTCTTCACCCACTTTTCTTCCCACCAAAGCTTTTCCTAGAGGTGAGTCATGAGAAATTTTCTTTTTTATTGGGTCTGCTTCGTATTCGCCAACAATGTCATATGTGTGAGTATCTCCGTTTGCTTTGACGGTAACCTTGCTTCCCACGCTTACCTTGGTCTTACTTTTGGATATTTTGACAATTTTTGCACGAGCAACTAGGGTTTCAAGTTCTTGAACTTTACCCTCTACAAAAGCTAAATCTTCTCTAGCTGAATGATATTCACTGTTTTCTGATAGGTCTCCAAAACTTCTGGCAAGAGCAACTCTGTTGATTGCTTTTGGTAGTTTATTGTCTTGTAACTCCTTTAACTCAGACACAAGCTCTTCGTAGCCTTCTTTGGTTAAGTTAACCTGGTGATTGTTGTTCATATTTATAAAAATGCTCCGTACTTGGCGGAGACAAATATTTGCTAACAGGACTGTATGTTAGCCTAGATTTTCTATTGAATCAATATGTATTTAATACATCAAAATAATTCAAAAAATGATCGTTTTTTTCTTGTAAATAAGAGTTTCCCAGACTATAATGTGGAAGTTTAATGGCCCTATCGTCTAACGGTTAGGACGCAAGGTTCTCAACCTTGTAATCTGGGTTCGATTCCCAGTAGGGTCACATTTTTGCCTTTTTGACTATTAATATCCAAAATTAGATTGAAAGATGGGGACCATTTCTCGGTTCGTATCTCTCCATTTTTACAACATTTGATTCCATCTGGGAATATCGTACTTAGAAGTGCTTGTTTCTTTGGTAATTCCATCCTGTCGTACAATAGATGAGTGTTTTGTAAGAACCGCTCCGTAAATGCTTTAACAATTTCTTTATCGTATTGCTCTAGCCTTATGTCTGACTTCTCAATATTTAGTACTGTTATTTCCTGCCTCATTTTTTCTGCCTCTTCCTTGGCTTCTTCTGGGGTATAAATACCATCATCTCTCGCTTTGCGGATACTTGTAATCTCCTCCTTGAGATGAAAAATCTTTCTCTCAATTTCTTCTGAGTCTTTTTTGGCTGTGTTTATAATTTCATCCCATTCTGAAAACACCATATGATTAAATAGCTTCAATACTTTGGCGGTTGGCTGAAACTGCTCCATTAATGCTTCCAGTTTCTTGTTTGCAGTTTCATATTCCATCCTTACTTGTCTACACACCTTATTTCCACATTCATAGTAATAAACAATCCCATTTCTTCCCCTACTAGGAGAAGTGGTCATAAATTTATCACATTTTTCGCACTTTAATACCCCCTTGAGAGGATACTTAGAATCATCTTGATATGAATATCTTTTCTTTTTTAATATGACCTTATGATATGCAGTTTCCCAGGTTTTTTTATCTACCAATGGCATATGTTTCCCAATGGAATACTCATCCCATTTTTTTGCGTACATATTTCCATAATAGAAACTCTTCGTGAGTATATTATGTACTGTTTTATGATCGGCTTCATTCCCGTAATGATTTTTAAAACCTTGCACATTCATCATTCTGGCGAGCTGAGCCTTGCTATATATACCCTCTGAAGCCTTGTGAAACACATTTTGGATGATTGGTGCCAGTTTGGAATCTTGGATGGGAGGGAGTCCTCTATTCTCTTCTTTTGAATTGTATTTCCGCTTATATCCTATTGGACACTTGAACGGCCATAACCCTTTTCTAAATACTGCTAACATATTACTTTTTACCCTCTCTCCTTTTTGCTCATTGTCTAGCTGATCTACCGCCATAACAATTACTCTTAGCGCTCTTCCCAGGGGGTTGTTTTCATATCCCTCGACAACAGAAACCACTTCAACACCATACTTTGCTAGTCGTGAAATTGCCGCTAATCCCTGCTCAACATTTCTACTAAACCTGTCTGACTTATACACAATCACTGCTGAAATTTTATTTCGCTTTAAAGAGCAGTAGTTAAGTAATTCCATTAATTTGGGACGTGTCGCTATAAATTTAGCTGATTTTCCTTCCTCCCTAAAAACCTTGACTACCTTGTATCCTCTAGAAAGTGCGTGTTTTTTGCACTCATTTTCTTGAGTTTCTAAGCTATTATTTTCAATTTGTGAAGGGTCAGATACCCTGGTGTAGATTACTGCTTTTTTTTCCACATTGTGCTGCTTTCTGGCACTATTTATTTTGAGCAGATTGTATCCTCTTTTTTGATTCTATTAAACTATTGAAAAATAAGTCTTTTAATAGAGTGGCTGTCCGAATATCATCTTTAATTTGTTCATCAGAGATATCTCTTGATGCTTTTCCTAGAATTTTTCTGGCTTGCTTGATAGTCATTTTCTACAAAAAAAACCTACATTTTTATAAAAGTAGGTCTCTTTAAGTAGGGCTTACGCTATCTACCTCCCCAGTGGGGTTGTGTGGGGCCAAGCCACACGTTTATCTTTTGGTGAGATTATACACTATCTAATTATCTCCCCTACAGAATTCTCAAGTAAGTAGCTCTGATCTTCCTCTAGTGCTTTTATTGCTTCCTTTGCTTTTTTAATCATTTCTTCAGTTGATAATTCTGGTTCATTATTTAGGACTGCGTCCTGATTTGTTTCTTGTTGAAAATCGTTTATAGCTATGGCTTTGACATCTGGAAGAGTCTTATTTAGGAGCAATTTACAAGCTCCAAGGGCAATATTCTCATTATTGCTATCCATTAAAATCCGGGTTCGACTTATAGCCTCCTTAGTGTGCATACTAAGCATTGAATATAATACCTGGCGTGAAACTGGTTTTCTGCTTTTCATTATTGTAATCCATTTTACTCTATATAAATGCTAATTATAGTCTGTAGAACTATAGTCAGCATTTTGTCTACAATTGATGTAATGAGGAAAAAACTATTAATTCACTTTGGAAAAAATCTTAAAAAAGAGCGTCTTGATAAATCCCTATCTCAAGAACAACTTGCTGAGATGGCTGATTTACATAGGACATATATCGGAATGCTTGAAAGAGGTGAAAAAAATATTACTATCCTAAATCTAAAAAGAATCTCGAAAGCTCTTGGGATAACTATTAGTAAGCTTACTTCGGATTTATGACAGATCAGGAACTATTAATAGATATAGAATCACATATAGCCTCTCAGCACATTTCTTTAACTGGGATAAGAAAACATACAAAAGCAAGTGAAGAGTATGTTGATGTAATTTTTAGATATCCTGAGACAAATAAGGAGTGGAGTGGCTCGATTCCCTTTCATTATCGACGTGCTGGTATATTTTTGGATAATCCAAAAGATATTGCTGAATTGATCAAAGAGGCATATAAGCAAGCAGAACCTAACAAAGCTGTTCAATGGGTTAGAGATGAAAAAAAACATTGGGAAGAAAATCATTCGTCTAAGCAAGTAACAAAAGGGTTTTTTGATGCACTATTAAATTTAAGATGGAATTGTATTGAATGTGATTTTCCAAGTAATCCTAATTGGGCCAGAAGAATTCAAGATATTAAAGAAATGGGATATCTTTTAGCGACAGATAGAAAAGTGTGTGCAAGATGCAATAAAAATAATACCCATATGTTGCTTGTACCATTTGAGAAAAGCGCTGCAACAGGGTATGAGACTTGGACTCCAGAACTCAAGAAAAAAATTATTAACGTCCTAAAAAAAATCAACGTTTATGAAAATAAACCGGCAGCTTCTGTAGCGTCGATAATTCCAGATCATAAATTTCCAGAAATCAGATGGGATGCTGATACAAAAGAAGAAAATACGATTCAAATGACTGATAAAGAAATTAAAGAAAAATTTCAATTGCTAGACAACCAGAGAAACCTACAAAAAAGAGAAGTGTGTCGAAAGTGTTTTCAATCAGGAATCCGCGGCACAGCATTTGGAATAACATATTTCTATAAAGGAAATGGTAAGTGGCCAGAAGACACTCCTAAAATAGGGAAGGTGGCTGAGAAAGGTTGTGTTGGTTGTCCTTGGTATGATTTTGATGAGTGGAGGAAGTCTTTGAATCAAGTTTTAAATAAGAAGGATCACGAAGACTAATTTTTTTTACATCTAGTAGCTCATTTTTTATGGCTAAAGCTATGTGTTTTGCCATTAAAGTCGGAACAGCATTACCTATCTGCCAATATCCCCTCTTGTGAGACCCAGAGAACCAAAAATCATCAGGAAATGTTTGAAGTCTTGCCATTTCTCGAACCGTTAATACTCTATTTAGTTCATAATGTATATGTACACCGCCGTGATTTTCTTTAATTGCCATACTTGGAACACCTTTATATTGTCGCTTGTATGCATCTCTATATGTCTCATACAATGATTCTCCTGGTTTTACTTTAGAAATTCTTTCTTCAAATTTTTTTGAATGTCTGGTCCCCCAATGCCCAGATTCTGGGTCGTAGGGCTTATCTATCAGATCGCCTATTACTTCATCAATCGAAACATAGTCTTTGGGGGCGTGTGTTTTCTTTGGATATGGATTTACTCGACCAAATCTGTTTGCAATAAAAATCGCCCTTGTTCTAAGTTGTGGTACTCCAAATGTTGCAGCCTCAAGAATTCTAACGGTCATATTTGGATAACCTGCCAATGCAAATTGGTTGATTATCTCCTTATAAACCTTGCCGTTTTCCATTGTTAATATTCCCGGAACATTTTCCATCACTACGTACCAGGGTTTAACGTGACGGACAACACGAATAAATTCTTTAAATAGCTTGTTCCTTGGGTCCTTTGGATTTCTTAATCCTGCTACAGAAAATCCCTGACAGGGTGGTCCACCACAAATAACATGTACCTTTTTCCCATTTAATTCTTTATCTATATCTGACTCAGTAATCTGGTTAATATCCCCTTCTATGTGGTTACTTTCTGGAAAATTATGTCTTAATGTTTCTGATGCGTCTGAGTCAATTTCAACACTCAATACTTTATTCAATCCAGCACTTCTAAATCCTTGAGACATTCCACCTGCGCCTGCGAAGAGATCTAAGAAATTAAATTTGCTTTTTTTGTTTGATACTCTATCTGTGTTTACTAAAAACCAGTTTTGATTTTCAATATCTTTTTCTAATTTCACTGCAAAATCTGAATATCTGCTGGTTTTGTCTTTGGTACTATTTCCTCTTAATTTCTTTTTTGGAAGCTTGGAAGTATTGGAAATCAATGATGCTTGTTGGTGTTTCATATGATAATTATAGTATACATTATTCTTGATGTACTTAATTAATATATGATATATATTCCCGAAACTCAACTGCCCCATTTTTGCAACATTAATTAGTGCTTACTTGATTACAAAAACGATATATTTTATTTTTTATCTAAATTGTGTACACTGATACTAATCCGTTAATCGGAGGTGGATATCCGAAAGGTATCGTAAAAAGGGTCAGTTTTCTGGCCCATTTTATTTTTAGAATATTAGTTTCTTTCCATATCCTTTGATTCTAGTGCTCCCAGGCTTTCTTCTATACTTACTTTGTACCTTCCCAATTATCTTTTTTGTAAAATTATCGCTCAAATTACTTAGTGCACCGTAACTATGTAAAACATCAAGTTTTGTGGGTAAGGACAACAAATCGGCCATTTCTAGTCCCGCTACAGCGTGAATTTTATTTCTTGTTTTTAGTTTTTTCGATGTAAGGTGGTTTTGAACAAATTGTGGAGATCTAAATGCAGTTCCTTTCAAGTAAAAACTGCTATATACGTCCTTCAAGGTTCGGTCTTCTTTTCCTCCTCTTGATTCCGCCATTACATCTCCAATAGCGTTGTTTTCGCTTAAAAAGCTAGTGTATCTTTCAAGTAATGTTGTTAGGCAATAATGATAAGGATGAATGGCCGATTCTGTATATGTTTTGAAGTGTTGTTTTTTATCTATAACCACAACACATAGTGTGTAATTAACCTCCCCCACAAGTTCTAAAAACTTTTCATCAAATGA
>JBHPHI010000035.1:0-5895 GCA_042569595.1 Patescibacteria group bacterium
GGTTATAAGATTTATTTTAAGGTTTAAAGAGAGTCATCTTTTGGGTCTTTTTTAAATAGTTTGAAGGCAATTAGTCCTGCTACAAGCCCTAGTATTAGGATTAATAGATTGCTATCTAAAATTTTACCAATAAAGGATTTGTTTTCTGGTTGCTCTTCTGTGTCATCAAAAACTGGTCCATCTAATTCCGGAGTAGGAGATGGTGAGGGAATAACGACTTCGGGTTGTGGTGTGGGTGTGGGGTTGGTGGGTGGAGTATAAGTAACGGGATAGGCTCTGGCTATGGCTGAAATTTCTTGTGAATAAGCGCTTGCGCCACAATCATTTACAGTAATTAATGCGATGTAGTATTTTGCTCCTGGCTCTAAAAATCTGATAGTGAAGTTTCTAGTGTTGCCTATGTCTACGTCGCCCCATTTATATTCTCCTGAATATCTTCCAAAACTTACCCCAAAGTGTTTATGATCTCCTGGCCTAACCCAGAAAACGTTTATTTCTCCAGGCTTGCTTCCAGACCTAGCTATAAGCTCTTGAGGTGGGTAAGGTGGTTTGCACTCACTTTCTTCATCTTCTTCATCGTCACCATCACCATCTCCTCCGCCGCCGATTCCTATTTCATCGCATTTTTGTTTATTGTATGCGCAGCCGTTTTCATCACAAACATCATTATTATTTGTACAATCTTTATTTTCATTTACAGTAATGGTGACGTCAGAAACTTGAGAAATAATGTTGTTAGTTGGATTATTAAATTCATTTACAATTGTTTGATTTGGGTCAAAATCTAACTTAATTTTTCCAGACTCTTTGGGAGTGAAGGTAAGTCGTGCAAATTGAATGAAGTTTTTGTTTGTAGTAAATGGTGAGTTTAGATTCTTGATTGTAGACAAATAATTAATCGAGTTACTTTCAACTTTATTTAATAATGCCTCATCAAGAGTGCTGATGTTTTGTTGGATGAGTGAGTTGGGAAGAGCAAGGTTGTTGTCCGACGTTATTTTTAAGTTTCTCATTTCAACCCCGTAAGAATCATAGTCTCCGGTATTTACATAAAACTGAATTTCCATCTGTTCGTTTTTAACAGGGTTTGTTGGATGGGTTTTTACAGTAATTGAGGGAGTTGATGAGGTTGGAGCTGCTTGCGACCTATCATCTAGGGTTGTTTTTGTATCAATTAGTCTGTCTATAAATATCCCTGAAAACAACAACCCAATTGAAGTAAATGCCAACATTACCATAAAGCGAAGAGAATGAGTTGGTTTTTTGGACATTTTATTTATTTAATTCACTTTTAAATCCGTCAACCCAAAGGCCAAAATCAATTAGGTTTACAGCACAGTCTTGATTGAGGTCATAGTCTGAAAACTCTGTGCATGTGGTTGTGCATTCAGAATTATTCTGACACTCGTCAGGCCCTTCTCCAAACACCCTAGTGCAAGCATTATTTTCACAAGTTAGGTGAGAAGGATCTCCAACAATAGGACACTCTAGTCTGCACTGATTATCAACACATTTTGGTCCACAGTCTCCTGAGATTCCTGTGCAAAAATCTGGAGCAGTACATCTTCCAGATAAATAGTCGTTATTTTGAATAGCGCATTGATTTGTAAGATAGTCTAGTCCACAACCACAATCTGCATCTATTGAGCATGCTTTTTTAGTCTCATTCGTAGGAATACAAGCCCATTCGGGACAATGTTGATCATCGATAGCAGGAGCAACTTCAACAAGAGTTTCTCCTTGAGCGCACTGAGGAGGGTCGCAAGCTATGACTGGGGCACACGCAGACATGTCTGTTGTCCATGTTCCCCCAGGATTTGGGCAGCAATAATCTACACCACCGCAAGGCTCTATTCTTCCTGTGCTCCCACAAATACTATCAGCTGAGGTTCCATCAGGCTCAGGAGGAGTGCAGTTTCTCAAAACTCCATCCCGACTACTAGGGCACTGCTCAACACAGTTTCCAGCAAAAGATTGGTTTATTTCTTGGGTTTGTTTTGAAAGAAAAACAGAAAAAGGAACCGCTATTGCAATAATGACTAATGATGCGAGAGAAACGGCTTGATTTGTAGTTAGTTTTTTCACCTTATGATCCACTATTTATATATGTTTTTAGTATGAATGAGACGCAGGAGTTGTCAAGGTGTGTGGGTGGTACAATATGGGTATGTTGAGAAGTCAAATACAATCAAGTATAAAAGATGCCATGAGGGCAAGGGAGGCTGTTAAGCTTGAAGCTTTGAGGTTTGTGTGGTCGAAAATAAAAGAACTTGAGATTGACAAGAAAAGTGACTTGAATGATGATGAGATCCAAAAAGTTTTAATGAAAGAGGTGAAGTCTAGAAAAGAGGCGATTGAGCAGTTTAGGGAGGCTGGAAGGGATGAGTTAGTGAGCGATGAGGAGTCAAAGTTGGTGTTTTTAGAAGAATTGTTGCCTGAAATGATGAGTGAGAGTGATGTGGGGGAAGTAGTGGATAAGATAATATCTTCTGGTGAAAATGATTTTGGAAAAGTAATGGGGCAAGTAATGGGAAGAGTGAAGGGAAAAGCTGATGGAAATTTGGTTTCAAAGGTTGTGAGGGAAAAACTTTCATAGGTTGAATCAGTGAAATAAAATTGTTAAACTACGACTGTTTTAGTAGGAGTTTATATGTTGTCTATGTCTCGCAAAGCTGATTATGGTCTTTTGTTTTTGTCTGTGTTAGCAAAAGAAAAACTAAACGATTATTTATCCGTAAAAAAAATTTCCTCAACACATAATGTTCCTCATAAATTTTTGTCAAAGATTGCGTCAGAGCTTAAAGAGATGGGAGTGGTGGAAAGTAAAGAAGGATTTGATGGTGGATATAAATTGTCTATGAAGCCCGAAGATATTCCTTTAGGAGGTGTTGTGGAACATTTAGATGGGCCAGTTGCGCCAGTTTCGTGCATGAGGGGAAATGAGTGTTCTTGTAGTGATTCATGTGGGCACAAAAATGTGATGGAAACATTATCTAGTGTGGTTTCTCAAACTCTTGATGATTATTCATTAGCTGATTTAATAAAAGGAAAATCATGAAGCAGATAATATTGGATGTTGAAACAATCAGAACTTTTGATGAAGTGGGAGGGTATAAACCAGAGAAATTAGGAGTAAGTTTTGTAGGGGCGATTGAAAGAGACGGCTTTGATGGTAAAGGAAAAGAGCTAGAGTTTTTTGAAAATGATTTATCAAAATTGTGGATAATACTTGAGAGTGCGGATGTAGTGGTTGGTTTTAATACTGATGGATTTGATCTACCAGTCTTACAACCATATTACCCGGGAAAAATAACAGACTTACCTTCTTTGGATTTGATGGCTCGAATAAAAGATAGTGTAGGTCACAGAATAAGTCTTGATGCAGTTGCAATGAAAACTCTTGGAACGCAAAAATCTGGAAACGGGCTTGATGCAATAACTTATTATCAAAATGGTGAGTTGGATAAATTAGCTCAGTATTGTTTGAAAGATGTAGCTATTACTCGTGACATTTATGATTATGGTAGGGAAAAAGGTGTGGTGAAGTTTTTAAACAGATGGAACGAGTTGGTGGAGGCTCCTGTAGATTTTTCATTTGAGAAAAAAAATGATGGAACACAAATGACTTTAGGAGGTCTTTAATGAAAAAAAATATCTTAAAAATAAGTAAATTGGAAATTTCTATTGAGAATAAAAAGATAATTCACAACCTTTCTCTTGATGTAAAATCTGGAGAAATTCACGCGGTGATGGGTCCAAATGGATCTGGAAAAAGCACCCTGGCCCAAACCTTGATGGGCCATCCTTTTTATGAGGTAGTGGGAAAGAAATCCAGTGTGGTTTTGAGCGGTAAAAACATGCTTGAAATGAGTCCAGACCAGCGTGCAAAGGAAGGTTTGTTTTTGGCGTTTCAGTATCCAGTTTCTGTTTCTGGGGTGAGTGTGCAGAAGTTTTTGTGGACTGCTTTTAAAGCAATTTATCCTAAAACAAAAGAAACTGTTTTGGGATTTCGCAAAAAAATGAAAAAAATCGCAGTTGATTTATCAATATCAGAAGAACTGCTTAAAAGGTCTTTGAACGACGGGTTTAGTGGGGGCGAGAAAAAAAGAATTGAAATATTACAACTTTTACTTTTAAAACCAAAGTTTGTGATATTAGATGAAGTAGACAGTGGACTTGATATTGACGCGATAAAGTTAGTTGCAAAAGGTATTAAAAAGGCAGTGAAAGATTTTGGAGTTGGGGTGCTTGTAATAACTCATTATCAGAGAATACTGTCTTATTTAAAACCTGACTTTGTTCACGTGATGGTTGAAGGAAAGATTGTAAAAAGTGGTGGTTCAAAATTGGCAACTGATCTTGAAAAAAGTGGATATGCCTCTTATATTAAGGAGAAATAAATGGCTCGTTTTGCCCCAATAAAGACTGAAAAAGTGAAGCCAGAATCTTTGGGTGAAAAGTATTCTCAAGGATTTTCTGACTCAACAGATGATTACTCATTCATTCATAAGCCTGGTCTAAATAAAAAGGTGGTAGAGGCAATATCTTCAATGAAAAATGAGCCTTTATGGATGAGGAAGAACAGATTAAAAGCGTATTCCTTGTTTGAAAAGACGACTTTACCAGGTTGGGGTGGAGATTTGAGCTCCATTGATTATGAAGCTATTCATTATTACTTGAAGCCAACTGATTCTTTAGCAAAAAGCTGGGACGATGTTCCCGAAGAAATTAAAAATACTTTTGATAAGTTGGGGATTCCAGAGGCTGAGAGGAAAATATTAGCAGGAGTTAAGGCTCAGTATGACAGCGAGGTGGTATATGGTTCATTGAAAGAGCAGTGGGAAAAAGATGGGGTGATATTTTTATCTATGGATGAAGGCCTAAAAAAACACCCTGATTTGGTTAGAGAATATTTTGGGAAAGTAGTTGCGTTTGGCGACAACAAGTTTTCAGCCTTAAACACTGCTGTGTGGAGTGGTGGGAGTTTTGTGTATGTTCCCCCTGGTGTTGAAGTAAAAATGCCTTTACAAACTTATTTTAGAATAAATGCTCCAAATGCTGGTCAGTTTGAAAGAACCCTAATAATTGCTGATGAGGGCAGCAAGGTTCATTATGTTGAAGGGTGCACGGCACCATCATACAGCAGCGAGTCCCTTCATAGTGCAGTAGTAGAAATATATATTAAAAAGGGAGCTAGGGTTCAATATACAACAGTTCAGAATTGGTATAAAACTGTTTATAACTTGGTGACAAAAAGAGCTTGGGTGGAAGAGGAGGGGGAGATGGTTTGGACGGATTTTAATATGGGAAGTAAGCTGACGATGAAGTATCCATCCTTTGTTTTGGCTGGAAAAGGGGCTCGTGGGGAAACCTTATCTATGGCCTTGGCAACGAAAGACCAACATCAGGATACTGGGAGTAGAGCAATACATTTGGCTCCTTATACCAAAAGCACGATAGTTAGTAAGTCAATTAGTAAGGATGGAGGAAGAGCAAGTTATAGAGGCAAGGTGATGATGGGACCAAAGGCAAAAGGGGCAAAAAGTAAGGTTGTTTGTGACGCTCTGCTTTTGGATGATCTGAGTCGGAGTGACACATATCCCACAAATCAAATTTTGAATAAAAACACATCTTTAGAGCATGAAGCAACTGTGAGCAAGATTGGTGAAGAACAGCTGTTTTATTTAATGAGTAGAGGTCTTTCTGAGGAAGATGCAAGCAAAATGGTTGTAAATGGTTTTGTGGCTCCATTAGTAAAAAAGCTCCCATTAGAATATGCGATAGAAATGAATAGGCTGATTGATATGGAGATGGAAGGAAGTATTGGATGAAAAGGTACTTGGTAAAGAAAGGTAAGAGGAGGCAGATAATATTGGATGTTGAAACAATCAGAAC
>JBHPHI010000036.1:0-5302 GCA_042569595.1 Patescibacteria group bacterium
GTAATGTATCCATCATCACCGTTACTTAACACTTCGCCATTTTGGGAGAAGGTGAGGGAGCCTGAAGAGTTGATGTCGGTAATGCCACTTAGAGCGCCATCGGCAGTGATATCCCAAGTATTGGAGTCTATAGCGACAGAACTAGACCCATCGCCAATAGTAGTTTGTCCATCTACATCTAGAGTTCCAGACGATTTAATAGCACCAGCTTGAAGGGTTCCTCCTATTTGGGTGTTTTGAGAAATAGTGATTGGGTAGGTGAGAGATTCGCTTACAGTAAGATAGTTTACGGCACTTTGATTACTTACAGAGAAAGCTGTCCCAGACCCTAAGGCGATGTTTAGGTCGTTTCCTTGTGTAGTAATTGTGTTGCCATTATCGTAGGCAGTTTGAAGAGAGGTGTTGGATAGGTTGTTGGTGAGAGATATCCAGGAGGAGCCGTTATAATACTTAATAGTATTGGTGGCGGAATCAAAATATTGATCCCCAGGAGAAGGAGATAGTGGTTCTTGTTGAGGTAGGAAAGAAATGGTTCCTCCCACACTAACATCACCTGAAACATTCAAGTTTCCGTTTTGGTCTAGGCTTGAAAGTAATCCCTCATCACTACCTATGGTAATTTTTCCACCCAAGAAAGAACCAACATCTGAAGGGTTATTTGGGGAGGTGGGAGAAGTGTTAGATGATGGTTGGGTGATATTTGATTGGCTGAGATCGTATGAGGCCTGAGACCTGTCGTCCGTGGAAGTAGGGTTTAAAGTTCTGTTTAAAATGAATCCACCGCCAATTAAAAGCAATAAAACAGCAAAGATAGTAGCGTATGCAAAAGGTTTTGTTTTAGAAAAAGAGTTTTTAGTGGGTTTGGTGATTTTTTGCTCTGGTTGTTTTTTGTCGTCTTCATTTACTTTTATTTCTTCGAGGCCAGATGCGGTTGTCTGGGGGGTTGGTTGGGGTGTGGGTTGAGGTTGAGAGAGAGTTGTTGAGGTGGTTTGAAGAGAGGGTGCTGGAATTGGCTGAGGGATGGTGGGTTTTGAGTAGACAGATTTTTTTATTTTCTGAATGTCGTTGAAGCTGAACCTTCTGTGTCCACCGGGAGTTCTGATGGTTTTGATTTTACCTTCTCTTTCCCACCTTCTGATGGATCCGGGAGAAACCTTTAGTTCTTTTGCTGCTTGTTGAATGGTGTAAGACTGGGGGGTGGCCTGCTGAATGTGAGCTTTTAGTTTTCCTAAATCGTTTAAGGAATATTGTCTTACATTGTTGGGTCCGCGTGTTGGTTTTACAATGCCTTTTGACTCCCACCTCCTGAGGGTGTCTGGGGACACGTCAAGCATCTTGGCGACTTTTGTTATGGAGTAAGAGTTTTTTTCTTGCATGGCAGTTTAGTTATGCATCTTTTTTCTCTGGAATGAACAAGTTTGGATAAGTTCATTAAGCCAGCATGCAAGAATAAAGTCAACTCGAAAAACACCCGTAAATGCAGTGAGAGAAAATATTTCTATTTGTTGTTGAAAATTGAAGGTTGAGAGTTAGTCTTCGAGAATGAGGTCGCCCAAGACTTTTTTGCTGTCTTCTTTAAACAATTCGATAAAGTGCTTGTAGGTGGGATTAATTGATTTTAGAAGTCCATCTCTATCTAACATTTCATTTATTTCTTTTGTGGTGACCCAGTCCATTGGGTGTTTATTTGTGTACGCAGCATATGAAGAGTGTGGAGTTTCAAGTCCTTTGCTGGTAAGTAGTGGTTTTCTATGAATGTATCTAGATAGGTGCAAAAGCATTGCTTCATTTTTAATGTCGGTAGCTTTATATGTTCCTTGGAATAAGGGACCCCTTCTACCGTGTCGTTTATTGAAGTACATCACATATCTTGTTCCAAGGGAGCGCATGAAGGTTTCTATGCCGTTTTGCTGCCTTTGTTTTACTAGAAAATGAAAGTGGGTAGGCATAAGACAAAAAGCATGGAGTTCTAGTTGTCCATAAAAGTTTTTAGGTTGCCTAGGAGATCCTTTAAAAGTATTTCCTTTAATGGTGATTGTTTTTTGAAGGTCTTGTTTGTTTCTGGGGGGGACAAGAGAGTGTTCTAGGTAGTTTATGAATGTTTGATAGTCTTGATTGTCTTCGAAGATAGTTCTAGATTCGATGCCAATATTATATATGTGGTAGTAGCTATCTTTTTTGTATTCTTTAATTACGTTTTTAACTGGCATGGCCCCAGCATACCTGCTTAGGATAGACCGTTCAAGTAGCATTTATCATGCGTATTTGTGTCGTAATGTTTTGTGTTTGACTGTAGCGTTTCTATTTACTAGCATGGATTTATGAGCCTGCCAAACTGGGTAGACGAAAATAAGTATCAATTAATACTGGGCCTTTTTGGCCTTTTTTTAATGGGAGTGGGTGTTTGGAAAAGTGTAGATAGTCAGGTGAATAAAGATTCAAGCGTTAAGATAAATCATCCAGATGTGGATGCAGAAAAAAAAGCCAGGTCTTGTGTGGTTGATGTTGGTGGCGCTGTTGAGGCTCCAGGGGTGTATGAGTTGAGGGATGGGTCTAGAATAAACGATGCTTTGGTGATGGCGGGAGGCCTGTCTGCCGAAGCAGACAGAGCGTACGTGGGAAGGTACTTAAACTTAGCTGAGGAAATAGTGGACGGAATGAAGATATACGTGCCTTTTAAGGAAGATCCTGCGATGGTGAATAATTTAGGTGAGGTGTTGGGAGTGGAGAGGATTAGCATAAATAGGTCAACAATAAATGAGTTGGACAGTTTGTGGGGAGTGGGGGAAGCTCGCGCAGAGCAGATAGTTAATGGAAGGCCGTATAAGAGCATTGAAGAATTGGCAACAAAATCAAACACCCCTAGAAACGTGTTGGATAGGAATATGGATAAATTGTCACTATAACTATATAAATTGTTGCAATAATTATTTGTTGCATTTATTTCATGAAAAAGAATTATAAGATATTGATATATTTAATACCCCTTTTGATTTGTTTTGTTTTATATATTTGGATGGAAAATTTGCAAGAATATAGTGATTATAATGCTTGTTTTGATTGCATGACTAACAGTGGGGTGAGTGGTGTTTGTAAGCAAACTTGCTCTATAATAGAACTTGCAATAATAAAAGAAGAACCATATAAAAGTAGGTATAAATATATCATTCGAAATGATAAATATCTAATTGAATTTGAGACCTCCCCAGAGGTAGAAGTAGGTGATAAAATACTAGTATCTGGCACTCTTGCGCCTGATTTGACAGACAAAAGAAACAAGAATTTTAGGCTGATAGATAGCAGTATTAAAACAATTTATAAAGTTGAAGACACTCACTACTTTTCTACTCAAAACACCATAAGAAGACTAGCTCAATTCGTTGAACACTTGAGTAAAATTGTAAGGTCACGGCTACCTAGTACCCACTCGTCTTTGCTTGCGGGAATTATATTTGGTCACAAAGAGAGTTTTTCTAATGAATTCTATAATTATTTAATTAATACAGGCACAATTCATATTGTAGCCGCTTCTGGATATAACATCACTGTGTTAGCTGGCGCAGTTATTGCGATTTTTACTTTATTCTTGAGTAGAAAGCTAGCTGTTTTGTTTTCTTTGTTTTCAATTGTTGTTTACGTGTTTATTTCAGGGGGAAGTGAGGCGGTAATTAGGGCAGCGATTATGGGGTCAATGCTATTTTTGTCTCAGTTTTTTGGAAGAATATATTATCCCATATGGTCTTTGCTTCTCGCAGTTGTAATGATGTTATTGTTTGATCCTACTCTGGTAGGAAGCATATCCTTGCAGCTGTCTGTAGCATCCACTCTTGGGATTATGTTGATACCTGGTTGGTTGCAGAACTACTTTCCAAGGAGCGATAACTTGAAAATACTTGAGAAAATCACCACATTCTTCAGAGAAGATTTTATTACTACACTATCAGCTTATATTGTTACATTACCTATTATATTGATATATTTTGATAGGATAAGCATAGTTTCAATTATTGTAAACATACTTGTTCTTTGGGTAGTTCCTCCTTTGATGTTTTTCGGTTCATTGATGATTTTTTTCGGATTATTTTCTCAAGTACTGTCAAAATTTGTGTCATATTTTACTTGGCCATTTCTGGAGTATTTCATTAAAGTTGTGACTTGGTGGGGGAGTTTACCTATTTCTAGCGTAGAGATTGAAAACATTAGTCCTGTTTTTGCAGTTGGATATTATTTTGTTTTGATCTCAGTCTTAATGATGAAAAGACCTAAAAATACTGATCTATGAGTAAAATGTTTAATTATTTTTTGATTAGCACTTTAATGCTCTTAGTGTTTACATGGCGTGTTTGGCCTGACAATGACCTTCATATTGTTTCTTGTGATGTTGGGCAGGGTGATGCAACTTTGATATATAAACGATTTACACAAGTATTAATTGATGCAGGATCATCCTTGCAGGTTTTACAGTGCTTGAATGATCATGTTCCATGGTTTGATAAAAATATTGAAATGGCAGTAATCACTCATCCTCAGAATGATCATATGGGAGGAATGAGTGAGGTTGTTAGTTCATATGATGTTGGCGTGTTGGTTGCAAATGGAATTAGAAACCCGGCGGACTTCTTTGAAGATTTTACTAATACACTTGAGGAAAATGATGTAGATTTACATATACCCACTATGGGGGATGTGTATGTGGTTGGCGATTTAAAATTTTCGGTCTTGTGGCCAAGAAAAAAGATGGGCTCGCGCCAAGCTTTCTCGAGAAAGGATCGGGGATTTAGCGGAGAAAACTCAGTCCTGGGGGCGTACTCTGGGGATCTGAATGAAGTTTCAATTGTAATGCTGCTTGAGTATGGAGATGTTTCCGCCTTATTCACAGGAGATATCGGATTCAGAGAAGAGCAAGCACTCTTGGGCATGGGAGTGATAAATGGAGTAGATGTATTAAAAGTGCCCCATCATGGGTCTAAATTCTCTTCTTCTGAGCTGTTTCTTGAGGCTACCAGGCCAAATATTGCTTTGGTGTCAGTTGGTAAAAATAATCAGTTTGGACATCCAACCAGCAGGGTTTTGATGTATTTAGATACGGTTGGGGCTAAAGTATTGAGAACTGATGAATTAGGGACAATAGAGTTGGTAGTTGATAATAATTCAATTAGACTTGCTGAGTAGTGTGATGAATGTTGGGAAAAAAGAGAGATTAGTGATTGCGGTGGTGGGTTATTTTGCAAATTATCTTTTTGTATATAAGTTTGTGTTGTTGTGTTTGGGTTTTGGCTTAAGAACGCAAGCCCTTCAACAA
>JBHPHI010000037.1:0-4681 GCA_042569595.1 Patescibacteria group bacterium
CATCTGATGATTTTGTAAAAAATTTAATTTTTTCAGAGTCTTTCGCTGCTTCAAAAATTTCCTTTGACTCTGGAATGTGTTTATTTTCAAGTGCTCTGCTTACAATAACCAAGTCGCTATCTACACCTGATTCTAAAAATGCACCAATAAGCGTGGGTAAATTTTTGTTGTAGTTAATATCCCCCACATACAGAAAGTATTTTCTTGATAAATTAAGTTCTTTTTTAGTTTTTGATATGTTTGTCTGACTGCTTCTATTTATATTTTTTCCTAAAGCTAGTGGAATCGTGTGAATTTTTTTTGCTTTTATTTTTAAATATTTTTGAATGTCTTTGTTTGAATTTTGTGAGTCTGTAATAATTGCTTTTACATTTTTAAGAGAGATTGATTGGAGCATGAGTTTAATACTTCCTTTTATTCCAGGTTTGAATTTTTTTGGAAATACCAACGGAATGGTGTCGTGGACTGTAACAATAGTCTTTGTGTTTTTGTATATTGGAAGGGTGTGAAAAAAGAAGTCAAAAT
This sequence comes from Patescibacteria group bacterium, assembly GCA_042569595.1. Classification (GTDB taxonomy): domain Bacteria; phylum Patescibacteriota; class Microgenomatia; order UBA1400; family 2-01-FULL-45-11; genus JBHPHI01. The sequence goes on from JBHPHI010000037.1 coordinate 526, forward strand.
AAGGATAATGGATTATTTCTGCCTCGTCTTTAGAGGCGACAACAGTAAAACTTTCATCTCGAAGAGTATTTAAGGATTCTATGAGGTTTTTTGTGTATATCCCTATTCCTCTGCCCTTATGCCCTGTCTCTAGTGGTTTATTGTCTATGTACACCTTCATTGTTTTTTTGTTTCCCAATACTTCATATATGCAAGGGAAAAGTGAATTCCAGAAAATAAAGAAAAAACGAATCCAGGAAACCTATCTAAAAACCCTTTGTGTCTAATGAACAACTTCAAAAACACACTGATGGGTTTTATGAATAGATAATATATATGGTTTTTTAGATTAATACCAACCTTTTCTTCTCTCAATTTTGTTGCAGTAAGAGAGGTGTATCTATTAGCACGCTTGATGTATTTTTCAAAAGTTGGACTATCATAATGAATTAAGTCACTACCTAACCATGACACTTTTCCGTCAATTTGAATTTGTTCGTGAACGCTTTTACAAGGAAACTTCGCTTTGCCGTTTTTTACTAACCTAATTACTCCGTCTGGATATACGCCGGTGTATTTCATGTTCCTTCCTAAAAAGTAATTGCTTCTCGGAATAAAAAATGCAGTTACACTTTTTGTTTTATCTGAAAAGGATCCGTCTCTTTTTTCTATAAGTTCTTGGTGTTTTTTGAATAGCTTTGTTTTTTTTCTAGACAGTTTTTTTTGCAGTAGTTCTTCACCACTAAAATTGATGGTTTCTTTTATTTCATCCGCAAGCTCTTTTGACACTACCTCATCTGCGTCTAATTGAAGCACCCATTTTCCTTTGGCTTTATCTAGGCCAATTTGTTTATTTATGTGAAAAATTGGCTTGTTGGTCGTTATGGTAACTTTTGCTTTGTGTTTTTTTGCTATGTCCACAGTCTTGTCAGACGACTGCCCATCGACAACAATTATTTCGTCAGCGATGGTTTTAATAGAATCTAAACACCTACCTAGATTCTCTTCTTCGTTGTATGTAGCTAATACTACTGAAAGTTTCATGAGTATATTTTACCTTGATAGTTCTGATTTATCTGAGATTAGCTCAAATTTTCCGTTTTGATTCTGATATATGATTGGAGTATTTTCTGGTGCGTCCTTAGTGTCGCCAATAAATTGCCAAGTGTTAAAACTTTTTACAAGCTCAATTCCAGCGTTATCTTTTGGGTAATACTTTACAGAATTTACATACTCAGTTGGAGAGACCTTTTGATAAAAAAGCACATAGATGTATGGATGAGCTTTGGAATTGATAATTATTTTATTTTGATTTTCATAACTTATTTTGGCTTCATTTATTTTTTCTTTAATACCTCTTTGCCATGTTGGAGACATGTTCTTCTCAAAACCTTGAAAATATCTTTGAGAAAAAATTATTGTTTCTATAAATAAGAGCGTAATAATTGATGACTTTATAATTTTTGACTTTGGCATATTGGCGGCAGATACAAAAACTAGCCCAACAAAAAAGATCAAACTTCTTGTGGCGTGAGGAGAGTCCACTGTAACGATAGCTGGCAACAAGCCAATTGTGATGATTGCAAGATAAAATATGTTTTCTTTTGATTTTCTATTTATTAATGTCTTTAAGATTGAGTATGACGCCAAAACGTACAGGGTCCAATTTATATGTCCTTTTCCAGGGATAGAGTGCCATGGATTTGCACCGCCATTTGTAACTAAAAATCTTGATGAAAAAGAGGATAGGAAGTTTTTTGATACTACGAATCCCAAATCTACGTATCTGTTGTATCTTAATTTTTCAAATGAATTTTGAGCATTTGTATAATTTGTAGATTGCTCATAAATGATTGTCGGATCTGAAAAAATAGTTATGCCACTTTTTTGTGATATTAACGGTGAAATTTTCACTAACCACATAAGGGCTGCTATTGTAACTAAAATCGATTTGATGGTTTTTTGTTTTTTGTTTTTATTAAAAATGTTAATTACCACAAGCACCAAAGGTAGCAATAATAAGGGGGTGTTGTAGGTTGCTATAGAAAGAAAGTAAAAAATAACTCCCAAAACAGTGTTTTTTGTAGAGTTTTTTAAAAGAAAATATATTGACGCCAAAAACAAGGCAAGACCAACATTGGCCTCAAAACCCACCCTGGAATAAAAAATGGCCCACGGAGATATTGAAATTAGCATACTTGCAAACAAAGATTTTGACTTGCTCAAACCAACCCTCTGAGACAAGAGATACACTAGATAGATTAGGGATATTCCCGCAAGTAAAGATGGGAGTCGAACGATAATTTCGTTTAACCCAAATGCTTTTACTAAAGGGGTGAGTATGTAAATATACCCGGGGAGTTTGTAGTCACCAAAAGATTTGAACATCAGGGGGTATCTCACCCCCCACTCATCAATTCCCTCTGTCGCAATTGAGTAAGCATTATAACCCAAGGCTACTTCATCTCTATTCAAAGACCCTGGCACCTGTCCAAGCTGAATAACTCTTAATAGTATTCCTATCCCTATTAATAAAATTTGTGTTTTTTTACTCATTGCTGTCTCATATCTACTGAAAGAAATTGTGTTTGTCCATTTATATCTTTTATTTCATTTTTTATTGTAACTCCCTCTGGAAAGTCTGCGGGAAGCCCGATAAACAACGTGCTTGTAGGAGCTCTTTGGTCGTCTTCCCAAACAATAGGTTTAAAGGTGACTTTCCCAAAATTAGTAATTGATAATTTTGGGTATTCTTTTCTTATCTCATCTTTTTGAACGTTTTGGATAGAAATTGGGTCAAACTCTGAGTAATAAAGAGTGTATAAAAATAACCTGTCTCCTGGAGTGATTACTGTATAGTCGTAGTTTTTGTAATTTTGCTTAACATACTTTGCTAATTGAGGATAACCATCTTGCCATGAAAGATTTTGTTCCTTGGGGTATATATTTGTCAAATGAAAATAATAAGAGACAAAGTTTATAACTATTAAAACTAAATAAATATTTTTTAATAACTTTTGTAAAACTGTTTTTCTTTTTTTCATAAAGTTGTTTAAGCCCATCCCCAATATCAAAGATATTGGAATTGTAGAATTTAGCGATCTAAGTGCGTGAGGAGTTTCTTCAGGAACAGAGGCTGGTATGAGAAATATCAACCATAGTCCTAAAAGATAAAATGAAGTTTTTTTGTTTTTAAAAATATCAATTATGCCAAATAGAAAAATAATAATGTAAGCAGGCAACATTGTTCCGGAAAAGCCTGTTGAATGCCTTGGGTTTTCATCTCCTGAGAAAAATAGGTAATTTGGCTCAAAGTGATCTCCAATATTTAAAAGTAACTCTTTTGCTGAATACAAATATCTATGATGAATGATTCTGGAAATAATAGAGTTTTGGTCGTTTTCTTTGTGTAGATTTGAATAAACTACTTCTTCGTGATTATTCAAAATGCTGTCCGTGGATAGCCTTAAAATATTGGCATCATTGTAGTATGGAGATCTAAATAAAGGAATTAGGCCTATTACAAACACTGCCGATAGTAATAATGTGGGAATAATTATTTTTTTGACTTTTTTATAGTTAGAAAAGAACCAAACAATCAATGCAAGTGGGATTACTATTCGAGCACTAAAATATGAATAAGTTGCCATCAAAGCAGGGATGCTTGCAAAAATAATTATTTTTTTATTATTATTTACTCCCAACTGCAACAAGTAGATAAATAAAGCTATAAAAAATACAGCAAGGTTTGCCTCGAACCCTGCTCTACTGAATTGAATGTGTCCTGGAAGGAAAGCTAGAAATATAGACGAGTACAAAGAGGCGTTTTCGTTTTTAAATAATTTTTTTGCCAGCAAATACACAACTAAAATAGTCAGAGTTCCAAAAATTACAGATGGAACTCTAACGGCTGCTTGAGAGACTCCCAGCAACTTTATTGAAAGTGATGTTAGCCAAATATATATAGGGGCTTTGTAATCACCATAAGCCGGGAAAATTGCTTGAAACCAATTGTTTCCGTGCATATCATTCCCTGTCTGGGAAATTGAATAGGCCTCATATCCAATTGAAGCCTCATCCCAATATAGCGATGGAGGGTTAGTTTCTATTTTATAGACCCTTAAAAAGAAGCTGTTGAAGCTGATTGCATTTTTTATTATTTTCACAGAGTTTTATG
>JBHPHI010000038.1:0-4470 GCA_042569595.1 Patescibacteria group bacterium
CCACATAAGTCCTTCAACTAGTTACTTGATGCGGTGAGAGTGTTGAAAAAGCGATAAAAAGAGTTATGAAAAGAGAAGTTGGAGTTGATGTAAAAATTGTTAATTTAATAGGTGTCTATTCAGACATAGAGAGAGATTCTCGAGGACACTTTGTGACTGTTGTTTTTTTAGTAGAGAAGGAAAACGGGATTTTCAAGTGTGATGATAGTGCGAGCGGTTTTGATTTTTTCGATTCTCTTCCAGAAGAGATGGGGTTTGATTCCAGAGATATTGCGAGAGATGGTTTAGAAAAATGGAAGCAAGTGTAAATTAAGATTATGCAGGTTTTGAGTAAAACGATGGTTTTTGGGGCTGTTGGTGGAGCTTAATTTCCCTTCAAAGGTAAAACTATAATAAAATTGAGTAAATATGAAAGAAGAATTTTCAGCGGGAGGAGTGGTTTATCGAAAAACTGAGGACGGGGTTGAGTTTTTAATAGGGAAACACTCAGGCTATCATAAGTGGGTACTGCCAAAGGGTTTAATAGAGTCTGGTGAAACACCTGAAGAAGCGGCCGTGAGGGAAGTAAAAGAAGAAACAGGAATAGTTGCAAAAATAATAAAACCCACACCACTTCATACTGAGGAGTATGAGTATGAAGCAGAATATAGAAGTGAAGATAGTGACAAGAAAATCTTAAGAAGAGTAGTTCAATATCAGGAGTCTGGAGGAAAAGGGGAGTTGGTTAAAAAAGAAGTAGTATTTTATCTTATGAAATATGTTTCCGGAGATGTTGAAGATCATAGTTGGGAAATGGAGGAAGTTTTGTGGGTTTTGTTTGACGATGCTTTGGAAAAACTATCATTTGAAGGTGATAAGTTGGCTTTAAAAAAGGCCTGGGAAGGGATACAATAAGTTCTCCGATAGCAGTCGGATTTTTAGTTAGTATATAGAGACAAATTTATGAGAAGAACAAAAATAGTTGCAACAATAGGGCCTGCTTTTGATTCAAAAGAGGGGATTGAAAGAATGGTAGATGCTGGAGTGGATGTTATTCGTTTTAATATGAAACACAACACATTGGATTGGCACAGCGAAAGAATGGAAGTGGTCGAAAATGTTTGTCAGGAAAAACATAAAAGAGTGGCAATGCTGATAGACCTACAAGGACCCGAAGTTCGAATAGATAATGTTCCAGAAAAATTTAAAAAGGTAAAACCTGGTGACAAGGTAACTTTCACTTGTGCTGATCAAGAAGGGGGTATTTCATTAGATCATCCAGAGATTTTCGATGTCGTGAATGAGGGTGGGGTAATTTTTGCTGATGATGGGTTTTTGGAATTTAAAGTGTTGAGTAAGGGTGAGAGAAATTTTGAGACTGAAGTGATAGAAGGTGGAGAAATAAAACCAAGAAAGACGGTGAATTTCCCCGGAGCTCACTTGGACTTTCCCGCTCTTATCGAAAAAGACATAGAACATCTTTCTTTGGCCACGCGTCATCATATTGATTTTGTAGCACTTTCATTTGTGAGAAATACTACAGACATAGACGTGCTTCGTGAAGAGCTTAAAAAGCATGATATTGATTGTCAGATTATTGCAAAGATTGAGCACCCTGATGCAGTTGAGCATTTTGATGAAATTCTTGATGTTGCAGACGGAATAATGGTGGCAAGAGGAGATTTGGGGATTGAGTATCCAATGGAGGAAGTCCCGGGTCTTCAAAAAATGATGGTTAGACGGTGTCGTGAAGAAGGGAAGCCTGTGATTATTGCTACTCAAATGCTAGAGAGCATGGAGAACAATATTCGTCCAACTAGGGCTGAAGTGTCCGATGTGGCAAATGCGGCCTATGATAGTGCGGATGCGTTGATGCTTTCTGGAGAGACAGCTATGGGAAAGCATCCTGCAAGGGTAGTGAAGACAATGGCTAAAATTGCAGAAAAAGTTGACCATTCTGCTGAGAAGCCAGAAATAAAAATTGATTGGGATCATAGTGGTCAAACAGCAGCTGTTGTATCTGCAGCTTTTCAACTAATGAAGTCGGGATACAGAGGGGCTTGCGATTTGCAGGCTTTTGTAGTTTTGACTGAAACTGGAAAAACAGCGCATTACCTATCCAGATTGAGACCAGAACTTCCAATATTTGCTTTAAGTCAGTATCATGAAACACTTGATCAATTAAAGCTTTCTTGGGGAGTTATACCAACTTACTGTGAAGAGTATTCTAAGGATGAAAAATTAGATGACAGGAGAACCATTGATTACTTAAAAAGTCAGGGATTGCTTGATGAAGGCAAGCAAGTGATCATGATATATGGCGAAGTGATGGGAAAGCCTGGATTGACGAGTGTTGTGCGAGTTCAAAAAGTCTAAGGTATAATTGGAGATTGTATCTGGAGGAGTCGGATAGCGGTCAATTCCACACGCTTGGAAAGCGTGAGCCTTTTGGCTTCGTGGGTTCGAATCCCACCTCCTCCGCACAATTTATATGAAGAAGTTATTACAAAAACCCCTAATCTTGTCCGTTTTGATTTTTATAATCGGAATTGTTTTAAATATTCTAATGAGTGAAGTTATTGTGCAACTGTACCCAAACAGACCTTTTGTGCCAGACTTGTTTGGAGACTATCTTCCCTTTAAAGATTGGTTGCAGTACTTATCTGACCCATTATTAATGGTGTCCGTGTTGTTGTCTTTGATTTATGTTTCTAAATTTGAACCAACACGATTACCTGAAGGATTTTTTGTTTTTGGATTAATGCTTATGATCAGAGCATTTTTGATAATTCTTAATCCCACCGCAAGACCATATTCATTAACGGCCCCTTATGGAATATTTCAGGAAGTAAGTCTTCATGGAACCTTTCCATCGGGACACACAGCTGCTGCAGCGCTAACTTTTTTGTTTGTAAAAAATAAGTATAAAAATCTTAAGACTGTTTTGCTGGTTTTGTTGATGGGTCAGATTTATGCCTTACTATCTTCAGGAGGGCATTATTCTACGGATATTGTTGGAGGATTAATGATTGCTTACATATCTCACAGAAAAGGGACTGACTATAAGAAACAATTACGTTTGGATATGGGTTGAGTTCTTGGGTGATACAATAGCGCTACTATGGCAGAAAATCAGGTTTCGCAAGTTAAGCAAAAAGCAGATATTGTTTCGGTTATCGATAGTAGGATAAAGCTTCAAAAATCTGGAAGAAATTTGAAGGCAGTGTGTCCTTTTCATGGTGAAAAAACTCCAAGCTTCTTTGTGTCTCCAGAAATTCAAACTTTTAAGTGCTTTGGTTGTGGGGAGGGAGGAGATGTTTTTACCTTCCTTCAAAAATATGAAGGGATGAATTTTCCTGAGTCACTTGAGTATTTAGCGAATAAAGTTGGAGTTAAACTAAAGAGTGATTTTAGAACTGGTGATGAGCAAAAAAGAAAAAGACTTTTGGAAATTTTACATCTAACTGAAGAGTACTATCACTTTTTGTTAATAGAGCACAAAATTGGCAGAAGAGCGCTAAACTATCTTAAAAAAAGAGGGATTGGAAAAATTCTAATTAAGCAGTTTAAATTGGGATATTCTTTGGATAGTTGGGATGAGTTGCAAAAATATCTGGTAAGGAAAAAGAAATATGAGATAGGTGAATTGGAAAAAGTGGGTTTGGTGATTAGATCTACAAGAGGGGGTTATTACGATCGTTTTCGCGGAAGAGTGATGTTCCCATTAAAAGACATACAAGGAAAAACCTTAGGATTTTCTGGGAGAGTTCTTCCTGGTGAGGGAGTGAATGAAAAGGAAGCTAAATATATTAATTCACCTGAGACGCAACTTTATCACAAAAGCCAAATGCTTTATGGATTGTTTGAGGTAAGATCAGACATAAAAAGGAAAGATTTTATAGTGGTGACTGAAGGAGAACTTGATATGGTAAGTAGTTTTAAGGCTGGGGTGAGAAATGTGGTGGCTGTTAAAGGATCTGCTCTTACTCAGGATCAAGTGGGTTTAATAAGAAGACTGACTACAAATATTGTGTTGGCTCTTGATGCAGATGATGCGGGAACGGAAGCAACTAGAAGAGGAATAGAAGTAGCTGATTCTTTGGGTATGAATTTATCTGTGGTGGAGGTGACGGAAGGAAAAGATCCTGATGATTTGGCGAGAAATGATCCAGAGGGATGGAAAAAATTAGTTTTAAAACCGGAGTCTGTTTATGATTATTTAATAAGGAAGGCTTTAGAGAAACAGGATGTGTCGACTGGCCCAGGAAAGAAAGCAGTAAGCAAAGACTTAGCTCCGCTTTTGGCAAAAATTTCTAACGCTGTGGAAAGAGATCATTATGTTAAGCAGGTTTCTGAAAAACTAGGAGTGAGTAGGAGGGTTTTTGAAGAGGAAGTAATAAAGGCTGAAAAAATAGGAAAAACTTCTTCAACTAGTAAAAAAGTGGTTAGTAGTGATAAAAAACTTTCAAGAAGAGAAAGGTTGGAGCAATA
>JBHPHI010000039.1:0-3725 GCA_042569595.1 Patescibacteria group bacterium
TTCGAAAATTTCTGGGGAAGTTGTTGTTTTTGAGGCGGAGTTATTTTTTGATCTATCTTTAGTAAAGGAAGAAGTGTTTGGTGAGCTTATGGCTTATGGAGATGGGTGGATAACTGTGCTTGATAGAAGTAGGGGCTTGGTAGTTGGAATAGAGGCTGAAACCAAACAGGCAAAAATCTTAGGGGGAGGAGAGTTGTTGAGCGGAGCAAGCCTTTTGGCTGGCAGTGTGCAAAAATCTACAATTTTATCTAACAAGGGAATTGTTGCCTTGTTTTATGGAGATAGAGAAGCTGAGGTTTTAGTAGAGACGGAAGATATTTGGGAGAGTCCGATTGTTTTGGGAATGTTTGGGGGAAACGTTTATCTTGTTGATTCTCAAACAAGTGAGGTTTGGCAGTATCCGGGACTGGACGGGGGAGTTGGATCAAGAAGAAGGTGGTTGGGGCCTGGAGTGTTTCCTGATTTCTCAGGTGCTTCTGATATTTCTATTGATGGAGATGTTTGGATCACAACAAAAGAAGGAACAATATATCTCTATAGGAGAGGAGCTCCTATTTCTTTCGATATTGAAGGCTTGGTGGATCCGCTTGGGGATATTTGGGCGATTTCTGCTCCTGAAGATCATGGGAGTGTCTATGTATTAGATAGACATGGGAGTAGGGTGGTAGTTTCAGGAAAAGATGGAGTTTATAAAAGGCAATATATATGGAAAGGGATTTCTAGCGTGACGGACATGTTGGTGGTAGAGGATGGTGAAGAGCACATGATCCTGTTATTATCAGGGTCGTCCATATATAAAATTCCTATTGTTGAATAGTATGTTGATAAATAAAGCAGCTAGTTATGAGTATGAAATAACCGATTCTTATGAAGCGGGGATAGAGTTGTTGGGGAGCGAAGTGAAGAGTTTGAGGTTGGGAAAAGGAAGTATGAAGGGAGGGTTTGTGAAGGTGCGTGATGGAGAGGCATATTTGCATAACGTCCACATCCATCCTTACGAATTTTCTAGAGATGAGGAGTATGAACCCACAAGAATTCGAAGGCTTTTACTTCATAAAAAAGAAATATTAAAACTTGAACAATTAGATCAAAAAAAAGGTGTTTCTTTAATTCCATTAAAAATATACGGCTCCGGAAGACGTTTTAAAGTGAGGGTGGGTGTAGGAAAAGGCAGAAAGTCCCATGAAAAGAGACGAGTGTTAAAGCTTAGGGATCAAGAGAGGGAATTGAGGAAGCAGTTAAAGAATGTTGCTATTCGTTAAGACTTGAGAAATTTCAAATAATTTGTTATCCTATAGTCTGAAAATCATGGGGATGTATTGATTCGACGTGATGTGCTCTTTAACATCTGCAAGCCGTTTTTATACAAACGTAAAAGTATTAAAAAATAATTGTCGTATCTAAGATAAAGACAGCAGTGCAAGACGTCGTGGCTTATGCCAAGGACAGTCTTCGTGCTCCAGCCGTAGCTTTCGCTTAAGCTGGCATTTATAGGTTTCGTTGTTTTAGCGCGTGCCTATGGGTGGAAACATAGCTAAACTGCAGTGTTTCCTTGAGTAAGGAACATCAAGAAATCACTCAAACTCTACATATTTAGTTGGTCGGTTAGCTTTTTGTAGAGAATATTAGTCGACTAAGCTTGTAGATGGTGTTATTTTGTCGTTGCGGACCCCGGGTCGCTCTCGGGCATCTCCACAAAAACAAAGCCAACATTTTATGTTGGTTTTTTTGTAGGATAAGAGAGTGGGAATTTTAGACTTTTTCTTTCCAAAAATTTGTATGGGGTGTGGAGAAGTTGGGTCGTATGTGTGTGTTGATTGTTTAAAATAAGGTTCGTGTTAGAAATCTTCAAAAATGTCCAATGTGTGAAAAAAGAAGTGTAAGTGGACTAACGCATGCTAGATGTAGCTCTCCGTGGGGGATGGATGGTTTGGTAAGTGGATTTTATTATTCAGGGTTGATAAAAAAATTAATCTCTACTTATAAATATAAGTATGCAAAAGATTTAATGAGTCCCTTGTTTGAGTTGTTGGTTTCTTATGGTTCTCTTGAGTTTGTTTGTGATAAAAACCCATTTACGGTTACACATGTTCCACTGCACAAGTCTAGAGAAAATAAAAGAGGATTTAATCAAGCGAAACTACTTGCTGATGCTTTTGCAGATTATTTTAATTGGAAACATATGTGTTTGCTTGTGAGAAAGAAAAACACAATTCCACAGGCTAGTTTAAATGGGAAAGAAAGAAGAAAAGGCATGAACGGAGCTTTTCGGATGGTTGGTGAAATTAATACAAACGAGAAGAGTATTTTGTTAATTGATGATGTTTGGACAACAGGAACAACAATGAGGGAGTGCGCAAAGGTATTGAAAAGATCTGGGGCGAAAGAGGTGTGGGGGTTAGTGCTGGCAAGTTAGGGTGTTTTTGAAATACGTGAGGCTATGAGATAATTATGTCCTTATTGGTGGGGTGCCGGAGCGGTCTAACGGCTCGGTCTTGAAAACCGCTGGGGATGCAAGTCCCACGTGGGTTCGAATCCCACCCCCACCGCAGGCTTTAAAATAGAGGAGGCGTCGCATAGTGGTCAATTGCACAGGATTGCTAATCCTGAGCCCTTTTGGGCTTCGTGGGTTCAAATCCCACCGCCTCCGCCAATGTGGTTTTTTTGGATAATGTGAAGTGGTATAGTTGAGGTATGGCTGTTACTAAAGATAAAAAATTCATGACTCAAGAAAAAGAGAATGTGCTGCTGGAGTGGATGGCTCCCTCAAGACCGTTTAAGAAAAGGAATAAGGAATTTTATTCAACTGTTGGAGTAATTGTTTTGTTGATATCGATAATACTGTTGTTTGCAAAAGAAATTATGTTGATACTAGCAATACTTTCATTGGTCTTTTTTAGTTACGTTATTGCAACGGTCCCACCTCAAAAGATTGAGTACAAGATCACCTCTAGAGGTTTAAGATTTTTTGGGCAACTATATTATTTTGAAGATTTAGGTAGGTATTGGTTTGAGGAGAAGTTGGGAAGCACCGTGTTGTTTGTGGAGGTTTTTCAGGGTGTTGCAAGTAAGTTGATGGGAGTTTTGCCAAATGATTTAAAGCAGGAGAGTGTAAAAAAAGAATTAGATAAATTTTTAGTGAACGAGAAACCTGATCCGACAACCATGGACAGGGCTGCAAAATGGATTCAAGAAAAGGTTCCCCTCGAGTCTAAATAGTTTTTTTGTGATACAATCTCCCAGAAAATTAACATTAACTTAATAGTTATGCTCCCGTAGTTAAACGGATATAACAGCGGTTTGCGGAACCGCCGTTGCAGGTTCGATTCCTGCCGGGAGCACATAGTTTTTCTTCCTAATGTACAATGTTTTTGTTTGGTGGGGTGCCGGAGTGGTTAAACGGCCAGGTCTCGAAAACCTTGGGCCCGTTATGCGGGCACGTGGGTTCAAATCCCACCCCCACCGCATCAAGTAACTAGTTGAAGGACTTATGTGGAAGCCAAAAGATTGGGAGTGGATGCAGAAAAATACACCAATTTTGTGTGTGGACGGGGTGTTGGTGGAGAATGGGAGGGTATTGTTAACAAAAAGGTGTGTTGAACCTGAGAAAAATAAATGGCATTTACCAGGTGGTGTAGTTGATTACGGTGAGAGTGTTGAAAAAGCGATAAAAAGAGTTATGAAAAGGCAATATATATGGAAAGGGATTTCTAGCGTGACGGACA
>JBHPHI010000040.1:0-3521 GCA_042569595.1 Patescibacteria group bacterium
CTCATAAACAAATCGATACACCTTCTTAACTGATCCTGTCCCATTATAAATCTCTACACCATCATCTTTTTCAATTTCAGATTTAATCAAGGGGCTATAGCTACTAAAAAAATGATCAATACATTCATGTGACCATCTTCCTTTATATGACTCACAAACTAGGTATGATTTTCTTGGCCTAATATAGAGCGGTATTAAGTTATTAAAACTTGAATTTATTCTTACTAATCTTTCATTGGTGTATTCCTCCAAAAAAACTAGATAAGGACCAACTGACCAGTTAAAATTTTGCCCTTTTGTAGAGACAAAAACACCACAATATTTTCCAAAAGGCGTAATGTCTACCACCATCCCTTGCTCAAATTCGCTTATACAATCATCATATATAAGACATAGCAAAAGGGTTTCTTTATGATACAATCTTCGATATCGAATGGGCCCGTAGCGCAGTTGGTAGCGCGTCTGTATGGCATACAGAAGGTCAGGGGTTCGATCCCCCTCGGGTCCACAATAGCAAGCGTGTGCTTGCTTTTATTTTTAAAAACAAGGTTGATTGGGCCTGTAGCTCAGTTTGGCTAGAGCGCTGCATTCGCATTGCAGAGGTCAGGGGTTCGATCCCCCTCGGGTCCACAAAAAAGGAGGGGAAAATGAAAGATGAAGTTTTAGTTTGCGCTGATTGTGAGCGTGAGTTTGCTTGGACGGTGGGAGAGCAGGATTTTTATAAAGATAAGGGAATTAGTGAGCCTCAATATTGTATGATCTGTAAAGGCAAACAAAAAGCAAAAATAAGCTTTAATAAAAGATATAATGATTACCATGATTAATGATAACAAGCACTCGCTGATTGGGTCCGTTATCGTTATTGTGTTTCTAATAATATTTTCAGAGATGATTTATTGGTTTGTAAACCCAAACCTAAAAGAGCCGGATTACTATATAAGAAAAATGTCAGCGTATTCAAGGAAAGAGGACAATAAAAAGCTGCTTGAAAGCTTTCAAAAAGCAACTCTATCTAGATGGAATCAAGTTAAGGATATAAATGAATCTTGGAAGGATGTGGAGCCTTATCCAATTGACCGCACCCTCGATGAGGGCCTTCAAGTAAAAATCGTAGAATATTTATCTAAGGTTGATTATGAGGAATTGGAGGCATCTTTTCCAAATTTGATGGGGAGACTATATTACAATATAGCAATCGATTTTTTTGAGAGTGGAGAAACCTCAATTGCTTTAGAGTTTTTTAAAAACGCTGTATATATGTCACCAAGATGGAGTCATTTTCACGTAGTGTTGGCAAATTATTTTTTGCAATCAGGAGATTTGGAGAATGCAACTAAAGCAATTGACGTTTGTATGAATTTTGAAGAAGCTAGGAGTCATTGCGATCAATTTAAAAGCGATGTATTTCCTAATCCAGTAAGTATTGGTTACTTGGGTGACGTGATAAATGGAAAATATTACATTGGAATAGGAGTTTCGTTGGACACTGTAAATGATAGCTTAATAAAATTATCTTCAATTGTGGAAAGAGGCGATTTTTCAGATGCTTTTATGGTTTTAGATGAGGCTGCAAACTCAAGACATTTAGAGGTTAAGAATGAATTTGGAGGGATATATTATGATAAAGTAATTTATCCAACTAAGTATGATGAGCAACCTGAAGAATTAAAAGAGAAGCTTGCTGAATACTTAGATTCTAGAGACTTTAATTTATTGCAGAAAACATACGGTGCCTCTATTGGAAAGATTTACTATAATTTTGGGATTATTTTTCATGAGTTTGGAGACATCAATAAGTCTGAAGAAATGTTCAAAAATGCTAGGATTTTGGCCCCAGATTGGAGTCATTTTCATTTGGTTTTGGCAAATTTCTATTTTAATTCTGGAGACGTAGATGGGATGGAGGAGTCTCTGGAGCTGTGCAAGAAGATTAGCAGTGCCAAAAATAGCTGTGAGGAGTTCAGTCCGAATAATGGAAAAGAAAACTTGAAATATGATTTCTTGAGCGAGTCTATTGAAACAGGAATTGTTGATAGTTTATGAAGACAAGTAAAAATAGAAAAATTGCATTAATTTCTTCTCCTGGGGGGCATTTATTTAAAACTCTTAAGTTGAAAAAGTGGTGGGGAAACTATGAAAGATTTTGGGTTACTGACATTAAAAAAAATGAGAATATTAAAAGTTTAAGGGGAGAGAAGGTGTATGGGGGATATTTTCCGGAAAACAGAAATGTTATGAACTTTATTAGAAATTTACTTCTTGCCTATAGAGTTTTGAGAAAGGAAAAACCAGACTTAATTTTTTCAATAGGGGCTGGAATTGCCCCACCATTTTTTTTAATAGGAAGGATAATGGGCATAAAAACTGTGTTTATGGAGACTTTTAATTTTATTCCTAAATCAACTCTTTCTGGAAGACTTATATATCCAATTTGTAGTAGTTTTATTGTGCAGAATAAGGAAATTCTTCAAATTTATCCTAAAGCAAAATTTGTCGGCAGAGTATTATGATATTTGTAACAATAGGCACAGTGGAAAATGCATTTACTAGGTTAATTGATAAGGTCGTTGATTTGTTTGGTGACTCTAGGGAGAAAGTTTTTATTCAGAGTGGGTCGACCAATTTAACTTTAAGTAGTAATAATATTTATAACAAAAACTATATTTCCTCTAATATGATGATCTCTTATATAAAAAAATCTAAATTAGTAATATCAGCTCTTGGTGAAGCTAGCCTGACTCAGGTTGTAAAACATTCAAAAAATAAACCAATTTTTGTTCCAAGGCAAAAAAAATTCAGAGAGCATGTTGACGACCAACAGCTTTTAATGGCCTCGTTTGTTGAGCAGAACGACTTAGGGAGAGTGATTTATGATATTAATGAGTTGGACAATTTAATTAAGATTGTTAGTCCAAATCTAAACAAATCATTTTTTAATACTGATTTTTACAGAGATAAGTTAATTAATGAACTAGTGAACTTAACTAACACCCAAGCGTGAAAGTACTATTTATTACCCAACTATTGCCATGGCCTCCTAGAACTGGAGGAAAATATAAGACATATAGACTACTTAAGCTTCTTAGTAAGAAAAATACGATTACCTTAGTTACATTTCATAGTGATAAAAAATTTGGGATTGTTGAAGCTAGAAATCTTGAGAAAAAATTAGGGATAAAAGTAAAGAGTTTTTATCGTCCAGAAGCTACAGCACCAAGTAAAAAAATTAAAAAATTAGCTCTTAAATCCCTTTTTACAAACAAGCCTTTTAGAGTTTATAAGTATTTTTCTTATGATGTAGTTAACTATTTAAAGAACCTAAGTGAAGAAGTTAATTTTGACGTTTTATATTTTGATCACAACACATCATTCCAATATCTAAAATATGTAACAGATTATAAAAACATGAGAATTATTTATGATGAGCACAACATAAATTCTTTAGCAATGTTAAGGAATGCTATGGAAAAAAGAAGAAGATTAGTTGTGAGGTTATTTAGTTTGGTTGATGTTGTAAAAAA
>JBHPHI010000041.1:0-3468 GCA_042569595.1 Patescibacteria group bacterium
TATTGTAACCGATAAATATGGACAACCGTATATCTACGTACTTTTATATAACAAAATAAAACCTAAAGAGTTTTTGTCAGGCGCGTTAGCAAATTACGAGTTTCATTCATTTGACTGGCCATACTACAAACCCAACAGCATTATTGTTGGAACCCCGGAAGAAATTCCCCTATATGACTCAGCAATAAAGGAAACCTTCTCGATTCCTGGGACAGACGAGGTGGTTTTTATAGTTGCAGAAACTCCCAAGTAATGAAAAATAAAACAATTATTTTTCTCATATTCGTATTAGCTTTTTTTCTCAGAGCTTATAAATTTGGACAAATCCCCTTTGGAGTAAATAGAGACGAGGCATCTTTGGGATACAACTCATATTCCATTCTAAAAACCGGTAGGGACGAACACAATCAAAAATTTCCCATCCAATTTGAGTCATTTGGCGATTGGAAAAAACCCATGTACATTTATTTATCCACAATCCCAATCGCACTGTTGGGACTAAACGAAATAAGCACAAGACTGGTCTCATTTATTTTTTCCTTTATTATAATGATTTTTTCAATAAAAATAATTAAAAAAATATATAAACAAAAAAGAAAGCGAGACCTAGTAAGTATATTTGCTTTATTGTTCTTAACTCTTAGCCCATGGCATTTTCATTTTAGTAGGGTGGCCTTAGAAGTAATGGTGTCGGTCGGGTTTTTTACTATTGGGTTTTATAATTATCTACAAAAAAAACATATCCTTGGTACATTATTTTTTATCTTTTCAATGTTTACATACCACTCAGCACTAATAACAGTTCCTCTTTGGTTATTATTTTATTGGGCATTGTTTGTTAAAAAAATTAGCATAAAGGAAAAATTAATAAATCTTTTCCTAATTTCTGCAGCGATAAGCTTATTATTTTTTCAGACTTTCTTTAGTAGTGAGGGGGTAAAGGCAAAGGGATTGGTAATATTCGATCTTCCACCATCAGAGCAAATAGAAAATATTTTAAACAAAAGAACAAACAATTTCTCGAAGTTAGTCCATAACAAATATGTGTATATTTCTACAAAGTTTATAAAAAACTATTCAAAAACGTTTAGTAAGGAATTTTTTCTCACAAGAGGAGGAGGAAACCCAAGCTACAATATAAGTGGATATGGAAACTTCCACTTGATTGAAACGCTGTCTCTCTTATTGGGTTTGGCATTTTTACTAAGATCAAAAAATAAATACGGAAGACTTCTTTTTTTCTGGTTTTTTATAGCACCAATCCCAGGAGCGATTACAAGAGAGGCTGTTCATTCAACAAGAGAGGCATTTTTACTTCCAATTTCTCAAATAATTGCTGGAATAGGTAGCGCCTCCTTGTTAGTGAAAATGAAAACAAGCAAGAAAACAGTAAATATATTCATCTCATTAATGCTAATAACCTCTATTCCGTTTTTTACAAAATATTTTAACGACTACTCGATCCAGAGTGATCATATATATCACGGGTACATCAAGGAAGTTGTGGAAGATGCAAAAAATCAAAAAGAAAGATTCAACTCAATTATTTTCACAAATTATCCAGATTCACCTTATATTTTCTATGCTTTTTATCACAAATTAGATCCAAATATCTTTCATGAAACAATCAAATACCATCCAAATACTTGGGAAGGGTTTAAGCATGCAGCCTCTTTAGATGGTGTGCATTTCCAAGATAGAGATGAAGAGGAAATAATTTTAAAGAACATCCAAAAAGAAAATAACTTAATTTACTCAAGACCCAACACTCTTGAAGAATGGATTAGACCATTAAATATGTGGGATAATCTTGATGGGGAGGTCGAAATAGTTTCATGGAAAGAAAATCAAATATAAGCAAAAACAAACTAATCCTATTAGGAGTCGTTTTGTTGGCTGCAGTTATTCGAACATATAAAGTCGATTCATTTCCGCCCTCACTCTATTGGGAAGAAGCTGCGTTGGGATATGATTCTTACTCAATAGTAAAAACAGGAAAAGACTATCATGGGAACACTCTCCCGATAGTTTCTTTTCCATCATTTGGTGACCACAAGCCATCTTTATATTTTTATGTTGCAGCTCCATTTATTTGGACGCTCGGGTTAAATGAGTTGGCTATCAGACTGCCATCAGTAATAGCAGGAATAGTCGCAGTATATTTCATTTACAAACTTGCCAGAATACAAAAATTAAAAGAAGGAACAGCAATTCTAGCAAGTTTTCTTTTAGCTATTTCTCCGTGGCACATACAACTTAGCAGAGCTGCTTTTGAAGTTAATTTAGCCGCAACACTGTTGTTGGTTGGGATGTATTTTTTAATAAAAGCTCAGAGAAAACCAAATCAAATATATGTATCTTCAATAATTTTGTCTCTTTCAATGTATGCATATCATGGGCTAAGAATTATTGCCCCCTTACTCGCCATAGCAACCTATCTGCTTTATAGAAAAAAATATAAATTTAACAAAATAATTCCTGCACTTATTGTTTCTTTAGTGTTAATTTCCCCAATATTAATTAACATCAAAAATCCAACTGTAAACCAAAGACTAAAAGAAACTAGCTATTTCACTCAGAGCAAGGCTGTGGAAATTACAAATGAATACAGAGAAAAGTATAATAACTCATTTCTATCAAGAGTAATTTTTCATCGGTATTGGTTTTGGTCCGGTGAATTAATAGAAAATTATTTTAAAAATTTCACTCCGAACTTTTTATTTATTCAAGGAGACAAAAATACGCGTCATCAGACAGGAGAGTTTGGGCTGCTATATCACTGGGAAATTATATCTTTGTTTGCAGCGGTAATCTTTCTTCAAAAAAGAAGAAACAAAAACATGTCACTATTTATTGTCTGGATACTGGTTGCCCCTATTCCAAGCATGCTCACAAAAACGAACCCACACACACTAAGGCTTTTTCCGGGTGTTTTTGCTTTTACGATACTATCTGCTTACGGAGCTGAATATTTACGAAATATTATAAACAAAAAGAAGCTGTTGAAGCTGATTGCATTTTTTATTATTTTCACAGAGTTTTATGCTTTTACACATTATTATTTCAAACACTATCCCACAAACACATCACAAGATTGGCAGTATGGATATAAACAGGTCGTAGAGTATACAGAAGAAAACAAAGAAAAATACGACAAAATTTACTTTACAAGAGATTTTGGTAGACCATCTATTTATGTGTTGTTTTATGGAAAATACGATCCAAAGAATATTCAATCAATTGAGCCCACTTTAAAAAAGGATCAACAAGAATTACTAGAATTCGATAAATATGTTTTTGGAAACCCTCCACCACAAGCCACCAATGCGCTGATCGTTATTCCAGCAACAGATGTAGGAGGCCAGGAATTAAACACACTAAAACAAGTTGATTTCTTAGACAAAAAACCAGGATTTGTTATATAAAAGTACGTAGATATACGGTTGTCCATATTTATCGGTTACAATA
>JBHPHI010000042.1:0-3336 GCA_042569595.1 Patescibacteria group bacterium
AGTGGACGAACGCTACTTTTAGGTCCAAAAACAAACAAATTATTTCCAAAAAAGAATTTACAGATTTTATCCCACAGAAGAAGAAGCCATTATGGCTTATAAACTAGGGCGTGTTGATGTTTTAGAAGATATTGCAAACCCAAAGGAGTTAAAAAACTGGAAAGGCCTAACCGTTACGGAGGAAGAGCATTTAGATAAATATGTTGCAATATTTTTTAATACCGAAGATCCAACTTTTTCAAACAAAAGCATCAGACAAGCCCTCTCATACTCCATTCCAAAAGAAAAATTTATTCAAAAGCGGGCCCTCGGACCAATCAGTCCAAATTCTTGGGCATATAATCCTCAGGTAAAACCCTATTCTATAGACAAAACAATAGCAAAAGAATTTTTAGAAAAATCTACAGGCGAAGATAATCAAGCTATTCAGTTTACTTTAACAACTACTCAGGCTTTCATAAATCAAGCTGAAATCATCATTGAGGCATGGAAAGAAGTTGGTGTAGATGTAAATTTACAAATTGTAAATTTTCCTGACACAAACAATTATCAAGCTCTTTTAATTGGCCAACAAATCCCAAAAGACCCTGACCAATATACTTACTGGCATTCAACACAAGCTACAAACTTTACCAACTACAACAGTCCCAGAGTAGATAAAATCTTAGAAGACGGTCGCAAAACTATAGATGAGGACGAAAGAACGCTTATTTACCAGGATTTTCAAAGATTTTTAGTTGAAGATTCACCTGCAATCTTCTTGCATTACCTAAACTCTTACACAATTGAAAGAAATTAAGCCCTCTATTAAGAGATAGCAATTCGCTTCAATAATAATGTAGTATTTAGTTACGATGGACTTACGTAGGGCCAAAATTGGCACACTTCTCACTATAGGTATCGTTGCAATAACTGGATTAATGATTTCCGTAACAGTCTATTCCAGCTACTTAACAAGCAATGCTCAAAATATCATTAGAAACAGCACAACTAGGATATTTGATGTTCTCACCATACAAAGAGATATTGAAGAATTATTTTCAGGAATAGATGATTTAGAGGTAATACAAGATCAAGAACAATTAGAATTTAAAACCCAAAACGTAAACAAGCTGTTTGTTCGCGCTCAAGAAACTATAAAAAAAGCTCATGAAAAGAAGATATTTAGTGATGAAGAAACATCGAGAGCAAATGAGATTCTAAATAAAGTGACCACGACCTCTTCAAAGGCAGTTGATCTAAAGGAAGAATCTCTTGAGCGTGAGAGTGAGGAAAAAGAACAAAAATTTTATCAGGGTGTAAGTAATATTGGTTTTCAATTCAATAAATTAAGAAATATTCGTTTTGAAATGTCTGGACTAGTAAATGAAATTATTATTCGTTCAGATGAAGAATTTAGAAACGCCATGGACATGGTTCATCGAGCACAAATATTAACTTGGATCATAATAGGAGTAAGTCTAATTCTTGCAGTTTTTTTAGCTTTCTTTTTAATTAAATCTGCCAAAAAGATATACGAACTAAAAAATGAATTTGTAAATATCATTGCTCACGATCTTCGCAATCCAGTTGCTGCAATAATTGGATCACTCGATCTCATTTCGTCTGAAAAGAACAAAACGAAAACAGAGCTTGGAGAGTATCTTCAGGCAGTTGAAGTATCAGCACAGAAATTACGAAGCCAAATAAATAACCTTCTAGAGGTAGGCAGAACAGAAGCAGGACATGTAAAAATAAAGATCGAGCCTGTAATGCCTTTTGAAGTCATAGAAGAAAGTGTTCTTCGTGCTAAAGCTCTTTCAGAAACTATGGAAATGAAAATAATTGACAAAAAAACTGACGGCAAAAATGTATATGTTTTGGCTGATCGCAGCAAACTTTCGGACGTACTTGATAATCTAATTTCAAATGCAATCAAATACAACAAAAAAAATGGGAGTGTTACAATTTCCACTCAAGAAGATGAAGGAATATTTAAAATATCAGTCACTGACACCGGGCATGGAATTCCAGAAGATCAAAAACACAAAATATTCAAAAAATATTCCCGGCTCCAAAGAGATACTGAGGGTGGAGTAGGAGGAACTGGTCTTGGGCTGTACACAGTAAAATTATCAATGGATAAAATGGGTGGAGCAGTTTCATTCGACACGAAAGAAGGTGAGGGGACAACTTTCACCGTATCACTCAAAAAAACATCTTCTAGAAAATCTTAGTTTAGGGTCACTTAGTAGACGATATTCGAACTTATTTCTTCAACGAAAACAGTAGATTTGTTACAATCAGGCTACAATGACAGAAATTGAACCAGACGCAAGAGAAACAAACATCGACGACACTCTTAAAAGAATATTTGAACAAGACGAGAAAATTGTACAAACAAAAGAGGAAAAGCTCGCTATATTAAAAGACCCAGCCTATGTAGCAAAAGTAATAGAAAAATCAAAAGCACGAAAAGCCGAAAAAGAAGATGATTCTTCCAATATAGATTGATACATCAATCCTTTGGGTGGCTGACGGGATTTGAACCCGCGACCTCCTCTTCCACAGAGAGGCGCTCTACCAACTGAGCTACAGCCACCTTATCAGAGGTTAAATACCTCTTCTATCCTTTTCATCCTTTTCCACTTCATCTCCCATTGTCCAGGGTTCTCCTGGCTTAGGTTTATTTCCATACACTTCCTTCACAGCCTCATCTATATCTACCACATCAGAAGAAGGGTCATCATTTGTAGACGGCTGAAAAGATTCTGCTGCATCTTGCTTATTCTTTTCATCTACTTCGTCGAATCTCGTAGAGTCATCGATTTTACTCATAATTCCTCCTTCAAATTATTATACTAAGTACGCCCGGCAGGATTCGAACCTGCGACCTACTGCTTAGAAGGCAGTTGCTCTATCCAACTGAGCTACGGGCGCTTGGAGCGGGTGATGGGAATCGAACCCACCTCTTCTCCTTGGAAGGGAGATATACTACCGATGTACTACACCCGCTAGAGGTGACTATTGTACTATAACGTATCCGTTTTTGAAAAAAAATCAGCAAAGTATTCATCAAGTTCATCAAACTCAACACAGTCTTTAAGCAAATATTCTCCTACTCGAGTTCTTCTTAGATTGGATACATATCCTCCAACACCAAGTTTTTTTCCAATGTCTCGAGCTAAAGATAATAAAAAGAGAATGTATTTTTACTTATTTTCTATTTGGATGATACTTTTGGATGCAACCAGCCTGATTTCTCCATCAAGAGACTTATTCTTGGGCCCTGTTTCTTTGTCTAGGCTTAGAGATTTGACTAGATTTTTGCCGATGCTTATTTTATTGCCTCTATCC
>JBHPHI010000043.1:0-2923 GCA_042569595.1 Patescibacteria group bacterium
CCACAGACACAGGACCAAAGACAGGCAGCCCCTTTTGATAGTGATGTCATTTTTCCTGGTATTTTTGCTTCTTTGTCTGGACCCATAAGAGATATATTATCTTGATTTGATTTTTGTAGTCAAGTTTTTGTTTGGATTTATACACAAATTAAACCTATAAATAATTTGTTTAAATTAATTTGTAGATAAAAACTCAACCAATTATAGTGAAATATATAACCTATAGTTGTGATTTATAGAGGTTTTTATTATAATACTGGTCAAGCTTTATTTGGGTGAAGGCGCTCTACATAAAGCAAGTATTTCGCTCTTTGACAGTTTTTTGGTTTGTAGGATTGTTTGTAGACGAGATTGTGCATTTGCCCGCAGAATCTCGTTTATAAACAGACGAGCTATGCAGCTACTCCACGAGGAGTTGAAGATGTTTTATAGAAGTAGAAAATTTTGGTTTTTGGCTTCGATATTTTTACTGATCAGTCTTGCATGCAATTTACCAGTTCAGTCTCCAGTTCGAGTTGACGAAGATGTATACGTTTTCAATGGAGAGGTTTTTATCGGTGAAGTAACTCAAGTTGGTAGGCTTGAAAGTTTAATTACTAGAGTTTGTCACCAACTCACTCTTGATGAAGATATAGTTTTAGTCTTCTTTGGAGAGGAAATAAATGCTTCAGGGTGGGTTGGAGAAAGCTCTTCAATTTACGCCTGTACTGAAGTAATTATTGGGGTTGATCTTGAGAAGATAACATCATCAAGTGTTGGTCAGAATGAAAATGAGATAACTCTGAGCATCCCTGTAGCAGAAGTTTTTCTTGTGGATGTTATACCAGACACCCTTGTAATCAACAATAACGATGGTTGGCTGGCCTCTTTAGACGGTGATGATGTTAACGAAGCAGAATTAATGTCTGCGTTAGAGCAAGCAGTGTGGGAGTTGGTGGAATCATCAGAGGATCTGATGTTTCTTGCTCAAGAAAATGCAAAAACAACCCTACACGACTTACTTTCTGAAGTGTTGCCAGATGATTACATCCTAACAATTACATCTCCCTAGAAAAATGAAACAAACCAAAAACCCAAAGAGAGCATTTATGTGGCCGTGATGACGGCAAATCTTTATGATTCGCGGCCACTACTCTTTGTAGTGAGTTATTTTTGATTAGGGTCTTTTTCCCAGGGGTATCTGCCAGTTAAATTTTTATGGATCCTAGCACCTCTTTTGTTTATGTGGTCAATTAGTTGTCTTTGGTGATTTACAACAGCTGCAGTTGCTGGTGGTAGGTCATCAATTTTAGTATTTGGTGGTCGATTGCCGATTGCTGACGCCAATGCATCTAATGCTAAATCTCTTCTTTTTGCTAAATCTTCAGCTTCTTTCACGTATCTATAATAATGTGGTGATTCCGGATGGTTTGTAGTGAATACTTCTCTTCCAAGAAGATTTGTAATTGCCTTGGGTCGAATTTGACGTTTTGGAGGCGCATTTTGTGCTCTTACTACTCTTGTCATTAAGTCAAATGAACTATTTGCAGATCTTGCTAGTCCTGCTAGTTTTGCAATTTGATCTATTGTTCCTTGTGGATCTCTGACGGCAATTTCTCCAAAAGGAGTCTCTCTACCTTTGGGAGTAAATTGTACGGTCCCTCCAAGTTTTTGAACTAAAAATTTATCAACATATGGATAAAACCTTCCAAGTTTCTTTTGGAGCAAGTTTATGTAGTCTGGTTTATCTGCAAACATAATCACGTCACCTGGGGATTTTGCGGTGGAGAGCATGTGTA
Source organism: Patescibacteria group bacterium (assembly GCA_042569595.1). GTDB lineage: Bacteria > Patescibacteriota > Microgenomatia > UBA1400 > 2-01-FULL-45-11 > JBHPHI01. The sequence continues at coordinate 1,779 of JBHPHI010000043.1, forward strand.
TTGGAAGAGTGGTCATGTCTGTTTCTCCGATTTGTCTTAGTGCGATGTTTTTTGCAGTAACTGCCCAAACAGAATCTTCTAGGCGTTTTTGTTCTTCTGGAGTAAGCATTACTTCTGAAGTCACCCAATCTACTACAAACCAATGTTCTGGTGGAATATTTGCTAATTGTTCCAGGTTTTTTAACATGTGTTGCTGCTTATGTCCTAACCTGGATTCAGATTGTCTAGCTGTAATATCCATTGATCTGTCAAAAATGGCTTCAAACATCAACTGTTTTAGTTGTGTGGGGGTCAAGTCTTTTCTAAGTTGCCAAATTTGCTCGGCAAGTGCATATTCATCTGGGGTAAGATCATTTTTTCTCGTTGGGGGTTTTAACTCCCAAGCTCTTGAATATAGCCTATATGCTCCGTTGTGAATATCTTTGTCTAATCTTTGAAGTGAAACTGGCTGACCATCCCCAAGAGGCATCGCCCTTTTGTAAGCATTTTCCAATTTTTTTACAGTTTGTGCAACGTTTTTTTCAGTAGGAATTTGAAGTCTGGTGGATATGTCTCCGACTTTATTTAATGCTTTTTCAGTTGTTTGGATAACTTTTTCCTGGGCTATGTCTGCGGCAGAGACCCCAAATCTTGGAAGTGGCTTATTAAGTAGGCTGGCAGCAGCCACTCTTAGTAAGGCATTGGTGACATTTTCTTCATGCTCTACCTGTCTTAACGAAAGCTGCCTGCTTACTCTGAAGTCATCCATAGATAGACCATCAATAGGACTGCCAGTATCTGTGGGTTTGGCTTCGGAGGGAGGGGGTGCGTGTTCTGTTCCGTGCGTCATGTATTGGGAAAAAGCGCCACCACCACTATTTTGAGGAGGACCCTCTGTTCCGTGTCTTAAATATGATTGTATTGCTGAAACTCTTTCTGTCATTTTGTTTATTCTCGTACTTCAAATTTATTAGGCGCTACTTCCACTAAATCAACAATTTCTTCATCGCCAACATCAGGTGTGTATGGTGGTTGACCTGTTTCATCAGGTTCAGACTGGCTCTCTTGATTCCTTTGTTTGGCGTCTCTAATCAGTTCTAATAAAACTCCAATTCCAGCTGCAACTTTTTTTCCTTTTTCAACTACTGCTGAAACTCCATCAGCTC
>JBHPHI010000044.1:0-2739 GCA_042569595.1 Patescibacteria group bacterium
CTCTATATCTTAAAAAGTTTGCAACTTGTCCAAAAAAATAAAAAAACACCCCCAATAACTCAAGAGTTGATGACCCAATAGAGAAAGAAGTGGCAGGGTTAATATATGAGGCTCTAAAAAAAGAAGGTTTTTCTCCAAAAAAAGTTGGTCAAAGCAGAAGCAGACCTAATGTTATTGTTCATTACGGAAAGAGTCGTTTCAGAAAGAGCTTGGTGTTTAACGGACATATGGATACTGTAATACCCACCAAGTCTTACAAAACAAATCCATTTTCTGGATCAGTTAGAGGGAATAAAATGTATGGGCTTGGTGTGTTGGACATGAAAGCTTCCTTGTCAGCATATGTGTTTGCATTAAAGGCTATAAAAGATCTTGATCTTGATTTGTGTGGGAGATTGACTGCTCAGTTTGTGGTGGATGAAGAGCCGGGGGGTTGTAGTGATTTTGGAACAAAACACCTTCTAAGTAAGGACTCAAGATATAAGGCAGCAATTGTTGCTGAGCCAGGGCCTCAAATAGGAATAGGACACAGGGGTGGATACAGGTTTAAGATAACTACCTTTGGTGAGGCAGTGCATACGGGCGTGTCTGCTTGGCAAAAAAAAGAAAGAGGAAGAAATGCAGTTTCTGACATGATGCAGCTGGTTAAATTGCTTGAAAAACTAGAGATTCCTCATAAGAATTCTAAGGTTTTTCCTGGAAAAAAACCGATGCTAACCTTTCCTACATTGATCGAGGGAGGTTCTGCAATAAACATTGTTCCCGACAAATGTGTTGCGTATGGTGATGTTAGGTTGATGCCAGGAAACTCTAATAGGCAAATAAGAATGTTGATAGAAGAAAAATTGTCGAAAATTGATGGAGTTAAGTATAAGTTGGAAGATCTTTTATATGCTCCTGCTGTGGAGATAGATAAAGAAGAGGAAATTGTGAGATTTTTGGTTGATGGTTACAAAAAAGTAACAAAAAAACCTCCACACGTGGAAGGCATTGGTCCATGGAATGATGCTTGGATGTTTCATGAGCATGGGATACCTGCTGTTACTCAAGTGCCAATAAAAGGCGGAGGATCTCATGAGAGTCAAGAGTGGGTTGATTTAACAAGCGTAAAAAGACTGACTGAAATTTTAGTTAGGGTGGCGGTGTCGTATTTGTGTAGTGATGGAAACAGTTTGACTTCTTGAGGAGGCGAGCCTACAATGTGGGTCTTATGAAAAAATACGCACTCCAAGTTATTTCTTTGTTGTTTGCTGCAGTTGTTTTGAGTGTTTCTGTTGCAAGCGAATCAAGAGCAAAAAGTGATGTGGTAATGACAACCTCATCTGGTACGAGCGTTTCAACAAATAGTGCAAAAATAAACTCCTACTACATGGCTTATCCAGGGATATTGCCAGACCATGCTCTGTATTGGTTAAAAATGGTTAGGGACAAGATTCGATTGCTCTTGATGAAAGACCCTACTTTGAAGGTAGAGACTTTGATTTTATATTCCGACAAAAGAATGGGAGCTTCTCAAGTGTTGGTGGGGGGTAATAAGTATGATTTAGCACACAAGACAGCGGTGAAAGCAGAACTTTATTCGCAAAAAGCAATTACGCTTTTGGATCAGATGGAAAAGGAAGAAACATTGAATTTGTGGAAAAAATATTATGATTCTGCAGTGGCTCACGAAAAAGTATTGATGTCTATTGTGAGTCATATGGAAGGAAACGAGGCGGGAGTTGAGTTTGAAAGGTTATTAGAATCATATAAAGCAAGTAAAGATAGAGCATCTTCGGTTTTAAATTTAGATGTTTACGAGATTGATGAGGAAGATGTTTTGGATACTGAGGGTTATTTGTAGGTTTGACAAGACTGATTGTTATTTGTAGATTGTTACTATTAACAGAATGATTTAACATCATTGGAATTCCGTGCAATTCGGAAGCTGTGCCGCAACTGTAAAGTTAGTTGATTATTTCTAACAAGCCAGGCCTTTTGGTGTTATGGAATTCCCGAGCAGGAAATTTTTTTACACCTTCCTTTTCGAGGAAGGTTTTTTAATGGGCTTATTTATAGAAACAGACTTTGAACTGACTCAAAAAAATGAAAGTGGTGCGCATTTTAGTTTAGAACAAACGAACCCACATGCAACAATACAAGCGCTTGAAGAGTTGGCTGCGCCAATCAGAAGCCCCCTTGCTTATGATGTTCGGTATGACTTAAGAAGGTGGGAGCAATTGAGAACCGTGTATGGTGATGATAGGGCCCGATCGTTACTGCTTAATGAAGTGCGTGAGGATGTTTCTACTCATTTAAACGAAGTGGGTGGAAGAGATACTCGCGTTAAATATTTCGAATATGATTATGAAGTTGATGTGGTTGGAAAATTGAGGGAGTCTGTAGGAGAGGGAGATTTGGTTGAAAGAATGTTTATCGGTCAAGAATATGATGTTGTTGGGAATTTGTGGTTGAATTCAATAATTCCATTTTTAGAAAATGCAAAAATTGGACAGTCAGCTTTTACTTTAAGCGCAAAATCATCGGATTCTTCAAGTGGACATGAAGGTGCGTATGATTTTGGGTATTTCTTTATTAAAGAATCTGAGAGTAATGTTGCTTGTTTTGCGGTCGAGCTTGATTTGAGACCTTTTGAGCAAAAAGAGGTTTTAAATGAACAGATGGTTCGGGTGGGTAGGAATGATTTTTTGTACGAATACATCAATCACATGATTCTCCAGTTTTTGAAACATGTTCGTG
>JBHPHI010000045.1:0-2554 GCA_042569595.1 Patescibacteria group bacterium
GAATTACTGTGACGTTTGCATTAAATTATGGAGGAAGGGATGAGTTGGTAAGAACGATGAACAAGGTTGAAAACAATAATGTTACATCTGAAGTGATTTCAAGCAACCTAGACACAAAAGACTTACCTGATCCAGATTTAATAATTCGTCCTGGAGGAGAGATGCGACTTTCTGGATTTTTATTGTGGCAATGTGAATATAGTGAGTTGTATTTTACTGAAGTATTAATGCCAGACTTTGATGAAAAAGAGTTTGATGCTGCTTTAAGAGAGTTTGAAAACAGAAAAAGAAGATTTGGCGGAAACTAGCTTCCAAAAATGTTTATCCCAAGCATTATTTCTAGTATTTGGAAAATCCAATAAGAGATAAACAAGATAATGAATCCTAGAATGGCGTTTGTGACTTGCTGCTTACCTTTTTCTGATCCTTTTGGATCTGATATGGATGTCATAATCGAGAAGCCACCTGAAACGAGCATAAAAAACAACACTAACCCACCCAAAGTAAGTAGGTAGGGCAGAAGAGTTGAAATAATTCCCCCCAATGTGTTCATCTTTGGGTCTGTGAGACCAATTCCCTGTGAGTTGAGATCGTTTGCCATTTCTGAGAATGACGGAGGTTCTGCTGCGAGTACCTTTATGGGAATAAAAATATTTTTCATGCTAAAATCCTGGAAGTTGTAATAGTTCAAACCCGATCATGTTTAGGATTACAACTGAGAAAATTATTAACATAAGTCCTGTGATAGAACTACCTATAGTGCCTTTTGCGTTCTCAAGAGCTTTCGGGTCTCCGGCTGATGTGGTGTAGAGGAATGCTCCATAAATCAACATAAGAAAAGCTATCCCTCCACCTGCTCCGACTGCAAATTTTAATAAGGCAACAACAAATTCATCAGCGTCTGCAGCTATGCAGCCCAATCCAGTCCACGCACCTCCTCCACTAACGCAAGTTACACATTGACCATGTTCAGATCCAGAAACTGGGGCACACACAGTGTCGGCTACATCATCTGCTCGAATCGGAGAAGCAGACAGGAATAATATTGCGGCTGAAACTAGTATTAATTTGAGCTTCATATAATTTGTAGTTTATCATGTCTGGTTTTTGTCAGGTAGTTTTTTAGATGGTTTGATAGAGTACAATTGTAAGGATATGAAGCCAAGAAAGATTTTGTCTATTGGTGTGTTGTTGTTTGTTTTTTTTGTTGGATTTGTGGGCGCAGTGGATCCAGTTGAAGAGATTCAAAAACAAATAGATGAGTTATCAAAATTAAGACAATTATCTGAAGCAGCCACTTCTCCTTTGGAGGCTGAGTTGAAGAATTTGCAAGGAAAAATAAGAGGGATAAGATCTCAGTTAATTCAGGCAGACAAAGAAGTGGAACAACTCGGAGATGATATCTTGAAACAAGAAGAAGTTTTGGAAGATGGGTTTTTAACACTGTCTATGAGGGTTCGAGATTATTATAAATATTCCAGAACAGCCTCGCCCTTATTGATGATGTTGGCTTCAGCGAATGCGCCCGAGTTTTCTAGGCAACTTTCATATCAAATGGCTATTGCTGACGACAATAGGGCAACCATAGTTAAAATTACTCAAGAACTGATTCAACTAGAAGGAGACAAAGATGGGTTGGAAAAGAAAAAAGTTGTTCTAGCGGTGCTTAGGCAGCAGTTTGAGCAAGAAGCAGCTTTTTTTGAAGGAGAGATTGCTGGAGCAAAGGACTATCAAGAAGAGCTATCAAAGCAAATTTCTGAACTTACTGCAAGACAGCAGGAAATCTTGGCTAAAAAATCTGGAACCTTTCAAACGACGGTGGGAGATGTGCCTTTGGCGGATGATCCTGCGAGCAGGCCTGATTATAGTCCTGGTTTTTCACCTGCCTTTGCGGCTTTTTCTTTTGGAGCACCACACTTTAAGGGAATGAGTCAGTATGGGGCTTTTGGGAGGGCAAAAAGCGGTCAAAACTATCAAGATATTTTGAAGGCATATTATGGTGGAGGAATAGAAGTTCGAGATCATGACCCAAACGCACAAATTATTGTTGAAGGGTATGGAACGTTTTCGTTGGAGGATTATGCAAAAGGAATTTATGAAGTGCCAAACAGCTGGGGTGATCAAGGAGGTATGGAGGCATTGAAAGCTCAGGCTATTGCCGCAAGATCTTATGCTCTTGCGAGGGGGGGTTCAATTTGCGCAACTGAGGCTTGTCAGGTATTTAAACCAAATCCAAAGGGAGGAAACTGGGAAAAGGCTGTGAATGAAACCAGAGGAAAAGTGGTATATGCAAATGGACAACCATTTTCTACATGGTATGCATCTACTTCGGGTGGTTATCAAGAATCTTATTCTTCAAATGGACACAGCACTCCTGGGTTTTGGGACACCCAAAATGGGAGAGATGGATGGACTAGTCAGGCATATGAAAAAATTGCGGAAAGTCCATGGTTTTATAAAGGTTGGTATAAAAGCAGATCCGGTCAAGCATGCGGAAGAAGCCATCCGTGGTTGACAAGCGAAGAAATGGCAGATGTTTTGAATGCGTGGGCAG
>JBHPHI010000046.1:0-2469 GCA_042569595.1 Patescibacteria group bacterium
GTGGGGGCGCAGCCGGAACAGATCCTAGATACAACGGAGGCGCAGGTGGTGTTGGAAGAATAGCGGTGTACTATGACGATACTATTAGTGGCTCCTCTTCCCCATCCTACAATATTGATACTTTAGCTGATGAACACAATCCTTATGAGGTAGTTATCAGTAAAGAAATAAGCACAGATGGTGCTACAAGTTTCGGAAATATAGAGTGGACAGAGAATCTTGCAACTGGAACAGAGATTCAGTTCCAGACACGTTCAGGTGACAGCACAGACTCTACAGATAGAACTTGGGAGTCTTGGGGACCAACTAGTTCGTCTACTACTTTAGAGACTGCCAATACTCACACTAATTGGACTGGTACTAACGCTACTGTTGCGGATGGAGATGTAACTAGGGGTATTGATTACTACGAAGATGAAGATGAAGGCACAGCTGGGAACTTAACTAAGTTTACTACTACTGCTGCAGGTGGGTTTGCTGAAGCCACCATTAGCTCAACAGACATTAGTAGTAGAGATTACCTAACTATGTGGGTAAGAAGTAGTACAGCAGGTAGTGTGATAACTCTTGGTATTGGAGAAGCAGCAGCTACAGAAGAAGAACAGAGTGTGAATATAGTCCAAGCAGATGTCTGGCAAAAGGTGTACTGGGATATCTCAGATATCACCGGTACCAGCAGAGATGGTATCACCAAGCTTAGGGTAACCAGCTCAGAAAACAGTAACGTAGTCTACATAGACAACCTAAATGCTCAGTCCTACTTAACTACTCCAGGTGGATCAACCATCTCCTCTACTGCAGACAACTACATTCAGTACAGAGCCATACTCTCCACCACTGATGTCTTTGAAACCCCAACACTAAGTGAAGTAAGGATTAACTACAACGATGGATCAGCTCAAGTAGTTAACGATAGACTAGCCAACCAAAACTGGACAGATGAAATTAACTTAGATTCAAGACTAAGGATAATAACCGATGACTTGGATGACATTAAAACAGACAGAATCAGCAAGGGTGAAACTGGAATCACCATCCTAGGAGAGTTTGATCCTGGATCAGGTAAAGATGGGGATGTCACTATTAGCTCAAGTACAGACATTAACGTTAGTAACTCTATTGCAGGTAGATCCTGCTCAGATGGTGGAGATGCAGTTAACTACAACATTCTCACTCTCACTAGTAATTCAGCTGTCATTAATCAAGCTCCATCAGATGGTTGTCTAGCATCAGGTGATGAAATACTTCTCATTAACCTACAAGGAAGCAGTTCTTCATACAATAATGTTGGAAACTATGAAACTCTCTTCATAGATTATGTGGATAGAGACACCATTTACTTTACAAAAAGCAAAACTAAATACTACGGAGACAATCTAGATGATGACAGTAACCTAGGAGTAGCTGCAGGAACTCAAAGAGTCATGCTTCAAAGAGTTCCCCACTACAACAACCTCACGGTTAACACCGGTATCAATTTCTATCCCTCAGATTGGGATGGCAGTAAGGGTGGGGTTATGTTCTTTAGAGCTAAAGAACACATTGCAATAAACGGAACCCTACACGCCAATAGTAAGGGATATAGAGGTGGGGCTTCTATTAGCTCTTACAATGTAGCTGTTCCAAGTGGTGAAGCTTTCTGTGATCTTGATGGTGGCGGAGATGGTGGGTACCAAACTTCACAAGTTGGTGCAAATGGTCTCTGTGGTGGAGGTGGTGGTGGAGGCGCTACTAGTGGTAGTTACTCTGGTGGAACAGGCACAGCTACTCTCGGTGGTGGTGGTGGAGGTGGTGGAAGTGCTGCCGATGGTGACGGCTCTCATGCAGCCGGTGGTGGAGGTGGTGGATATGGAGCTGCTGGAAATGGTGGTCAAAGTGGAGTTAATTCAGGATCAAATGGTGGCACTAACTCATCCGGAAACGGTGGTAATGGTTCTGATGTAGGAGGAACTACTTATTCAGGAGGAGGTGGTGGTGGTGGTACTTATGGTGATACTAATTTAGATCAACTCTTCATGGGCTCGGGTGGAGCTGCTGGTGGTGTAGCAAACAGCACCGTCTCAAGCGGTGCTGGAGGTGATGGCGGTGGAATTGTATACATCGCAGCCAACTCTATCGCAGTAAACGGAACCCTTTCGACAGATGGAGGTGATGGCGGAAATGGTGTAAACACTACCTGGGATCCAGGAGCTGGGGGCGGAGGTGCTGGGGGCTCAGTTAAAATGATAGGAAATCAAGTAGGTATGGGAAACACAAACAGTTCTGGGGATTATAAAACCAGGGCGTATGGTGGAACAAGAGGCACTACCCCAGCTTACGATGGCGGTGATGGTGGTGTGGGAAGAATCGCAGTATACAGTCCAAGCTCTTCTGGCACTTCTTATCCAGCTGCGCAGGTTGCCGACATCCCCTCCTACAACTACTCTGTCTTTGTTTCTGATGAAATACCAACTGCCAATGCTACAGAAT
>JBHPHI010000047.1:0-2119 GCA_042569595.1 Patescibacteria group bacterium
AAAATATACTCTCCATCAACTCCTACGTTTACCACATCACTCGTTTCTCCTCTTCCAAAATACTCCCTTATCAGGTCATACGTTCCAGCCTCCAATCCAGATACTGTCACTGGCACAGTTTCATTATGAGTTCCATATGGATCATAATTCGCCACCAATAACTGATAGCCATTTACTTTGTGTTTTGTTGCAATTGCCCGAACCCAACTTCCCTGACCACCTACATCAATTCCCCAGCCATTCAGGCGATTCAGCCATTGCATTGCAATATATCTAGGTTTTATTTTTACTCCCTTTTCAGGATGAGTCACCATTCCCCACCTACCCCAATCCTGCTGACCCTCAGGGTCTTTTCCATCCACCAGCTCAAAAGCATATATTCTATCTACTTTTCCCCTAAGAGCAGCAGCCACAGACACGAGATGTGCAGCTCCAGATTGTCTATCGTAACTTGGATCATTCTCGCTGTTTGGGCCAGACTCCGTTAAATACAGCTTTATACCTCTAGGAAATCTATCAAGATATTTTCGATACATTATCCCAGCTTTCCTCGCATCTTTTTCATAGTCATCAATATTTATCGAATACTTATGCCAAGACAAAAAGTCCAATCTTAAACTATTATTTGTCGTGTGCTTTAACAAGTTCTGCATCCATGCAGAATAAAAAGCCGTTGTTGCTGGTCCACCAATTTCATATGGTTGTGCCCCTCGCACCCTATTAGCTCCATAAACTGCATACGAATACATATTTAGGTAATTTACATCTCCATATGTCTTGTATCCTCCAAATAAGTCTGGCTCATTCCACACCTCATAAGAAATATTTGGTATCGCCAAAGTCTTTGAATAATGCTCTATCGTCCTTTCCACCACCAAGCTCCATTCATTCCAGTCATCAGGCTGTCCTACAATATCTCCATTTGCCAAATCTACAGGCATATATGACAAAGAAAGCATTGGAGTAGCTCCTGCGTCCGTTATGCTTTTTACTACTTCGTCCAATCTACTCCAATCAAACACTAACTGTCCTCCCTCACGTCTAACCACACCATATCCATCATACATATGATCTATTCTCACAGTCTTAGGCTCCAAACCTTTCAATTCATTTTCAACAGGAGAAAACATGTTTGAGCTCAAATCCTCTCCCCCTTGAGCAATATGCTGCCAAGAATTATCAATCTTTTTACTCACCGTCGATACATCTATCACTAAAGAAGCAGTCTTGCTGCTTGCACGAGAAGCAATCTTATATATCCCCTCTCTACCAAAATATGCCAAGAAACCCACCAATCCCATCAAAAATATTCCCAAATATACTGCTTGTTTTGTAGATACCCTCTTTTTCTTCTTTTGCCAAAACTTTCTCATAAATTAACAGTAGTCTATTTACGACTGTTTCTCAATACAAAAAACCCGGGCTTCCCCGGGCTTTTCTTGCTAATCTAAAAAACTATTTAGTTTCCAGCAAACCACCAACCAAGCTTTTCAAAAAACCCTACTGGCTGATAATCTTGAGCCCCAAGAACTTTGTTCACTTCTCCTGAGGTCATAATATCTGGTGAATCATCAGATGAAGCGCTTGTAGATTCTTGGTCTTGCACTCTCTCCTGAAACTTCACTGCTGGAGCCTTCTTGGATTCTATATATCTCACTTTTGCTTCAGCAGCCTCATCTTCCATTCTCTCTTTAAACTTGCTTCGAAGCTCCATGGAATCCACTTTTTTTTGCTCTACCAAATCCCTCATTTCAGAGTTAATTTGTTTCTTTGTCTCCATCATCTCTTTTGCAGCTTCTTTTGCGCTTCCAGAGCTTTCTTTAACTCTCTCTCTCATGGCTTCAACAGCTTCTGCTCTTTTTTGTCTCAGTTCTTCTAATTTTTGTTTATATTCTTCCCTCATTTGCTCTCTTTCCTCTTTATTCTCTTGCACATAGTCCTTTATCGTCTCAAATCTTTCTTTCTTACTTTCCAATCTCTCAAGAATTTCTTCCTTTTTGTCAGTTAATCTCTCCGCTCTCTCCTCAATTTTTGTAACGTGCTTTTCATATCTACTCTCAAGCCTCTCTATCAAAACATCTTTTTTTGGATGGTCATCTGGAAGAGATTCTAGTTTTTC